>CAZPEZ010000075.1:0-23955 GCA_964585715.1 uncultured Occallatibacter sp.
TTCACAACGAGGACACCATCGAGCAGTACCGCGACAATGGCCGCAAGCTCGGCCGGCTGCTCTATCAGGGCCGCTGGTTCGACTCACAGGCCATCATGCTCCGCGAATCGGCCCAGCGCTGGGTCGCCAAACCCATCACCGGCGAAGTGACCCTCGAGCTGCGCCGCGGCAACGACTACTCCATCCTCAACACCGAGTCGCCGAATCTCACCTTCCATCCCGAGCGCCTCAGCATGGAGAAAACCGAGTCCGCCTTCTCCCCGCGTGATCGCATCGGACAGCTCACCATGCGCAATCTCGACATCACCGATACCCGCGACAAGCTCATTACCTACGCCGCAACCGGCCTGCTCACCCTCAGCAAAGGCAGCGAGATGCCTCAACTGGCCGGCGCCAGAGAGAAGGAATAGCGTGTCGAGCGAACAGCAATCCGTGAAGATGTGGTCGGGTCGATTTCGCGAGCCGCTCGACGCAGAGTTCGAAGCGTGGCAGCGCTCCATCGTCTTCGACTGGCGGCTCCTTGAGTACGACGTAGCCGCCAGCAAGGCGCATGCGTCTGCCCTTCACAAGGCTGGTATCCTGACGGCCGAAGAGACGAACCTCCTGCGGGAATCTCTGGACACGATCGCTGCCGCCCATGCCTCCGACGCCGGAAAAGAACAGGTGCGCACGCATCCCACAGCCGAAGACATTCATCATTTTGTCGAATTGTCTTTGGTGGAGCGCATCGGTTCGCTCGGTCTCAAACTGCATACGGGGCGCAGCCGCAATGAACAGATCGCGACGGACCTGCGTCTCTACGTGCGTACTTGCATTGAGCAGACCACCTGCGGCCTCGCGGACTGGGCAAGGGCCCTGATCGAACAAGCCCGCGCGGCAGGCGAAGCCGCGATGCCGAGCTACACGCATCTGCAGCGCGCAGAACCCGTCCTGGTCGCGCACTGGCTGCTGGCCTATGTGGAGATGATTCTCCGCGACGTCTCGCGCCTCAAGGACTGCTCGGCTCGGCTGAACTATTGCCCACTCGGTTCGGGTGCTGTGGCCGGCGCAACCCTCGCGCTCGACCGCACGATCGCCGCGCGCGAGCTCGGATTCACGGCGCCCACGCCGAACAGCATGGATGCGACCAGCGATCGCGACTTCATCGTCGAGTATCTGCAGGCGCTGACGTTCGTTGGTTTGCATCTGAGCCGCTTTGCTGAAGAGATCACCTTGTATGCAACGGCTGAGTTTGGATTCGTTGTTTTGCCGGAGGCATTCTCGACCGGATCGAGCGCCATGCCGCAGAAGAAGAATCCCGATTTGACGGAGTTAATCCGCGCCAAGGTAGGCCGTATCAACGGAGCAGCGCAGGCCGTCACTCTGCAGTTGAAGGGGCTGCCACTCGCCTACAATAAGGACATGCAGGAGACGCAGGAGCCGGCATTTTCTGTCGATTTTGTGCCCCAAATGCTGGCGCTTGTCGCGCGCTTTACTGCTGCGCTGCGCTTCAACCTCGACCGCACGCGCACGGCATCCGAGTCGGGCTATCTGAATGCGATGGCGGCTGCGACCTATCTCGTCCACAAGGGAGTTCCCTTCCGCACAGCGCACGAGAAAATCGGAAATGCCGTTCGCTTCGCCATCGACAAGGATGTCGAATTGGTAAACCTCTCACTCGAAGAACTCAAGCAGTTCGGCGACGAATTCGGCGAAGATTTCTATGTCGCGGTTTCCCTGGATGCGACGCTCGATTGTCACGACGTGATCGGCGGAACTGCACGCAAGCGTGTGCGCCAGGCCCTCGACGAGGCGACCGTACGCATCCAATCCCTCACACAGGAGGTCGCTCATGCTGGTGCGTAAGGCCCTCCTGCACGACGCTTCGAATATTTATGACTTAGTAAACTCTCTCTCCGGCGACGGCACCCTTCTCAAGCGCCCTTTTGCGGAGATTTGCGAGAACGTGCGCGACTTCACTGTCGCCGAATCCGATGCGGGAGTGTTTCTCGGCTGCGGTGCACTGCATTTGTACGGGCCACATCTCTCTGAGGTGCGGTCGATCGTAGTCAAGCCGGAAGCCAAGGGCCAGGGCGCGGGCGGACGCATTCTCGGCGGGCTGATTGAAGAGGCTGAAGAGCATGGCATTCAGTCGGTGTGTTTGTTTACGCGTATTCCGGATTTCTTCTTCAAGTTCGGGTTTCGCATCGTCGAAGACAAGTCGGAGCTGCCGGACAAGATCTTTAAGGACTGCCAGAGCTGCCCGCGGCTGCACCGCTGCGACGAAGTGGCGATGGTGCGCGGCCGCATCCCACGCATATCGATTCTTGGGCCGCGACAGGAAGCGCAGGAGCTGGTGCGCCTATCCGGGGACTAGCTGTCCAGGCGGACGCGGCCTTCGGCCGCAATCGAACTTACTTAGTTGAAGAAAGACTGAGCTCCAGGGCGAAGCCCATGCCTGGACGGCGAGTCCCTAAAAATGTTCCACGTGGAACATTTCGTCCGCTGTGCGCCTTACTTTCGAGTACTCATTTGGGCGGGTTTCCTGCGGATTAATTCGCGCGACGTGACGCGTGTTTTGCTGACTCGCGAGTGTCCAGCAGAAGAGTCGCAACACTCAAGAGGACAACGGCAAAAGCGGCGAGCATGGGCTTCGTCGCGACGGTTGCGGCAATCGTTACAGCAATGGTTGTGCAGTAACCGATTGCCGAACAGGTACGCCAATTGAGGAATGAGAACGTGGCAAGATAGCCGACCGCGACCAGCGCGTGCAGACACACTTCAATCCTTAGAATCTTTACAAAGAGAAACACAAAGAAGCTGAGAAACGGAAGCAGACAGTAGAGCGCGGAGATCAGCGTGTCGATGCGGAAGTCGAGGCCGTAGATATTCCACAGGCCGTGGATGGACACGAATAGGGCACATACGCCGGCGGCGGTGCGCGTGGCGATCCAAGGCAATTCATGCGAGGTCATTCAGCTTCACTCTCCAGCGTTCCGGTTTATTGATTCAGGACGTCTCTGTTTCTTGGCGATGGCGGCGCCGACGACGGCCTGGCCGTAGCTGAGGCCTCCGTCGCCGGGGCTCACGTTGCGGTGCTGGAAGACTGCAAAACCCTCTTCTTCGAGACCGGCACGCAGGAGACGTGCGAGACGGCGATTGTGAAGACAGCCGCCGCTCAGTGCGACCTGGCGGATACCCGTGCCCGTGCGAGCCTGCTTTGCGGCGTGGACAAAGGCGTTCGCGATGCCTGCGTGGAAACGCGCTGCGATTCGAGCGGGAGGTTGACCGACGCGGAGGTCGGCGAGGCATTCGTGCCACAGCGGAGCGGAATCAATCTCAATTCCCTCCCAGGTCCCCAAGAGCGAGGGATCTCCACCCCAGCGACGAAGACCTGTCGCCGGGAACCCCGGCCCTGGGGCACCCAGTTTTGTAGAACTGGCAGGCGCCGCTGACTCGAATTGGAAGGAGTAGCCGGCGATGTCGTCGGGCTCGTCGATGCATATTCCTTCAAGTTCTATAGCGGCCTGGGCTTCGTAGTCGACTTCGCGGCGGCGGAGAACGAGGGCGGCAACGGCATCGAAGAGACGGCCGCAACTGGAGGTGAGAGGCGCGTTGAGACCGCGGGTCGTCATTTTTTGCAGAACCGCAATCTCTTTCGTGTTCGTCCCGAGAGCCTCGCAGATGAAGGGATTGTCGAGAGCAATGCCGGCGGCGTGGAGATGGCCGAGAGCCATGCGCCATGGTTCGCGAATGGCGGCTTCGCCGCCGGGCATGGGCACGTAGGCGAGATGAGCAAAGCGGTCAAAACTATCGGGACGCGCGATGAGGACTTCCCCACCCCAGATGCGGCCATCGGTGCCATAGCCAGTGCCGTCGAGGCTGAGACCGATGGCGGGACCGTCAAGGCCGTGCTCTGCCATGCAGGCTGCGATGTGGGCGTGGTGATGCTGAACCTCGATCACGGGGAGCTTGCGTTCTTCGGCCCATTTGTCTGCCCATGTTGAGGAAAGATAGCCCGGATGCATGTCGCGGACGACGGACTCGGGCTCGATCTCGAAGGTGTACATGAGGTGGGCGAGCGAATCCTCAAAGAACTCGAGACCGGTGAGGTTTTCGAGATCGCCGAGGTGCTGGCTCTGGTAGGCGTGGCGGCCGCGGGCGAGGGTGAAGACGCTTTTGAGATGGCCGCCGACGGCGAGCAGAGGCGGCACTTCGAATGGAAGTTCTATGCCGAGAGGGACGAAGCCGCGGGCGCGACGAATGATCTGCGGCGCACCGTCAACGAGCGCGACGACGGAATCGTCGCAGCGCTGCAGGATCTCACGGTCGTGGAAGAGAAAGGCGTCGGCAATGGCGCCGAGGCGCTGGCGGGCCTCTTCGTTGTCGATGGCGATGGGCTCCTCGCTGAGGTTGGCTGAGGTCATGACAAGAGCCTTCACACGCGGGTCGGCGAAGAGCAGATGCTGCAGTGGCGCGTAGGGCAGAAAGACGCCGAGCCAGGGAATGCCGGGTGTGACTTCGGGGGCGATGCCGTTGGCGGTGCGGGTACGCGCGAGAACGATGGGACGGGCCGGAGTTTGCAGGAGTGCTTCTTCCTCGGTCGTGAGGTCGCAAAGGGCTCGAGCGGCTTCGAGATCGCGAACCATGACGGCGAGGGGTTTGCCGTAGCGGTGCTTGCGTTGTCGCAGACGCTGGACGGTGGAGGGACTGGATGCGTCGACGCTGAGATGGAAGCCGCCGATGCCTTTGATGGCGACGATCTGGCCGGCGAGGAGGCGGTCGATGACAGTCTCGACGGGATCGACGGTCAGGATAGGCGAACCGTCGGGGGCTTCAAGTGAAAGCTGCGGGCCGCACTGCCAGCAGGCATTGGGCTGTGCGTGAAAGCGGCGGTTGAGCGGGTCATCATATTCGGCCTGGCAGGCGGGGCACATGGTGAATTGCGCCATCGACGTCTGTGGCCGGTCGTAGGGGATGCGGCGTGTGATGGTGAAGCGCGGGCCGCAGTTGGTGCAGTTGAGGAAGGGATAGCGGTAGCGGCGGTCTCTCGGATCTAAAAGCTCGCGCAGGCAGTCGACACAGGTAGCAGCATCGGCGGGGATGCCGGTCGCAACCTGCCCTTTGACCTCGCTGGCGACAATGCGAAAGCCGGTTTCGCCGGTGGGCTGGATATCGTGGACTCTGACCGAGTCGATGCGGGCGAGGGGCGGGGTTTCAGCGCGCAGGCGGGCAAGGAAGGCTTCGAGATGGGCAGGCGAGCCTTCGATTTCGATGGCGACGCCGCCGGTATCATTGCCGATCGAGCCTGCGAGATTCTCTTCAGCCGCCAACCGATAGACGAAGGGACGGAAGCCGACACCCTGGACGACGCCGCGGACCTGGACGGCACGACGTGCCCTGGACTGCTCCGGGTTTGTGTATGAGTCTGCCAGGCTCGTTTCCGCCGCCAGAGATAGGGTATGCCATCGGAACTCGGCACCTCTGAGTGTTCGGTGCCGGCCGGCGTCCGGGGCCTGCGCCCTTCCTGGTCCGCATCCGGATGAGTTGCGCGTGGCAGCCGCACCCTTTCGTCCGAATGCGGTTTCGGGTCGGCGATCCGGGCTTTCGGCTCACCGGCGCGCGGCGTGAGCCGAAAGGCCTGCCAGGGAGACCAACTGAACCGGCGGTCGTCATACTCTAAGAAGCTGAGGGAGGGAGTTGCGTTTGGCCGGATGGATGCGTGGCGGCTGGGGACAGGCCATTTGGGCGGTGGCGTTCCTGTTGGTTTCCATCGAAACGGGGCGCGCGGCCGACGCACCGTTGGACCCGGCGGCGGTGATTCGGCAGGTGGACGCGGCCGTGCAGGCGCGGGTGAGGGCAATCGCGGGATACACGGTCACCGAGCATTATTCCGTGTTTCACGGCACGGACGAGACGCACCCGGTCGCCGAGATGACAGTGAAGACGACTTATCGCAGGGAGACGGGCAAGAGCTACCAAGTGCTGTCGCAAAGCGGGTCGGCGCTGATTCGGCGATTGGGGCTGGATCCACTTCTGGACAGCGAAAAGAACATCAATCTGCCCGGAAACGTGCAGCACGCGTGGATCGATTCAGAGAACTACAACATGACGCTGAAGCCTGGCACAGCGGTTCTGGATGGGCGCAGGTGCTACGTGCTCGCGATCGATCCGAAGCGGAAGGCGCCTAATCTGATTGTCGGTTCGTTGTGGGTGGACGCGCAGGATGGGTCGATAGTGCGGCTGGAGGGTGTGGCATCGAAGGCGCCGTCGGTATTTGCCGGGGTGACACACATGATGCGGCAGTACGCGATGGTGGACGGGTTCTCGATGGCGACGCATGCGCGGGCGGAGTCGAGCACGTTTCTATATGGCCGGACAGTGGTAACGATCGACTACACGGGATACAAGATCGATGTGAAGATGTAGCGAGGTTCGCGGGGTTTGGCGGCGTTCCGACAGAGGGAGGAGTGTGAGGCGGCCAGCCGAGGTTTGAGTGACTTATACCACTCATTCTTCTGCGGGCCTGCTCTATACTGGGCTGCGTGATGCCCCTTTTCGGTGACTGGAAGCTCGATGCCGCCCTTGGGTCCTGTCTGCTGCTGGGGCTGCGGCACGGCTTCGACTACGACCACCTGGCGGCGATCTCCGATATTACGGCGGTACAGAAGAACTGGTGGAGTGGCCTGCGGCTGGGCATGACCTATGCGCTGGGGCACGCATTCACCGTCGCGGCCTTGGGCATCGCGGTCCTCGAGTTGCACATGGGGCTGCCCGAAGGACTAGACCACTGGACGGAGAGGCTGATCGGCCTGACGCTCATCGTGCTGGGCATCGGTGTAGTGGCCGGGATTCTGCGCAAAGATGCGCACGGGCATACCCACGGCCGCATCGAAAGCCGACTGGCGCTTGCAATCAACGGCGCGCTGTGGCTGACGTGGCGGGTCCGGCGGATATGGAATGCAGAAGTGCCGCGGCCGGAGCGGTTTCAGTGGATGTATAACGGCAAGTCGGTTTTTCTGATCGGCGTGCTGCACGGTGTAGGCGCGGAG
Source organism: uncultured Occallatibacter sp. (assembly GCA_964585715.1). Classification (GTDB taxonomy): domain Bacteria; phylum Acidobacteriota; class Terriglobia; order Terriglobales; family Acidobacteriaceae; genus Telmatobacter. The sequence goes on from CAZPEZ010000075.1 coordinate 7,032, forward strand.
ACGCCAAGCCAGCTGGCGCTGTTCTTCCTGACGGCCAATCTGGGCGGGACATCGCGTGGGATGCTTGGACTTGCGGCGTTCTCGATTGGCCTGGTGGCGATGAATGCGTTGATGACGGCCTCAATGGGCGGGGCATTTAAGGCGACCGGACATCATCCGCGGTTCTATTACGCCATTGCCTGGACCGGAGCAATTTACAGCTGCGGAATCGGGCTGATCTTCCTGCTGGGAATCTCGGATAAGCTGCCTGCGTTGGGATAAGCACCTGCGGTGCTTGGCGCGACTGGAGCGTCGCAAAAAGCAGATCCTTCGCTCGGCTTACCCCGATTGCGCTTTCGCGCAATGGGGGCCCCAAACTTGTCGAAGCTCAGGATGACATATCTTGAATATTTGAGATGGAGTGGCTTTGCTCAGTCGGCTGCGACAACGGGCTTCTTGTCTGTGCCGGCCGCCTCGCGGGCCTTTTCTTCATCAATTATCTGAAATATCGTTTGCTCTTCTCTGAAATGGAATGAGTTGGGCGGTGGGACATGGCCTTTGCGGGCTTCGGCGCGGGCCAGCAGAACTAGATCCTGTTTGTCGACGACGCGCACGCCTTTGGAATCGAGGCGAGCACGGATTTCGGTTTCGGAGAGGGTGCTGACTTGGGGTGCGGACTTGACGTATTCGAGGGCTTGTTTTGCTCCAAGTTCTCCGTCGTGACGGGCGAGTCCGGCAAGGCCTGTGCTCGCTTTCCGGGCCCATCCGACAACGAACTGGCCAGCACGGGGCTGGGCGGAAGCCGGATCCCAGACTTCGAAAGACGGGTGGGCTGGGTCAGCTGCTTTGGGATCGCCGGAATTCGGACGCGTGGCATAGCCTTCAGGACCCATGGGGAGGCCGATCGCGGGATCATGCTTATCTCCGATGGCGAAGAGGACGGTATCGACGTTGAGAGTGGCCGTAGCGCCGGTGGCTCGTGCCGAGGTGCTGCCGTCCGGTTTGGCCACGAGCTCGTTTTCGGCAACCACCATTTGCGTGACACGGCCCTCGGCGCTCGCGATGAAGGACTGGGGCGAAGAAAGAAAGCGAAAGGAGAGGTGTGCGGGCGTCGGAGCGGTGGGGTTGTCAGTGACGTGCGGAAAGTATTGGGCAATGACTTTGTCTGGGGAGATGTCCTGGCCGGCCTTGGCACAGAGGGGCTGGACGCGGGTGAGTTCGGCGACTAGATCGGCGCGAGAAATAAAGGGCTCGACGTGCTCGATTTCTTTTTTGTCGAACTTGACTTCGAGGGGGCCGCGGCGGGCGACGATGACGACGCTTTCGGTGTAGCGCGCGGGTTTGTCCTGCAGGAGCCAACGGGCGACGTCGATCGCCACATTGCCGACACCGATGACGGCGATGCGGCGGTAGGACGAAAAGTCACGTGCTACATGAGATTCAAGCTGGTTATAGTTGTAAACAAAATCTTTAGAGGCATAGATGCCATGCGCATCTTCGCCCGCCAATCCGAGGCGCTTGGCACCCTGAGCACCGGAGGCAAAGACGATGGCGGCGGGGCGGAACGACTCGAGTTCGGCCAGCGTGAGGTCGTAGGCGGAGCCGATCTGGATGTGGCCGAAGTAGTGGACGTTGGGCAGGGCGAGGGTCTGGTCGAACTGCTTGCGCAGGCCTATCTTCATCTTGGTTTTGAGGGGATAGATGCCGTATTGGGCCAGTCCACCCGGCCGGATATCGCGATTGAAGATAAAGGTTTCGTACCCTGCGAGGGCGATCTGGCGCGCGGCAAACATGCCTGCCGGGCCGGCGCCCACGACGAACACACCTTTCATTCCTAACCCCCTCTTGGGCTTACGGTCCCTTGCTGTGACGCTTGTACGTGCTGTTGAAATTATCGCAGCCCGAGAATAGGGTCTTCAAATCGATTGGAAGCAGGGCTAAACTGCCGGACCTCTCCATCTACTCATCGAGAAGTCCTTTTCCCTTGAGAATATGCGGCATGTATTTCAGCACCCGTGCCTCCCGCGTTTTCGCTTGCTTGGGCGCGGAAAAGTGATAGATGTAGGCGCGTTGCCGTCCCGGGGTCAGTGCTTCAAAAGCAGCCCTGAAGTCAGGGAATTCATCCAACATGGTTTGAAGTTCCTCGGGGAACTTCAGATCCGAAGTCTTCTTTAGTTTTACTTTCAGGCCGGCCTTTTCGACCTCAATGGCTTCCCGAATATAGGCTTTCAGGACGGATTTCATCTCCGCGATTTCCCGCACGGAGGCGAACTTGAACCAGCGAGTCGACTGCGAATGCTGACCGGGCCGGGTGAGAACGCCATGCACATCCTTCAGCAGTACACCTTTGAAAAAGGCGAGCGCGCAGGATTCCTTTAATCCACCGATGACGACTACGTTCTTTCCCTGAAACGTGTAGCAGGGCTGGCTCCACTTGAATTCTTCCGTCAGCTCGGAGTCGAGAAGGATCGCTCTCAGCTTCTTGAATTCTTCACGCCACTTTTTTGCGTTGGCGATGAAGGCATCCACCTTGGGGTTGGCTTTATTTTGTGTCATGGCTGGCAATTTCAATTCTCTGGTCGCAATGATACTTCGATGGCAGGCGGTGAGATCATTTCACTTCCGCAGCCATACCTGAACGGCCAGCAATGCGCTCAGCCGTTCGCCTGCGTGGCCTGCAAGCGGCGCCAGAAAACGTAGGAGAATGCCCAGAGCACGCTGGTGATGGCCGATGGGCTCACGGCCGCCGGGCCTTGCCCCAGCGAGAGGTGGGTGATGAGCGCCGAGACAAGGTTGATGGCGAAGCCAGCGTAGGCCCATTCTTTGAGCCGCACAGGGACCATCGGGAACAGCAGTGCAGCCACGCCCAGAAGCTTGGCCACCGAGAGCTCCATCCGAAAGTAGCCGGCGGGGAAGCCCAGGTTGGCGAAGGCCTGAGCACCCTGCGGCAGCAGCTCATAGTAGGCGGTGAAGCTCATCTCCAGACAGAAGAGCGCTGTGAAGATCCAATAGCCGATCGTGTTGGCTTTGGGGCTGCTTTTTGCGGCGACGAGCGCCGGACTTTGCAATGTGGATTCCATGGGTCCTCCTCCTCTTTGCTTTGTATGCGAGCCGGGTTCCATTGAGGCCTTCATTCCACGCGCCGACGGACCGACATCGACCCCGGATGTCTCCCTCGCGTCTTGCTCTGTGTCCCTCTCAGGCAATACTCGCTGCGCTGGCGTTCATACCGGCCGCTCCGCCTTTCAAGGGAAGGACCACGCCGGTCTTCCGGCTCTCCGGCCGCAACGCCCACGAGGCCACTGTGAAGCCAGTGATGATCAGAGGTGCGATGACATGGAAATCGTACACGCCGAGTCCACCCACGGCTGCATACGACACCGCAGCCCCGGTCAGGTCGAAGAAGATACCGGCATACGCCCACTCCTTGAGCAGCGGAAAGCGCGGCACGAGGAGTGCAATCGCCCCGAGCACCTTCCAAAATCCCAGAATAGCGAAGAAGTACGTAGGGTAGCCAAGCACTGGAATGACGCCGTGAGGGTTGTTCTGATAGAGCATCATCTGCGAGACACCGCCGCTTCCGATCGGCAGCGCGACAGAGAGAGTCATGAACCAATAGAGAATCGACTTTGTTCTCTTTCCTGCGAGGGATTGTGGAGCAGTCGGCCCCTGCGTGGCAGACTTCCCAGTGTTCACTGCATTTGACGACGTTGCCATTTGATTTGTCCTCCTTTTCGATGTATTTGACTTCAAGGAGCTTGGTGGTCTGTTTCGCCCTCAGTGAAGTGAGGACACGGAGGAACGATCCGAATCGAGTATCGGGGATATGGGGTCTGCCCACATGCCGTCGCAGCGGACCGTCCCGGACTGTTGAGGTTTACTCGAGGCCGCCGAGCACCCGCTCCAGGTTGCCGATGAACTTCTGCCAGCCGTACTTTGCCCCCTTGTAGTTGGCGCCTTCTTCCGACGGGAAGCCGGAGTGCTCCATCCGCAGACGGGTGCCTCCTTCGATTGGCGTCAACGTCCAAGCGACGACGCTCCCCAGTCCCAAAGCGCCCCAGCCATATGAGAGCCGGGAAGGCGGTTCAACTACCAGGACTTCGCCTTCGATGATCCCGTTCCAATTCGGCGCGGGCAAGGCGCGAAAGGTGAACTTGTGGCCCACGACCGGCTTGAAATCGTTCTTCATCAGCCACTCTTCGATCAGGTTACCCTCCGTGAGGGCACGCCAGATCTTTTCGGGTGGATGCGGCATATCCCGTTCGATGACCAGGGTCTTTGTCGCTGCGGCATCGGTCATTTGTCGTCCATCCTTTTCAGCAGCTCTTCGAGGCGATCGAACCGGTCACGCCAGAAGGCACCGTAGAGTTCGAGCCACTCCACCATGGGCGCCAGCGCCTGCGGTTGTGCGCTGTAGTGGGTCTCGCGTCCTTCGCGGCGATGCCTCACCAGCTTCGCCCGCTTCAACACCGTCAGATGCTTTGAGACAGCAGGCTGCGATACGCCTGCGCGCCCTGTCAAGGCGTGTACCGTCTGCTCCCCGTCGCGCGCCAACCGCTCGTAGATTGCTCGGCGCGTCGGGTCGGAGAGAGCCCTGAATACATGATCGGTTTGAGCTTGCATCGAGAGCCCTCCTCAGCCTTTGTCGGGTATCAAGCGATTCGCCACGCGATCTACCAATCCAGGTGCGTGATCTGAATCAGATTGCCGCATGTATCGTCCAGCATCGCGATGTTCGACCCTGTCGTCTTGGTCGGTTCCTTGGTGAACTTCACACCGAGCTGCTTGAGCCTGTCGTATTCCTTCTGCACGTCCCCGACAAAGAAATTGGCAGCGGGTATCCCGCTGCGATGAATCTCCTGCTGATACGTCTTCGCAGCAGGATTGTAGCCCTGGTTGGCCTCAAGGACGAGTTGCACGCCCTCCGGCTCTTCAGGGGAGACCACCGTGAGCCATCTGTAGTTCCCGCCCCCTGGGAAGTCCATTTTCTTTTGGAAGCCCAGAACGCCTGTGTAGAACTTCAGGGCCTTCTCTTGATCGTCCACGAACACGCTCGTGAGTTTGATTTGCATGGCTGACTCCTCTCTTTGGGTTTTCGATTCGGTTCCCGATTCATTTGCGCCGGTGGTGGGCCGAACTGCCCGTCCCGGCTGCGTCTTCCTTGCACTCCAAAACCATAACCAATTGGTTATTGATTGTCAACACTTCTGTCAATTTTTTTCAAGTCGCCTAGATTCGCAGTCCATAGAGCTATTACAACGGGAGGGCACAGGTGGGATCGCGCATGAGCTGGATCAAATCGCCAGGTTGTTGCGAACCTGGTGCCACAGCGTGGGATAGGGCGCGGACCAGTGATGGATGTCACTACGATTTCCCAACCCCAGCTTTTAGAACTAGACTTGACGAACCGCGAAAGGCAGTCCGGCATTCACTGAACCGTGATGGAGGAATTGTGCCAGCGTTGACCCCACCCCCGCTCCCGAGTGATGACAAGCGATGGAAGATTGTGAACGGAACGATGCGCAAGAACGGATTCTCCCGCTCCGCGCTGATTGAAACGCTGCACACGGTGCAGTCGTCGTTCGGTTTTCTGGATGACGACGCGATCAAGTTTGTGGCCCAGTCGCTGCACGTGCCTTTGAGCCAGGCCTATGGAGTGGTGACGTTCTACCACTACTTCAGCCTGAAGCCGCCGGGCAAACACACAATGACGGTATGCACCGGCACTGCCTGCTACATCAAGGGCACCGACAAGCTGGTGGCGGCGGCGGAGAAGCATCTCGGCATCTGCCAGGGACAAACGACAAAGGACGGCAACATCAGCCTGATGACGGCGCGCTGCGTGGGCGCCTGCGGTCGCGCGCCGGTGGTGCTGACCGATGGTGAGCTACAAGGGCAGATGTCGGGCGAGCAGATGCTCGCGCAACTGGAAAGGTGGGCGGTGGAATGACGATCGACGAGCTCGACCAGATTGCGAAAACAACACAGGAAGAGAACAAGAAATTCGATCAGGAGATCAGTGTATGCATGGGTACCGGTTGCCTGAGTCAGCACTCGGACCGGGTGAAGGACGCGCTAGCCAAAGCCGTCGAGTCGCAGGGCAAGAACGCGCTGGTACGGCGGACGGGTTGTATGGGATTGTGTGCGGCTGGGCCTCTGGTTCTGGTGGAACCGAGCGAAACGCTCTACCAGCACGTAAAAGACGGCGATGCGGAGCGGGTGGCAGCAAGCTTGGGCGGTGAGCCTCTGGCGGAGCTGCAGTGCAACCTGCGCGAGCATTTCGACCAGCAGGTGCATGTGGTGCTGGAGAACTCGGGCCGGATCGATCCTGAGAAGATCGACGACTATATTGCGCGCGACGGATATCGTGCGTTGTTGACGGCGCTGAACGACATGACGCCGAACGGCGTGATCCGGCAGATCACCGAGAGCGGATTGCGCGGGCGTGGGGGCGGCGGCTATCCCACCGGCTTGAAGTGGAGCACCGTGGCCAAATCGCCCAGCGACGTGAAGTACGTGATCTGCAACGGCGACGAAGGCGACCCCGGCGCATTTATGGACCGCAGCGTGCTCGAGAGCGATCCTCAGCGGGTGATTGAGGGCATGGCGATTGCGGCGTATGCAGTTGGCGCGAGCAAGGGGTACATCTATGTGCGCGCCGAGTATCCGCTGGCCGTGCAGAGGTTGACGGTGAGCCTGCGCGAGGCGCGACGGCGCGGGCTGCTCGGCAACAACATCGGCAACACACCGTTCAACTTCGACGTGGAAATTCGTTTGGGTGCGGGCGCGTTTGTGTGTGGTGAAGAGACGGCGCTGATTGCCTCGATTGAAGGCAAGCGGGGGACACCGCGGCCGCGGCCTCCCTACCCTGCCATGAGCGGACTGTGGGGCAAGCCGACGCTGATCAATAACGTCGAAACCTTCGCCAATATTGCACCCATTATTCGCAATGGCGGGCGCTGGTTTGCAAACATGGGATCTGCGCGCAGCAAGGGGACCAAGGTGTTTGCGCTGACCGGCAAGATTCGCAACACGGGTCTGGTCGAAGTGCCGATGGGCATCAAGCTGCGCGAAATCATCGAGACGATCGGCGGCGGCGTGCCGGATGAACATACATTCAAGGCGGTGCAGACGGGCGGTCCATCGGGCGGATGCCTTCCGGCGGAAATGCTGGACATTGGCGTTAGTTATGACGCGCTGCTGGCGGCGGGATCGATCATGGGCTCGGGCGGCATGATCGTGATGGACGATACCTCGTGCATGGTGAATGTGGCACGTTTCTTCATCGAGTTTTGCATGACCGAGTCGTGTGGTAAATGCATTCCATGTCGCGCGGGCACGGCGCAGATGCACACGCTGCTGACGCGGATCTGTAACGGCGTGGGAACGATGGACGACCTCAGACTGCTGGAAGATCTGTGCAGCACGGTGAAGGAAGCGAGCCTTTGCGGGCTGGGCCAGACGGCTCCGAACCCGGTGCTGAGTACTTTGAAGTATTTCCGCAACGAGTACATCGATCACATCGTACATAAGAAGTGCGTGGCGGGCGTCTGCAACATTCAGGCTCCGGTGGAGGTGTTGGTATGAGCGAAACTGCAGACGTCAAAACTCTGGTCATCGATGGCGTCGAAGTGAGCGGAAGTCGCGGACAGACCATTCTCGAGGTGGCGCGGGAGAATAACATCGAGATTCCCACGCTGTGCCATCTGGATGGATTGAGCGACGTGGGCGCGTGCCGCATGTGTCTTGTTGAGATCAAGGGAAGTAACAAGCTGCTGCCGGCCTGCGTAACGACGGTGTACGAAAGCATGGAAGTAAGCACGCATACGGAGCGGTTGCAGAAACATCGCCGGACGATTCTGGAGCTGCTGTTTGCCGAGCGCAACCACATCTGTTCCGTATGTGTGTCAAACGGGCACTGCGAGCTGCAATCGCTGGCGCAGTCGGAAGGTGTCACGCATGTACGCTTCCCGTATCGCAATCCTGAACTGACCGTCGATGCGTCGCATGAGCGGTTCACGGCCGATCACAATCGCTGCATCTTGTGCACGCGCTGCGTGCGGGTGTGCGCGGAGGTGGAAGGCGCACATGTGTGGGATGTGATGGGACGCGGCATCGACTCGATGGTGATTACCGATCTACATCAGGATTGGGGGAGTTCGAGCTGCACGCGGTGCGGCAAGTGTGTGCAGGTATGTCCGACCGGCGCCTTGTTCGATAAGGGCAAGATCGGATCCGACCATCCGAAGTATCCCGATTTTCTCCCGTACCTGAACCTGATGAGGGAGGCGAAATGAGCAAGAAAACACTGGCTACGGTCTGGCTGGACGGCTGTTCCGGCTGCCACATGTCGTTTCTGGATATGGACGAACGGCTCCTCGCGCTTGCCGAGCATGTGGATGTGGTTTACAGCCCGATTGTCGACGCGAAAGAGTTTCCAGATGAGGTTGACATCGCGCTCGTCGAGGGTGCGGTAGCTTCAGTCGATGACGAGAAGAAGATCAAGAAGATCCGTGCCCATTCGAAGCTATTGGTCGCGATGGGAGATTGTGCGGTAGCGGGCAATGTGCCGTCGATGCGTAATCCGATCGGACCGGAAGCGATTCTCGATCGCGCCTACAAGGAAAATGCGGACGTACAGCAGCAGATTCCATGTGTCGTCGTACCGAAGCTGCTGCGGATTGTTCGGCCGATCCACGAATTCGTGAAGGTGGATGTGTTCCTGCCCGGATGCCCGCCTTCGGCCGATACTTTTCACACGGCGCTGACTGCGCTGGTAGGCGGCGAACCGCTGGATGTTTCAGCCCTCACGCGCTTTGGAGCTTGAGTTATGAGCCAGACCATCACCATCGATCCCGTCACACGCCTGGAAGGGCACGGCAAGATCACGATTCACCTGAACGATCAGGGCGAAGTGGAGAACGCAAACTTCCACGTCACACAGGTGCGCGGATTCGAGAAGTTTTCCGAGGGCCGGCCGTTTTATGAAATGCCGAGCCTAATGGCGCGCATCTGCGGCATCTGTCCGGTGTCGCACCTGATTGCGTCAGCAAAAGCCTGCGAAGCAATCATGTCGGTACGGATTCCGCACACGGGAGCACAACTGCGCCGGATGCTGAACCTGGCACAGATGGTGCAATCGCACGCGCTGAGTTTCTTCTATTTGTCTTCACCCGACCTGTTACTAGGTCTGGAGTCTGATCCCGCGACGCGGCACATCTTCGGAGTGGCGCAGGCGAAGCCGGAGTTGGGACGCGCAGGCATCGGGCTGCGCCGCTTCGGACAGCACATCATCGAGCTACTGGGCAACAAGCGGATTCATCCCGGTTGGGTGGTTCCGGGAGGCGTGACCGAACCTCTCGCTGCGGCCAAGCGCGATGAGATTCTCAAGATGATTCCGGAGGCCCAGGCGAACATCAAGCTCGCACTTGCCTGGTACAAGCAGATCGCGGATGGATTCAAGCCGGAGATCGAGGTCTTCGCCAACTTTGCTTCGAACTATATGGGGCTCATCAACGAAGACGAGTCGGTGGAGTTCACCGACGGCGCCCTGCGCTTGATCGATGCGAAAGGCGAGACGATTGCAGACGGCATCACAGCGAACCAGTTCTCTGAGGTGATTGGCGAGGCTGTGGAGCCTTACAGCTATACCAAGTTTGCGTACTACAAGCCGCTTGGGTATCCGGCAGGAAGCTATCGCGTGGGACCGCTGGCACGGTTGAATATTGCGAAGAGCATGGGAACACCGCTGGCCGACGAGGAGCTGAAGTTGTTCAAACAAATCGCCGATGGGCCGGTGCAGAGCTCGTTCTACTACCACTATGCCCGGCTGATCGACATCCTGTATGGCATCGAAAAGATCGAGCACATCCTGGCCGATCCGTCGATTCTCGACAAGCATGTGCGCGCGACGGCCGGCGTGAATCGCCTCGAAGGCGCGGGACAGGCCGAGGCGCCGCGCGGCACGTTGCATCATCACTACAAGGTGGACGAGAACGGGCTGATGAAGTGGGCGAACCTGGTGATCGCGACCGGACAGAACAACCACGCGATGAACCAGGGTGTGCTGCAGGCGGCCAAACACTATATTCACGATGGCAAATTCAGCGAAGGAATCCTGAATCGCGTGGAGGCTGTCGTTCGTACCTTCGATCCGTGCCTGAGCTGCTCAACGCACGCCTTCGGAAAGATGCCGCTGGAGCTCAAGCTGGTGTCGGCTGAGGGCGAAGTAGTCGATCGCCTGGTGCGGTCGTAAACCACCCCACAGACGAAGACCTGTCTGTGGGGACCCCGGACCCTGGACACCCAACTCTGTGACTCATTCGATTGCCGGTCAGGCTCGATGTCTCATTCTCGCGTGCGGGAACACGCTGCGCGAGGATGATGGCGTCGGGCCGTGGCTCGCTGCGTGGGTCGAGGGGCGCTTTGCCGGCGAGCCGCGTGCGCGCGTACTGACGCGGCAGCAGTGGACGCCGGAGCTGGCGCAGGATGTGGCCGAAGCGGAATCGGTAGTCTTTGTCGACTGCGCGACGAATCTTGCGGCTGGTGAAGTCCGCCTAGCTACGGTTGCGACGACGAATGCCTCGGGCTCGGCGCTGGCGACGCATCATCTGGGTGCGGCGGAGTTGCTGGCATTGAGCGAAGAACTGTATAGTGCGACGCCGCGCAGTTCCCTGCTGCTGACGGTCGGCGCAGGATCGCTGGAGTTGCGCGAAGGATTTAGCGAAGCGGTGAAGGCGGCCCTGCCCGAGGCCTGCGCACAACTAGAGAAGGCTGTGCTCGATATCTTGGCGGATTCTTCCCCTCAGCGGGCGTAGCCGGCGAGTTTGATGACGTACGCATATTGGCCGGGAAGATGTTCGGGCAGATCGATCTTCAGGCTTATGCCCATTTCCTCGTAGCTGAGTTTCGATCCCCCAAGCATCGTGATGGATGTGAACGATCCGCTGCCCTTTTGAAAAGCGAGAGAATGGCTTTTGGGCTCGCCAAGGATCGTAATGTAAAGGTCGTCGCCCTTGCGGGTGAAGCGCAGGTCGTCGCCTTCGACGGACTTCCCTTCTGCCTGCGTCCATGGGGTGGTGTCGTAGATGGCTTCGCCGTTTTGCTGGAGCCAGGCGCCGAGAGCCTTGAGGCGCTCCATCTGCACGGGAGGAATGGTGCCGTCGGCTTCGGGGCCGACATCGAGGAGCAGATTGCCGTTCTTGCTGACGATATCGACCAGGAGCGCGATGAGCTCGGCCGGCGCGATAGTCTCTGCTTCGCCTTCGGCCCTGTTATATCCAAAGGACCGGCCGAGACCGCGGCACTCTTCCCATTTCTTCGGGCTGATCTTGTCGAGCTTGGCGTATTCAGGTGAGGTGAAGTCGGCGTGCTTGATGCCGAAGCGGTCGTCGATGACTCCATCGGGCACGGCGTTGTAGTAGTCGGCTTGGACACCGAGCGCGTCGCCGGTCTTGGGCCAGTCGATGTCGTTCCACAGAAGCGATGGCTTGTAGCGCGCGATCAGCTCGTGGATCTGGGCGTTGGCGTACTTCCCATACGCTTCGCTCTCGGGTTTCACGGCCTGGTAGTCGGTGTTGACCAGAATCGGGCCGGTGTTGAAGGTCCAGTCATAACCGCCGGAATAGTAGAGGCCCATCTTGAGGCCTCGAGATCGAACGGCCTGGGTGAGTTCGCCGACGATGTCGCGCTCGGCGTGGAGCTGGCTGGGCTTGAGCGACGGGTTCGGATTGGGCGTGGTGCTGGGCCAGAGTGTGAAGCCTTCGTGATGCTTGCTGGTGAGGACAACGTAGCGCGCGCCGGCGGCCTGGAAGACGGCAGCCATGGCGTCGGGGTTCCACTTCTTCGATGCGCGATTGAACTCGGGCGCGAAGTCGTAGTAGCCGGCGTTGCCGTAGTGTTCGCGGTGATAGTCCGCCGTGGGCGAGCCGGGAACACGCATGGTGTTGAGATACCACTCGGCGTAGGGATCGTATTTGATGTAGTCGTTCGACGAGAAGTCGTGATCGGGATGGTTGAGCGGCGCCCAGCCAGGCACGGAGTAGAGGCCCCAGTGGATGAAGATGCCGAGTTTCGCGCCGGCGTACCAGTCAGGGAGCGGATGCTGGTCGAGCGATGCGAGCGTGGGTTCATAGTGCGTGGGTGCCTGAGCCGAAGCGGACGAAGGCGACAGGGCGAATACAACGACGAGAAGAGGGAATATCTGTTTGAGAGACATCGACGCTCCGTTGAAGACTGACACGAATGATAGAGGCGTAGGGGCGGGATGCCAAGATCGGGCCTTTGCGTTGGATGGGCGTGGATCTTTCTGGTCGAACTAAGAACGGAGTCCCAGAGCCAAAAAGAAGGCGGCGCTCGGGAGCGCCGCTCAGAGAGGAAGCCCAGCCCGGATTAAAAGGCGGCGACGGTTTGGCGCAGGCTGTAGGAGCTGAGCGTCTTGATGTAGTTGCCGCGATCGAAGGGCGAAATGTCGGGGACGGAGCGGCGGCTGAGGCAGCCGCGCGTCTCCCAGAGCGAGCTGTATTCGCGCTTCTCGAGCCAGTACTGCATGTCGGCGAGGACGCGGCCGATGTGCTCGATGCCGTGAATGTGGAGCGCCGAGGCCATCATGGTCATGCTGGCGCCAGCCATGACGCACTTGAGCACGTCTTCCGCCGAGTGCACACCACCGGTGAGAGCGATATCGATGTTGACATGACCGAAGAGGATGGCAGCCCAGTGCAGGCGGGGCAGGAGTTCCGACGGCGTGGAGAAGTGCAAGGTGGGGCGGACTTCGAGAGTTTCGATATCGAAGTCAGGCTGATAGAAGCGATTGAAGAGGACGACGCCGCGCGCACCTACATCTTCAAGCCGCGCGACGAGATGGGGCAGGCTGGTGAAGGACTGCGAGAGCTTGACGGAGACAGGCAGTTTGACGGACTGGCAGACCTGCTCGACGAGTTCCAATAACTGGAGTTCGAGTTCGTTGGAGGTCTGGCTGCGATCGGTAGCGAGAGCGTAGGTGTTCAGCTCGATGGCGTCGGCTCCGGCCTGCTCCATCTCGCGCGCGAAGCGGACCCAGCCGCCGACGGTGGTGCCGTTGAGGCTGGCGAGAATGGGAATCTTGACGGCGGCCTTGGCGCGACGGAGATGCTCGAGGTAGACCTCGTGGGTCATGCGGTAGTCGTCCTGCTCGGGCAGGAAGTCGAGCGACTCGGCGAAGGAGTCGGTGCCGCGGGACAGATCTTCGTCGAGGGCGCGAGACTCGAGGGCGAGCTGCTCTTCAAAGAGCGAGGTGAGGACGATGGCCGATGCACCGGCGTCTTCCATGCGGCGGACGTTGTCGAGCGACTCAGAGAGCGGTGTGGATGAGACTACGATGGGGCCGTTGAGCTTGAGCCCCAGGTAGCTGGTGGAGAAGTCTATCATTCTTTTCCTCCGGCAGGCGTGCCTGCCAACTGCTCCTCTGGTGTTTCTGCGGGAGCGATATGCGGTGTGTCACCGCGGCCGGGCATGGCAGCTCTGGCCGAGTAGACGCGCCACTGGCGCTCGACATCGTCCTGCGCTTCCTTGAGCAGATCCGCGGCCAGCGAAGGATTGCCACGCGCGAGCATGGTGTAACGCGCTTCGCGATAGGCATACTCCTTGAGGCGGATGGAGGGAGCCTTGGAGTCGAGCTGGAAGGGGTTCTTGCCCTCGTTGCGCAAGCCCGGGTTATAGCGCATGAGCGGCCAGTAGCCGGACTGCACTGCGAGTTTCTGTTGTTCGAGGCCGTGGACCAGATCGTAGCCATGGGCGATGCAGCTGGAGTAGGCGATAATGATCGACGGGCCTTCGTGAGCTTCAGCCTCCTGGAAGGCCTTGATGACGTGGGTATCGTTGGCGCCCATGGCGACCTGCGCAACGTAGACGTAGCCGTAACTGACTGCTTCCATGGCGAGGTCCTTGCGGCTGCTGGTCTTGCCGCTGGCCGCGAACTTGGCGACGGCGCCGCGCGGTGTGGCTTTGGAGGCCTGGCCGCCGGTGTTGGAGTAGACCTCAGTGTCGAGGACAAGGATGTTGACGTTCTTGCCTGAGCCGAGGACGTGGTCGAGTCCGCCGAAGCCGATGTCGAAGGCCCAGCCGTCGCCGCCGAGGATCCAGACGCTCTTGCGGACCAGAGTATCGGCGATAGCGTGCAGGTTGCGAGCATCGGAGGAGTCGATGGCAGCGAGTTTTTCTTTCAGCTCGCGGACGCGGGCGCGCTGCGTATCGATCTCGGCTTCGGTTGACTGCGTCGCGTGGATGAGCGATGCCGCAAAGTCAGGGCCGATGGCGGGAGTGAGGCGCGTGACGAGCACCTCGGCGAAGGCCTTCTGTTGATCGAGGGCTGTTCTCATGCCGAAGCCGAACTCGGCGTTGTCTTCAAAGAGCGAGTTGGCCCATGTGGGTCCGCGGCCGGCATTGTTTTGGCTGTAGGGCGTGGTGGGCAGATTGCCGCCATAGATCGACGAGCAGCCCGTGGCATTCGCGACGTAGAGGCGGTCGCCGAAGAGCTGGGTGAGCAGCTTGATGTAGGGTGTTTCTCCGCAGCCTGCGCAGGCGCCGGAGAACTCGAAGAGCGGCTGGAGGAGCTGGAGATCCTTGACCTGGCCGTGGGAGAGCCTTCTGCGATCGACTTCAGGAAGGGAGAGGAAGAAGTCCCAGTTCGCGCGCTCGGCCTCGCGCAGAGGAGCTTGCGGGGCCATGTTGATGGCCTTGTGGCTGGCATCGCTCTTGCTCTTCACAGGGCAAACTTCGACGCAGACGCCGCACCCAGTGCAATCTTCAGGAGCGACCTGGAGCGTGTAACGATCCTGCTCCATGCCCTTCCACTTGGGCTTGGCCCACTGGAAGGTGGCGGGAGACTTGTCGGCGAGATCGGCACCATAGACCTTGGAGCGAATGACGGCGTGCGGGCAAACCATGACGCATTTGCCGCACTGGATGCAGAGATCCTTATCCCACACGGGGATGAATTGCGCGATGTTGCGCTTCTCCCACTGCGTGGTGCCGGTGGGGAATGCGCCACCTGCTGGGATGGCGCTGACGGGAAGAAGATCGCCTTTGCCTTCGGCAATTTTGCCGAGGACGTCGTGGACAAACTTCGGAGCCTTGTCGGAGATGATCCCGGTGATGTCGAACGACGAGTTGGCGGCGGCAGGGATGGTCACCTTTTCGAGATGCGCGAGGGCATGATCGACGGCGGCGAAGTTTTTCTGGACGACGGCTTCACCGCGCTTGCCGTAGGTCTTCTTGATGGCCTTCTTGATCTGCTCGATGGCCTCTTCGCGCGGAAGGACGCCGCTGATAGCGAAGAAGCAAGTCTGCATGATGGTGTTGATGCGGTTGCCCATGCCGGCATCGCGCGCGACTTTGTAACCATCGATGACGTAGAACTCGATCTTCTTGGTGACGATCTCCTGCTGGATCGCTTTGGGCAGCTTGTCCCACACTTCGGCGGCCGGATAGGGCGAGTTGAGCAGGAAGGTCGCGCCGGGAATCGCGTTTTCGAGCACATCGATCTTCTCGAGAAAGCTGAAGTTGTGGCAGGCGATGAAGCTGGCGCGCGTGATGAGATAGGTGGAGTGGATGGGGCTGGGCCCGAAGCGCAGATGCGAGGTGGTCATGGAGCCGGACTTCTTGGAGTCGTAGACGAAGTAGCCCTGCGCGTAGTTCGGCGTTTCGGTGCCGATGATCTTGATGGAGTTTTTGTTGGCGCCCACGGTTCCGTCTGAGCCGAGGCCATAGAAGAGCGCGCGGTGCGTCTTCGGGTCTTCGGTGGAGAAGGCGGGATCGTAGGTCAGGCTGGTGTGGCTGACATCGTCGTCGATGCCGATGGTGAAGTGGTTCTTCGGCGTGGTCTTGGCGAGCTCGTCGTAGATGCCCTTGACCATGGCGGGCGTGAATTCCTTCGAGGAGAGGCCGTAGCGGCCGCCGATGACGGTCGGCATCGCAGCGAAGGGGAGCTTGGCGGAGTTCTCGGCGAGAACGGTGACGATGTCCTGATAGAGCGGCTCGCCGGCAGCGCCGGGCTCTTTGCAGCGATCGAGAACGGCGATGGACTTGACGGTAGCCGGAAGTGCGGCGATGAAGGCGTTGGCGTCCAAGGGGCGATAGAGACGGATCTTGAGGAGGCCGAGCTTTTCGCCTTGTTGGTTGAGCGCGAGGACGGCTTCTTCGGCGGCTTCTGCGCCGGAGCCCATGATGATGATCACGCGCTCGGCATCGGATGCGCCGACATAGTCGAAGAGATGGTAGTGACGGCCGGTGAGTGCTGCAAAGCGATTCATCACCGATTGCACGATACCCGGAACCGCAGCATGGAACGGCGTGCAGGCTTCGCGCGCCTGGAAGAAGACATCGGGATTCTGTGCGGTGCCGCGGATGATGGGCCGGTCGGGGCTGAGCGCGTTCTGACGGAACTGGATGATGTACTTGTCGTCGAGGATGGCGCGGATGGTTTCGTCGGAGATGGGCTCGATCTTGCCAACTTCGTGCGAGGTGCGGAAGCCATCGAAGAAGTGGATGAACGGGATGCGCGATTCAAGGGTGGCGATCTGCGAGACGAGTGCGAGGTCCGCAACTTCCTGGACCGAATTGGAAGCGAGCATGGCCCAGCCGGTTGAGCGGCAGGCCATGACGTCGGAGTGGTCGCCAAAGATCGACAACGCATGTGTCGCGAGAGTGCGCGCCGTGACATGCATGGTGGCCGGGGTCAGCTCACCGGCGATCTTGTACATGTTGGGAATCATCAGCAGGAGACCCTGCGATGCGGTAAAGGTAGTGGCGAAAGCGCCAGCCTGCAACGCGCCATGCAAGGCACCGGCGGCTCCGCCTTCACTTTGCAGCTCTTCCACGATGGGCAGCGCGCCCCAGATGTTCTTCTTCCCTTCCGAGAGCCACTGATCGGCCCACTCGGCCATCGGCGACGAGGGGGTGATGGGGT
>CAZPEZ010000076.1:0-23945 GCA_964585715.1 uncultured Occallatibacter sp.
AACTGCCGCTGAACGAGATCGTGCTCGATTTTTACGACCGGCTGAAGTCGATCTCGCGCGGTTATGCGTCGCTCGATTATCAACTTGCCGGCGAGTGGGAGTCGCCGATGGTGAAGATGGACATCCTGGTGTCTGGCGAGCCGGTCGATGCCCTGTCGATCATCGTGCATCGCGACTTTGCCTACGACCGCGGCAAGGCGCTGGTGTCGAAGATGCGCGAGCTGATTCCGCGCCAGCAGTTCGAAGTGGCGATTCAGGCAGCCATTGGAGCGAAGGTCGTGGCGCGCGAGACGGTGAGTGCATTGCGCAAGAACGTGCTGGCGAAGTGCTATGGCGGCGACATCTCGCGCAAACGCAAGCTGCTGGAGAAGCAGAAAGAAGGCAAAAAGCGCATGAAGCGGATCGGCAAAGTGGACATTCCGCAAGAGGCGTTTTTAGCGGTCTTGCGCGTGGGAGAAGACCAGGCAAAGTAAACCGCCCGGGGGCCTGGATCACAGCCACCTCGGTCATCGGGCATTCATCACAGATTGTGGAAAGCTTGCCGCACCCGCGCCAATTGCGGGTTTTCGAGTCACTCGACCGGCAGTGCGTCCGCCCGTCTGCGACTTACTGAAACATAAGGATTTAATCGAACTAGCAGAAACGCCGTCCGATTGGCAAGAGTAAATGCTGAACTTTCTATGGTCTATGGAAGGCTGGAATCCACAGTTTTTTCCACAGCGCGGCCAAGGGCATCCGGGTGTCGCAAATCACATTGATTCGCGCCTTGATTTTGGGTGGCGGAGTGGCAAGGCGAAGACCCCGAATATCGGGGCCTCCACCCGGCTCAATCTTACTTGGCTCCCGGGGCTTTTGACGGCGCCGGAGCGGCTGCTGCCGGCTGAGCCGGAGGAGCGGGCACGCCCGACTTCACGTTGTAGGCCTCAATCACCGCCTTGGTGATGTTGGTCGATTCAGTAGCGTACAAAACCGGCGTCTGCTGCTGAGCGACGTCGAGCACCAGCGTGTAGCCGTGTTGCTGGGCATAGCCGGCGAGCACGTCGTAGACCTTCGAAGCAAGAGTGTTGTACATCTCCTGGATCTCTTGCTGGAAGTCGTTCTGATCGTCCTCGGCTTCGCGTTGCAGCTGCTTCTTCTTCTCGTCGATCGTCTTGGCGCGATTGGCCTTCTCGGTATCGCTGAGCTTATCGCCCTGCGTCTGGAGCTGCTTGGTGAGGCTGTCGACTTCATCGCTCAGAGCCTTCAGCTGCTGGCGCTTCGGGTCGTACTTCTTCTGCAGGTCGGCGAAGTTACGCTGGCCTTCGTTGGTCTGAGCAACGGCGACCTGGAAAGCAACGACGGCAATTTTGGCTGGCCCGGCGGGAGCGGCTGCTGCTGCGGGTTCGTTGGCCGGGACGGGAGCAGCTGGCACCTGCGCGGAGGCGGTCAGGGCAAGTCCCGAGGCCATAAGAATGGATGCTGTTGCAAACGAGAGCTTCATTCGACTGGAAAACTCCTTCAAGAATCCTGGATCGCCTATCGCGCGGTCGCGCAAACATGGCTCTGCGTCCTGAGAAACCGCTCCAGTCTTTCTAGGGGAACTCCGCTCAGAAGTGAGCAGGGACGGAAAAGACGCGGATGGAGATCAGCAGGAACATCATGGATTATACGGCAAAAAGGGAGCCACGTGCGCGAGCTGAAGCATTCTGCAACCAACACTTAACGCAGCGAGAGGAGGCCCGGCCCGCAGGGCACGGGCCGTCCTCCATTCGGGTCAGTGCTGCGGCTGCGTGGGAGTGTGTTGCGCTGGAGCCCTGGGGGCCGGCCGCGGCGCGGCTGCCGCAGGCTGGCTTGCCGGAGCAGGCACGCCTGACTTGGCGTTATAGGCCTCCATGATCGTCTGGCTTATGTCGGTCGCCGGACTATGGTAGAGCACCATCTGCGCCTGCTGATTCCCGCCATCGAGCACCAACGAGTAGCCGTGCTGCTGCGCGTAGGCAGTCATGACGTCTCCGACCTTCGTCGCGACGCCGCTGAATGTGCCCTGCATATCCTGCTGAAAGTCGTTCTGGTCGTCTTCCTGGTCGCGCTGCAGCTGCTTCTGCTTGTCGCTGATGGTCCGCGCCTGGCGCTCGCGCTCGGCATCGCTGAGTGTGGCCGCCTGGGTCTGCAACTGCTTCTGCAGAGTTCCGATCTCATCGTTCAGAGTCTTGAGCGACTGCCGTTTCGGCTCATACTTCTTCTGCAGGTCGGCCAGGTCACGCTGGAACTCGTTGGTCTGCGCCACAACTGCCTCGAAGGCGATAACCGCGATCTTCGCCGGCGCCTCCGACGCCGCAGGTGCGTCGCCCGCTGAGGGCTGAGGACCGGACTGCGCCGGGACACTCAAAGCAAAGCCGGAGAGCAGTACAGCAGTGAATGCAAGATAAGTCTTCATTGAACAGATACTCCTTTTTGACACACCACGAGGTCGTCGCGCTTTTCGCGCCTCAACTAAGGGTACCTTAGAAGGTCGTGGAAACGGTCAGGCGGAAGGTCTTGCGCGGCTCGCGGAAGAGGTTCTGCGCGCCGTACGATTGGATCGCCTCCCCGTAGGTGTAGTCTCCGGCTCCGCCAGGCGGGAACAGGTCCCGCGTAATCAGCTCGGCCGAGCAACTCTGTACCTTGCCGCCCAGGTTCACGTCGTTGCAGTAGGGCCGTTCGTACAGACGCAGCGGGTTATAGGCGAAGTAGAGCCGGAACGGAGCATTGACGACCGGCATGATGACCCCCAGTTCGGCGCCCACCGACATGCGGGGCACAACATTGGTCCCGGCGACGGGCCGAATGTCCCTCTGGAAACCAACCTCGGAACCGGGAATACCGCCCTCGCATGCGCCATTGTTATAGACCGGGCAGCCATAGAGCGGAGCGGTCAGCGAGGCGAATCCCTCGGGGCTCTGCTTCAGCTGGCCTCTGTTGGTTACAACGTCCATGCCGAAGTCGTCGAAGAACGAAAAGGTCACGGGTCCGGCAATCGGGATTCGATACTCTGCATTGGTGATGAGGCTTGTATCGCCGCCGATCGAAGCAATGCCGTAGACCGGGATGGGTACCTGGATGCACTGGTTCAGCTGCGGATTGGTTGGATCCCGCGGAACACAGGTTCCATCGGGGTTGGTCAACTGCACCGTTGCGCGGTTGGGGACATAGCCGTAAGGCGTTGCACCACGAATGTCGAATCCGCGCAACTCGCCTTCGCCGCCTGAGTACAACCTATTTTGAGGGGGCGCCACATCGCCGCCAAACCCCTGCACATGGCTCAACTGCGCGCGCAGGCCAAGTACGTTGCGCCCGTTTGCCGAAGGCGTAAAGTAATGCATCGAGCGAAAGCTCTTGTAGGCGAGCAACGGAGAGAAATAGCGAACGTTGCCGTAAAGGCCGGCGATCTGGAAGACCGCGGTGTACTCCTTGCCCGTACGTGGACGAAGCGGGTTGTTGATGGTGTTGTAGATGTAGCTGAACGACGCCGAGCTGCCGATGATGCCCTGCAGGGCATTCGATCCCTGGATGCCCGACCGGAACGAGATGGTCTGAAAGAAGGTCTGCGAGGCGGTGCTGAACGCCGAAATAGTCGACTTGGTCAGCGAATACGTGAAACCAAGACGCTGGAAGGCATGCCGCTTGAGCGGGTAGCTGACCGAGAAGTTCAGGCCGGTCGACGCTTGGTTGTAATTCTGCGTGAGGGACTGTTGTGCCGAGCTCAGGTTCAGCGACTGTCCTGTCGTCGTCTGATAGTTCTTGGCGGCGTTGAAGTCCTGCTTGTTATTGAAGATCTGGAAGCCCAGGTTAATCGGGCGGTTGCGAATGTAAGGCTGCGAGAAGCCGAAGAGGAATTGGCGGCTCACGTTGCCTAGATTTCCCTGCACGCTGAGCGTTTCACCGAGGCCAAGAAAGTTGTTGGTCTGATAATTCACGCCGAGGAAGGCGCCGGAAAGGCCGCTCACGCCACCATTCAGGCCGATGGAGTTCTTGCCCTTCTCCCTGACCTTGAGAAGCAGGTCGACGGTACCGGCCTCGGGATTCTGATGCGCCTCGGAGTCCTGATCCACGCGGAGCTGCTCGAAGTACTCGAGCTGATTGAGGCGAAGCAGACTGTACTCCCACAGCTGCGAGTTGTAGACCTGGCCTTCTTCAAGCAATAGCTCGCGGCGAATGACCTTATCGCGCGTAATGGTGTTGCCCTGAAACTCGATGCGCGAGACGTAGAAGGGTTTGCCCTCGTCGATGTCGATGCTCATCGAAACGGTTCGCTTCAGATCGTCGTATTTGACGTTGGGGATCGCGCCGAAGTTGATATAGCCTAGCTGCCCGTATGCCTTCTTGAGGTTCTCGAGTCCCTTGCTGATCGCGGTCGCGTTAAACCAGTCCCCGTCCTTGATCGCAAACGTGGCGCGCAATGCTCTGACGTTCGGAACGTGCGCGTTGCCGGTGAAGGTGATGGCGCCCAAACGGTAGCGGCCACCCTCTTCGACGGGCATCAGGATGTCGATGCGCTTGCCGTGATTGGGGCGGAAGGTAAACCAGTTCAGGCCGCCTTCGTCCCGGATCTGGGTCTGCGGCTGCTCGATGGCGGCGTTCGCATATCCCTTGTCGCGATAGGCCTGACGCACGCGTTCGGTGTCTTCCTCAAGCTTGGAGGAATCGTAGGTCTTGGCAAACAGATTCTCGAAGACGATCGAGTAGGGAATGCCGACCGGCTTCAGGTTCTTCATAGCGCGGCGCAGATTGAGAGCGCTCAGATGCTGGTTGCCGGTGAAGCGAATGTTACCGACCTTGACCGTGGGACCTTCTTTGATGCTGAAGTTCACCTGCACTGAGGCAGGCGGAATCGTCTTGACCTCGGTTTTGATGACGGCAAACTGATGGCCATGCTCAGCGAGCAGTGCACGCAAGACCGATTCGGCGCGCTTGATCTTGGTCGGATCGAACTGGCCCTCGACCGAGAGCCCGACCTTCTCCTTCTTGAAGCGGTCGAGAATGTCGGAGGTACTGACTGAGTTGTTGCCCTTGTAATTAATCTCGCGGATGGTGGGACGCTCGCGAACGAAGACGTTCAGGATGATGCCCTTCTCCGTATCTTCGCGTTCGATGCGAAGGTCTGCGAAATAACCGGTATTCCAAAGCGAGTTGAAGTCTCGTTCGATGGAAGCCGGATCGTATGTGTCGCCGGCATGGGTGAAGAGGCGTGCCAGGATGGTTTCCCTGGGGATGCGGCGATTGCCAATGACCCGGATCGTGTCGATGGTCTCGGAGGTTTGGGCCGCGGCCGCCGCCGTGCACACCAGAAACAGGACAAACAGCATCGCCCAGCGAGCAGAGATCCGCACTGTGCGGTGGATGGGAGCGTGCTTACTCTTCACCGGGCTGGAACGACGCGGCGAGCACACGTTCTGGTGCGGTCCAATTTCAAACTTCACGGGAAGAATATGCACACCCTCATTGCGTAAATTCTGGTACTGCTTGGCGGAAAGACTGATTATATTGGACCGCAGCCACCCCACCCAAACCTGCCGGCGCGTAGAGCCGAGCGAAAAATCCTCATCTCGCCCCGTCCTGCACGCAGCAATTCCGAATCCAGCTCATGGCGCGGAATGCCATCGGACTCAGACCGACCTGCACCGTCGCTGGAAGAGGAAAGACCTGTCCTGCGAAGGGGCTGGTCCGCACTCCTTCCAGTCTAACGGAGCCGAGAGGCGCAGAAGGCCCGTCGGCTTCCTGTCGCATCACGCACCATTGCGGAATCCTCTGCATCCCTTAGACGCAGAGAAGCTCAACATGACATCCTCGCGTGGGAAGGATTTGCCGGAATGGAGACCGACGGAAGCATCTACGCCTTTTCCGCCCCGCTGCTCGACGGGAGCGAGGCGCGGCTCGCCGATTTCAAAGGCAAAGTTCTGCTGGTTGTGAATACGGCGAGCCAGTGCGGCTTCACGCCGCAATATGTCGGCCTGGAGCGCCTCTTCCAAACCTATAAGGACCGTGGGTTCGCAGTGCTTGGTTTCCCGTGTAACCAGTTCGGCAAGCAGGAGCCGGGCACCTCGGAGCAGATCGAGAGCTTTTGCCGGACGAACTACCAGGTGAGCTTTCCGATCTTCGCCAAGATCGACGTGAATGGATGGTGGGCGCACCCTTTGTATCAATTCTTAAAGAAGAACAAACGCGGATTCCTCGGTGCGGAACGGATCTCCTGGAACTTTACAAAATTTCTAATTGACCACAACGGCACCGTGGTCGGCCGATTCGCACCGTCGAAGAAACCGGAAGCGCTGGCGGCAGCGATCGAAGCCCTGCTTTAGGCCAGAGCCCGTCGGATGTGCGATATGCTGCTCTCGGGTCGTCTGGCTCGACTGCAAGGAATGAACCTTGTCGAACGCCGACCAGCCTTTCGGAGAACTAAATGCGCAAAAACCTGCCCATGATATTGGTCCGCGTCATCGTGGGGCTGGTGTTTTTGGCCGAGGGATTGCTGAAGTTGATTGAGCCGGGTGAGTTGGGCGCGGGCCGCTTCGCGCACATCGGTCTGCCCTTGCCGCAATTCCTCGCACCGTTTGTGGGGATCATCGAGATCGTTGCCGGTGGAGCGCTGATGCTGGGACTCTATGCGGGTGATGCCGCACTTCTCCTGCTGATCGTGATTCTCACGGCGATCGTCACCACGAAAATACCGATCCTGCTCGGCCACCACTTCGGACGCTTTGAGCCGCCGAAGCTGAGCCACTATGGCGTGCTGAGTTTTCTCCACGAATCGCGCACGGATCTGTGCATGCTGGTCGGGTGCACTGCCGTGCTGCTCGACAGCGGCCTGACCATGGTGCAGGCCAAACGGCTCTTCCAGCGATAAGACCCTTCGCAGTCCGTCAAAATCTAGCCATCGAAACGGTAGGCACTGATCGCTGCTCCCATCGGCGCGTCCGAGAAAACGCGCTTGCCGGGCGCGTCTCCTCCTGCTCCGGCGGTAACCATCAACGGAATCAGGTGCTCTTCGCGCGGATGGGCGTAGGCCGCAAACGGAGCGTTGCGCCAGTCGGTGAGCCGCGCCTTGCGCTCGGCTCCGAGGGATTCCACGGCCTGCGTCAGCCAGGCATCGAAGGCACGGGCGCGTTCCCGCGTCTCGGGCCGAAAGTATCCACGCAGATTGTGGAAGCTCATACCGCTGCCGATGATGAGAACGCCTTCGTCACGCAGAGGAGCCAAGGCACGTCCGGCGGCAAGGTGCAGGTCTGGATCGAGCGAAGAAGCCAGCGACAGGGTCACGACCGGGATTGCCGCCTCGGGAAACGCGACTTTGAGAGGAACAAAGACGCCGTGATCGAAGCCGCGCTGTGCGCTTGGGTTCGTCGGCAAGCCTGCCTGTTGCAGCAGACTCTGCACGCGACCCGCGAGTACCGGATCGCCTGGCGCAGGCCACGTGAGCCGATAGGTGTGCTCTGGGAAGCCGGAGTAGTCGAAGATCAGATCGGGCTTCGGAGCTGCACTGGCATTGAAAGCCGGCTCCTCCCAGTGGCCGCTCACCACGAGCAACGCGGTCGGCGGTGCGGGCAACGAGGCAGCGACGCTGTCCAGGAATCGCTGCGTGGAGTGCCAGGTGTCCGTGGGGCCCCATGTCCAGTCCATGAAGAAACAAAGGCCGCCGCCATGTGGCAGGAAGAGGGCGGGCTGGCGATGAGAAAGCGGGTTCACCGGATCGCACCTATCTAATCGGGCCGAAGCCAGAACGTTGTTTGAACAACTATCTGTTAGATGCACTTTCTGAACCGCCGGATTCATCAGCAGACCTTATATAGGTTCGGCCAGGTAAAACACGTACACCAGCAGCACAACGCCGATCAGGCCGGGAATCAGGCCGACGAGATAGGGCCCGTGAGGCCCGGTAAGAGCCCACAACATGCAGGTCAGGCCAATTCCGACCGCAATATTCACCAGCCCGCCTATCTTCATGCCCTCGAGCTTTCTGATCTGCCGCAGATGCTCCTCTTCGCGCAGTAGCTCAATCGCGGCCTTTGCTCCCTCGCCCGAGGCTTCCGTCAGACGCCGCAGCGTCTCCGACTTGTAGTAGGCCTCGCGCTCCCTCCGGCGGGTGTCAAGCCAGGTCGTTACGGGCAGAAAGATCCCAAACAGCGCGATCGCGCCGATGGCGAGAAAAGCCCACATCGCAACCGGTTCATGCATTTCCGTGTCGCCCAAAGTTGCCAGCACCAGATGGAACATATCGTCCTCCTCAGTTCGTGGGGTGTTGCTTCAACCCCTTGCGCTTCGTAGGACAGGAGGCTTTTCAAGCCGGTTGCATTTTTCAGGTGACGATTGGAAGCAACGCGTTTCGGCAGCTTCTAGCTTCCGTCGGGAAAGCCTCCGCGGTGGAGCACCATCGGGAAATGCGGCAGTATCGAGAGTCTCGGCACAGACGCACGCCATCCATCCGGATACGGCTCCAGCCCCAGAAGCAGTGGAGAGTTGGCGGTAGTGCCGTCCCCATCCAGTTGCTCGAGCGTGTTGCGCAGCTGCAGCAGATCAACTCCGAATCGCGCACTCCATTCGGTCTCAATGTCTGCAAGTAACCTCCGTTGCTCCCTTGCGGACACCATGCCCGCCTCAGTTAGCCGGACGATCTTTCCCGATTTGGCGGCAGGCTCAACGACCGCAAGCCTCCTTTTGAGCAAGATGCCCGTTGCCATGCTCAGCGATTCCTTCGACACTCCGGTGCGTACAGGTAGCTCCCTGACACGAACTCCCGTCGCGTCGAGGATGCGGAGCAGGTTGGCATAGATCGCAAGCGAAATTGTGGATCGGCGCTCAAAATCGAGCGCGAACCCAAGCAGGACTTTGGCAAGGAGGGCTGGGAGGCTGTGGTCCTGATCGGTGGTTGAAGTGGCCGCCGACTTGGCCAGCCGGTCGGCATTGGTAAGTCCGTACCCAAGAATCGGCATGCAATCGGGCACGCTATGGCCAACTTGAGCAGCGATCGATCCCAGCGATTCCTCTAAGCCCTCGATCGTGGCCGCACCAAAGCGTTCGTTCCAGCGCTTTTCGATCTCGGCAAACAGCGGCTGCCATACTTTCTGCGCCGTCCGACCGCCGGTAGTGGCGCGCACCACCCACGCGGACTTAGGCGGCTTCGGCCGTGGATCGGCCGGATCGGCAGCCACCCGGATATAGCCCCAGCGCTCCATGCCTGCGAGATTGGTGGGCGTTCGCGCCCTTCGTTCCAGCTCCGGGACTGTGATGCCACAGTCGTCGACAAACCGCATACAGTTGAACCACATCGCCATGGAGACAAGCCAGGGAGCGTGAAGGGTGCCCGGCGTCGCTCCATGATTTGTGGTGCGATGCGGCAGTCGATGTTCGGCCTCGTTGTCGAATTCGATGGTGAAGGCGACCAGAGCCTTAGAGAGAAGGCTCGAAATCGGCAATCGATTGGTGGGCGCCATGATGTCGTGGGGCAATCGGACAGTCTGGTCCAGTTAGCTCTCTTTGCGATAGAGCATGTCGCGGATGGCAGTGCGGCGCGCGGCGTTCAGGTCGCTGTCGCCACTCGAGAGGCTGGCGCCCTTGGCCCCCACCTCTTCGGGTTCGCTGCACGAAGGGCAGCGGTTCGCGAAGCCCGGCTTGTCGGGCTTCAGCTCGAACTCTTCTCCGCAAACGGCGCAGGTGCGAATCGGGAACGGCATGGCGACATTTTAAATCCGATTGCCCGGAAAACTCCCCTCGGCGGGCAGCAAGAAAATGCAACCGGTTCGGGGGTATGCTTGTCCCACCGCACGGAGAGGCAAGGTGCCGAGCACGACCGCCAGAAACGCCGCAGACGACCTAGCCGATGTGGAGCGCGTGCTTTCCGGCAATGCCGCGGCATTTGAGGGCATCGTGCGGCGTTGGCAGGGAGCGTTGGTGAATATGGCGTGGCGTTATTGCCGGGACCGCTCCCGAGCCGAGGAAATGGCACAAGAGGCCTTTGTGCGGGCGTGGCGGAACCTGGCCCAGTGGCGGCGCGAATCCAGTTTCTCGACCTGGCTGTTCGCGCTGGCGGCCAACGTGTTTCGCAATGAGCTGAAGCGGTTTCCCGCTGTGAATGTGCCTATCGAAGACATCGCTGAACCGTCGCGTCCTGCGTCGCAAGCGACGGCGCTCGAAGAGAAATCGCGGCACGATGCGGTGCGGCGGGCGGTGCTGGCTCTACCCATGCGTTATCGCGAGCCGGTACTTCTGTTCTATTTTCATGAGATGGATGTGAGTGCGGCGGCGCGCACCATGGGCCTGCCCCAGGGCACGGTGAAGGCGCGGCTCTCGCGGGCACGTGAACTGCTGCGGCGACGGTTTCCGCGGTTGTCTGAGGAGTATGTCGCCATGGAGTCCGCAGCATCGAACTGAAAGAGGAGCGCAGAGATGAAAGATGAGATGATCGATCGCGTTCTGGCCAGCGAAGAGGCCCTGCTCCCCTCATCGGGGTTTACGGCTGCAGTAATGGAGCGTATCCGCGAGGAGACAGCCGCGCCGCAGCCGATTCCCTTCCCCTGGCGGCGAGTCATGCCGGGTATCGTGCTGGGGTGTGGCGGGCTGGGCTGGGGCGCAGTGGAGTTGACACGGCTGGCCATTGCGGCGGCGCACGATCCCCAGACGATTACGGTTCCGCTCTCAGCTTCTGCACTGCAGCCGTTCGAGAGCCTGGGCTGGTCAGCAGTCGCGCTCGTGGTTGCGTTCGCTACCTGGTTCGTTTCTCAGCGCATAGGCGGCGAATCGCAGCTGTTGTAGGTGCGTCCGCTGATGGCGTCGATCCACGAAATCAGTTGATCGACTTGGCGAATTTCTCCCCAAAGGCGCGCAGCTTGGCCAGAGTGGCCGCAGCCTGGCCCGAGTCAATGGCCTCGGCGCCGAGCGCGACACCTTCCTTCAGATCGCCCGCCAAATCCGCGGCTACGAGAGCGGCAGCCGCATTGAGCAAAACAATGTCGCGGCGCGCGCCGGGAATGCCGGTAATCACGTCGTAGAGCAGCGAGGCGTTGGTCTGAACGTCGCCGCCGGTGAACTGATCCAACGTAGCTCTGGCAAGGCCGGCCATCTCGGGCGTGATGCGCGCTGCTTTGAGCGTCGGGGCCGCCGGGGACGGGCCCTTGTCGCCGGGGTGCAGGTCCGTTGTTCCACTCCCTGAAGCCTCCTCAACCCTGGCCACAACAGACTCGCCGGTCGTCGTGAGCTCATCGATGCCGTCCGACCCGTGGACCACGAAGGCGCGTTTCGCTCCAAGAGCAGCGAGAGTGCGGCCGACGAGAAGTACCCGGCTGGGAGCCAGCACGCCGATGACCTGAGCGCGCGCGCCGGCCGGATTCGTCAGCGGGCCGCACAGATTGAAGATGGTGCGAAAGCCCAGCGCCTTGCGCAGCGAGCTCACGGCTTTCATTGCCGGATGATAGAGCGGCGCGAAGAGAAACATGAAGCCGGTCTCGCGCAGACACTCGGCGGCCAGTTCGGGCCCCAGAGTGATCGGCACGCCGAGCGCTTCCAACACATCGGCTGACCCCGCCTGCGACGTCACAGCGCGATTGCCGTGCTTGGCGACTTTAGCTCCGGCGGCAGCCGCCACCAGCGCTGCACCAGTAGAAATATTGAAGGTGAGCGGACCGCCGCCGCCCGTACCGCAGGTGTCGACCAACTCCGTCCGCTCTTCGTCCGTCAGCGGCACGCCAATCGCACGGGCGCGCATGGCCTCGACGAAGCCGGCCAGCTCCGGCGCCTGTTCGCCGCGTGTCGCCAGCACCGCGAGCAATGCGGCAGTTTCAACCTCGCTCGCTTCGCCCGCCAAAATCTCATCCAGTACCGCGGCAGCTTGCTCACGCGTTAAGGCCGTGCCGTCTTCTGCGAGCAGCTTCAGGTGATCTTTCAGTACGCTCATCTCTCAATATGGTAACTGCCGCCCTGATCGTGCGAGTGGAAAGGCAAAAGCACCCGCAGCGCATTGCCGGAGCTTTGGCGTGCAAGATAGTATTTGAACTGCTGCTGGTACGCGCTCTCGTCGTGCGACTCCAACCGCAGCGGTCAGACGGTTCAACCCAAGATGAAAATTCACGAATATCAGGCGAAAGAGATCCTGGCGAAGTATGGCGTGCCTGTGCCCAGAGGCGAAGTGGCCAACACACTGGAAGAAGCCAACGACGTGGCGCGCCAGCTGTTCTCTGAAGGCGCCGGCGGTGTAGTTGTCAAGGCGCAGATTCACGCCGGCGGACGCGGCAAGGGCGGCGGCGTCAAAGTCGCCAAAACGCGTGAAGACGCCGATCTGTATGCCAAAAACATCCTCGGCATGCAATTGATAACGCACCAGACCGGCCCGCAGGGGCAAAAGGTGCAGCGCCTCCTGATCGAAGAGACGGCGGCCATCGATCGCGAGCTGTATCTGGGCATCGTGCTCGACCGCGCGACGGGCAAGCTCGTCTTCATGGCTTCGCAGGCCGGCGGCGTGGAGATCGAAGAGGTCGCGGCAAAGACGCCGGAGGCAATCTATAAAGAGTCCATCGACCCGGCAGTGGGTTTTGGCGCGTGGCAGGCACGCAAGCTAGCCTTCGCGCTCGGACTCAAAGCAGCGCAGATCAATCAGGCGGTCGGATTCTTCCAGAGCCTCTACAAAGCCTTCGTCGATACCGACGCCTCGCTGCTGGAGATCAATCCGTTCATCACCACGAAGGACGACAAGCTGTTCGCGCTCGACGCCAAGATCAACTTCGACGACAACGCGCTGTTCCGCCACGCCGATATTAAGGCGCTTCGTGACGTTGCCGAGGAAGACCCGCTTGAGGTCGAAGCCAGCAAGTACGCGCTCAATTACATCAAGCTCGATGGGTCGATTGCCTGCATGGTGAATGGAGCCGGCCTGGCCATGGCTACCATGGACATCATTCAGTACGCAGGTGGCAGCCCGGCAAACTTTCTCGACGTGGGCGGCGGAGCGACACAGGAACAGATCGAACACGCCTTCGAGATTCTGCTCTCGGATGAGCACGTGAAGGCGATCTTCATCAATATCTTTGGCGGCATCCTGCGCGTCGATCGCCTTGCGACGGGCGTGGTGGCCGCGGCCAAGAAGCTGAACGTGAAAGTGCCGATTGTTCTTCGACTTGAAGGCACCAACGTCGAAGAGGGTCGCCAGATTCTGAAGGAATCGGGATTGAACTTCCAGGTGGGCGCAACGATGAAGGAAGCGGCCGAACTCGTCGTAGCTGCAGCGAAGGGCGTGGTGGCATAGATGGCAGTCCTCGTGAATAACAACACGCGCCTCATCGTGCAGGGCATCACCGGCAAAGAGGGCACGTTCCATGCGAAGGGGTGCGCGGAGTATGGCACCAAAGTGGTGGGTGGCGTAACACCCGGCAAGGGCGGAACGACCCACGAAGGCTGGCCTGTCTTCAATACTGTGACCGATGCGGTCGCAAAGACCGGCGCGAACGCGACCATGATCTTCGTGCCCCCGCCGTTTGCCGCCGATGCGATTCTCGAAGCCGAGGACGCGGGGATTCCGCTGATCGTATGCATCACGGAGGGTATTCCCACGCTGGACATGGTGAAGGTGTGGGCCAAGCTGAAATCCTCGAAGTCGCGGCTGATCGGGCCGAACTGCCCCGGCGTGATCTCGCCGGGCATGGCAAAGATCGGCATCATGCCGGGACGAATTCACAAGCAGGGCAAAGTAGGCATCGTCTCGCGCTCGGGCACGCTGACCTACGAGGCGGTGCATCAACTCACGCAGCGCGGCATCGGCCAGTCGACGGCCATCGGCATCGGCGGCGATCCGATCATCGGCACAACGCACGTTGATGCGCTTCGACTGCTGAACGACGATCCCGACACTGAAGCGATCATCATGATCGGCGAGATCGGCGGAACCAACGAAGAGGCTGCGGCTGCGTTCGTCAGGCAGCATGTGAAAAAGCCCGTGGTGGGCTTCATCGCCGGCCAGACTGCGCCCCCGGGACGTCGCATGGGCCACGCAGGCGCGATCATCTCCGGCGGCCAGGGCACGGCAGCCGACAAAATGAAGGCAATGGAGGCTGCAGGCATTCATGTCGTCATCTCGCCCGCGGAGATAGGCGCGACGCTGGCAAAGGTGATCGGGAAGAACTAGCCTGCAGCTATCAGTTCTCAGCCTTCAGCAAGAAACGAGGCCCACCGAACGGTGGGTCTCGGTGTTTGAATCGAGCCGCTCTTTCAAAACTGCGAGGTCCTCCGTGCACCCGACATCGACACCTCTCGCCCGCGCGCAAGAATTCGCTTCCTCCCTGGGCATTCGTTTGCCCATTCTGCTAGCGCCCATGGCAGGCGCGTGTCCGCCGTCTCTCTCGATTGCGGTTGCCAATGCGGGTGGCGTTGGTGCCTGCGGCGCGGTGTTGATGAGGCCCGCGGAGATCACCTCCTGGTGCGACGAGTTTCGCCAGCACAGCCAAGGTGGTTTCCAAATCAATCTCTGGATTCCTGCGTGGGAGATCCGCCGGAATCCCGAGCTGGAGCAGCGTCAGCGCACCTTTCTTGCGCACTGGGGACCCGCGGTGGACTCCTCGGCTGGCGACAGCGTTTTACCTGACTTTGAAGCGCAGTTCCGGGCGATCATCGACGCTCAACCCGAGGTGATCTCATCGATTATGGGTGTTTATTCGGACCGGCATGTCACGGAGATCAAGGCGCGGGGCATCCTGTGGTTTGCCACCGCCACCACGTCGCAGAAGCAAGAACGGCCGAGAACGCCGGTGCAGACGCCATCCTCGCCCAAGCGATGGAGGCCGGCGGGCATCGCGGCGCCTTCGATGCCCGCGAGGCGGAGCGGCTGACCGTGGGCCTGTTTGCGTTGGTGCCGCAGATTGTCGATGCGGTTTCCATTCCGATGATCGCCGCAGGAGGCATCGCCGACGCACGGGGCGTTGCGGCAGCCCTCATGCTGGGCGCAAGTGCCGTAATGATCGGAACTGGATTTCTGCGCTGCCTCGAGGCGAAGACCCCAGCCGCCTATGCCGACCGAATCGCAATAACCGATGCCCATGAGACCATGCTGACGCGCGCCTTTACGGGACGTGCCGGCCGTGCCATCACTAATCCTTACGTTCGTGCTGCTGCGGCTCCGGAGGCTCCGCCGCCCGCCGCGTACCCGGTACAGCGCGGCTTCACCGCTGCAATGCGAGAGGAAGCCCGCAAGGCCGGAGACACAGAGCGGATGCAGATGTGGGCCGGCCAATCGGCCAAATTGGCGTCGACAGAACCCGCCGGCTTCCTGACTGAGCGACTGTGGCGCGAAACGAGCGCTCTGCTTGAGAGAGGCGCTTAGAGGCGACGCCTGGACGCGCTGGTCGACGAGCAAAGCGGCTACGAGCAGTCACCCGCACGTCACCGATACTCCATCCCAGGTCTGCCCCACCCGCAGTGGCTACCAGACCCGGCAAGGCTTCGCGACAACCATCTTGTCGGTCTTCTTGCAGCTGAAGCTTTTCGCGAATTCGGGCAGATCCTGCAGGACCGTGTTGGTACGATACTCATCCGGTGCGTGCGGATTAGTCTGGGCCTGCGTACGCAGCTGCTCGGGGCGCGTCTGTGTACACCACTGCTGCGCGTAGGCGATCCAGAAGCGCTGATCGGGTGTATAGCCATCGGTCTTCGCGGCCATGTCGATGTGCGCGGCCTGCGCTTGATCGAGCCATGCCAGCCATGTCAGCCACGTCCCGCCCAGATCGGCAAGGTTTTCACCTAGAGTGAGCTTGCCGTTCAAATGCACACCCGGCACTGCTTCGATGGCGTCGTACTGTTTGACTTCGCAATCGGCGCGCTCGTTGAACTTCTGCTCGTCCTCTTTGGTCCACCAATCCTTCAGGTTCCCATCCTTGTCGAACTGGCGCCCCTGGTCGTCAAAACCATGCGTCAGCTCATGCCCAATCGTCGAACCCATGTCACCATAGTTGGCCGCATCGTCTTCCTTATCGCTGAAAAAGGGCGGTTGAAAGTAGCCTGCCGGGAAGTTGACATTGTTCTGCTGAGGATCGTAGTAGGCGTTCACCGTGGGCGGCGACATGAACCATTCGGTCTTGTCCACGGGCTTGCCGATCTTGGCCAGGTCGCGGGCAAACTCGAACTGCGAGGCGCGTTCTTCATTCCCGAGCGCATCTCCGCGCACGATTTCAAGCTTCGAATAGTCGCGCCACTTGTCCGGGTACCCGATCTTGTTCATCACCGCGTGAAGCTTTTCCTTGGCTTTGGCCTTCGTGACGGCGCTCATCCAGTCAAGGTTGTCGACGTCGTGATCCATGGCCTGTTCGATCGCCAGGGTCATCTCGAGTGCGCGCTGCTTCGCCTCAGGCGGAAAATACTTGGCAACGTACACTTGGCCAAGCGCTTCGCCCATTTCGCCATCGACGCGGCTGGTACAACGCTTCCATCGTTCTTGTTGTTTCTCCGCGCCGTTCAAGGTGTGCGCATAGAAATGCCACGATTCTTCGTCGAAGGCCGTGGGCAGGCTTGTCCCCGCGAATGCGTGCAGCAAATGCCAACGGAGATACGTCTTGATTTGCTCCAGCGGAGTATCGCCTAGCAGCACGTTGAACTCCGCGAAGAACTCCGGCTCCATGTCGTTCATCTTTCCGGAGTCGGGTGCATGGGTCGCAGCCACGTAGTCGGCAAGCGAGAAGTGGGTGAGCTCCTTGCCGAAACTCGCAACCTCGGTTGGATGGTTCAGATTCTGAGGATCGCGCTGCTCTGTGACCGTCAGAGAAGCCTTGGCCAGCCGCGTTTCGAGGGCGAGAACGGTCGCCGCATCCTTGCGCGCTTTGGCCTCCGGCTCGCCCGCGAGCTCGAACATCTTTGTCACGTGATCGACGTATTGGTTCCGCTGCTCAACCGACTTTGCATCGGTGCGCGTGTAGTAGTCGCGCTCCGGCAATCCCAGGCCGCCGGCACCGTAGAAGCTAATGACCGAATTGGCGTCAGCGAAGTCCTGATTCGAGCCCACACCGAAAAATGCGTTGACGCCCATGGTTTGCAGGTGTCCCACCTCAGCCGGCACATCGGCGATGGATTTGAGTGCTTCGATCCGGTCCAGTTCCGGCTGGAGTGGCGCGAGACCGGCCTTGTTGATGGCCATGGTGTCCATACAGCTCGCGTATTCATCGCCAATCTTCTGCTCGTTGGGCGTGCGATCCGGCGAAGCAACCGCAGCCTGTTCCAGAATCTGTCTTAGGTGGAGCCGATTGAGCTCAAACAGCTCGGTGAAGCGCCCATAGACGGTCTGATCCGGGGGCAGCGGATTGCGCTGAAACCAGCCGTTGCAGCTGAAGCGATAAAAGTTATCGCAAGGGTCGATTGACTTGTCGATCAGCGACGGATCGAAGACCTTCAGCTCCGCGGCAGGTGCATTTGCAGTCGACTGACACCACGTGGGAAGGCTGAGCAATGCGGCGGCAAGAGCAAGGAGGGAGACGCGATCCGGCAGCAACATTCCGCAACTTTATCAGATTCGCGCTGAACTCTCTGTGTCTCTACCGGCCATTACAATGAAGAACGGGCGGAAGCCCTTAAGGAGCAAACAAGAGTGGCGCAACGCACGTTCAGCATCATCAAGCCCGATGCGGTCAGCAAGGGGTACACGGGGGCAATCCTGGCCGAGATCGAGAAGGCCGGGTTCAAGATTGTCGCGATCAAGAAAACTTCGATCTCCGTTGTGCAGGCCAAGGGTTTCTATCATGTCCACGCCCAGCGGCCGTTCTTCAACGACCTGTGTACCTTCATGTCGTCGGGGCCGCTGTTTCCCATGGTGCTGGAGAAAGAGAATGCGATCGCCGATCTGCGCAAGCTGATGGGGGCCACCAACCCGGCCAACGCGGAGGAAGGAACCATCCGCAAGAAGTTTGCCGGCTCGCTCCAGGAGAATGCGATTCACGGCTCCGACGCCGAAGACACCGCGGCTTTCGAAATCGGCTACTGGTTCGCCGGGTACGAGCTGCTTTAGCCTGTTCCCAGGTTTTCGGTTGCGCTCTAATTGGCGCCTGTCGCAGGCTGGGCGGTCAGCGTCTTCAGGTCTGCGGTGAGCTTATAGATTGTGTCGTCGAAGTTCTGATCGCGATTCTTCTGCGAAACAGCGATCTTGACCGGCTCGTAGTGTGTCCACAGCACAATTCCGGTCTTCGGATCTAAGATCTCGAGCTCGAGTTCCAAGGCGAGAGAATCGTGGACCACATTCACATCCAGCACGAGATCGGCATCGCCTGGTGCTGACACAAGTTCATATCGTCCCCAGCTGTTCATGGCCGCATAAAACTGGTTGTACATTCGATCGTGACCACCCGTCCAGGCGCTCGAATCGAACCCACGGCCGGTGTTGGCGATGAAGACCTTCTTTGCGGTGACCATCTGCGAAGGCAGCGGCGCTGCCGGCATCTGCGCGATCAGGGCAGGAACTGTCGGCAACATCATCGCCAAACCAAGAGAAGCTGCAACGAACCGAACCTTCAACATGATTTCGCCCTTTCTCTACTCTCCCAAACACGATAAGAGCTGAATCCACTCGAAGAAATGCGGCGCGGCCCTATCCATCTCCGAACAGATCGTCGATCTTCTTTCGCAGCGTGGCCATCTCTTGCCTGAGTTCGACGACTGTCGCTTCCAGGCGCGCGATCCGCTCTCCCTGCCCTGCGTCCTCACCCGGCTCGCGCCGGACCAATGGATTCTCTGAGGCTGCCGCCGACTCCACATTTCCCGACAACAGATGCGTATAGCGTGACTCCTTGGTACCGGGTTGGCGCGGCAGGACGGCTGCCAGAGAGGGCTCACGTTCCATCAGCTTCTGCAGGCCGGCCAGGACGTCGGTTATCTCGTGGAACGGGTGCATCCGCTCGGTGCGGCCCCGCAGTTCGCCTGGGGTCTGCGCACCGCGCAACAGCAGCACGCACAATAACGCCGTCTCGGCCCGACTGAAGTTGAATGCCTCGCCAAGCCAGTGTTCATATTTGGTGACGCGGCTGTCGGCGCCGCGTGCCGGGCCGGCCAGACGCTGCTCCTGCAGCCCGCTCAGCGCCTCGCGCACTTCCTCTTCGCTCAGGTTCATCACTGGCTCGCGATTCGAGCGTTGATTGCAGGCATTCACCAAGGCGTTCAGCGAGAGCGGATAGTAGTCCGGCGTTGTCACTTCTTTCTCAAGAAGCGATCCCAGGACGCGCGTTTCGACGGCATTCAGCAGGATCGATTCCGGCGGCATAGGTTCATTCTGCCATGGCACTTCGCCAGCTCGTCAGGGCGAAGGCCCCATGAGATCGATCTGAGCCGTCGCGCTTCGAGCGTCCGTCGTTCACCGCTGGTAGTGTCCCGTTAGGACACTACCTTCACCGCTCCATACGCCGCCCCGGTCTGCGATACTAGATCGTTATGCCGATTGCCGACCTGCAGGAAGCTGCCCAGAAGATAGCCGGGTTTCTCGCCAACATCAACAAGCTCGGTGGACTCCGTCTCAAGTACCGCATC
This sequence comes from uncultured Occallatibacter sp., assembly GCA_964585715.1. GTDB lineage: Bacteria > Acidobacteriota > Terriglobia > Terriglobales > Acidobacteriaceae > Telmatobacter. The sequence goes on from CAZPEZ010000076.1 coordinate 19,489, forward strand.
ACTGCGGGGGACGGCGCACGTGACCCCGAAGGGCTGGAAGCGCGACAAATCTACGTGGAGCTGGGCGGGCCAGACGTGCCGATGGTGACGCAGCACAACGGCGAGCTGTTGCGCGCCCTGGAGACGATCGCCGCCCAAATGCTGCGGCTCGATCAGCGCGAACACGACCTGGTGAGTTTCGATGCCGGCAATTTCAAGGCGCTCCGCGCACAGGAGTTGCACATGGCGGCTGAAACCGCTGCAGAGAAAGTGCGCAAGAGCGGCGTGCCCTACGCCTTTCCGCCCATGAACAGCCGCGAGCGTCGCCTGCTGCACATGGCATTCCGCGACATGGAAGGGGTGGAAACGGCAAGCACCGGCGAGGGGCCGGATCGTTTCCTCGCGGTCTATCCTGCCGGCAAGACCAATCTGCCTGTCGCCGCGCCGGTGCGGCCCCGAGGCTTTGGGCGCGACAGACCCGGGCGCGATAGACACGCGAGACGCTGAATTCACGTTGCACGGTGTGCCACAATACCCGCAATGAAGATACTATCCTTCCTCCTTTTCCTGGCTCTCGCCGGCTCGCATTGTCTCGCGCAAAAGCGCCTCGTTCTCATCGATCAGGATGGCTCTGGCCCCGGCGGGTCGAACCAGATGGCCATGCTGGTGCTGTTGCAGTCGCCGCAGGTCGAGGTCCTAGGCATCACCATGGTGACCGGCAATGCGTGGCGCGACGAGGAGACCCAGCACACCCTGCGCATGCTCGAACTGACCGGACACACGGATGTGCCGGTCGCGAAGGGAGCGGTATTTCCTCTCGTACGCACCCAGCAGGAGACGCAGCTCCGCGCGGCGATCGACGGCAAAGTTGCATGGCTCGGTGCATGGGGACAAGGTCCGACAACGCTGGTGGAAGACGCCCATGGGGTAACTCCGGTGACGCCCGAGCATCTGCAGGCTCACGATGCGTACTTCGTTCCGCCGCTGCCCGAGGGCGCGCCATCGCTGAAGCCAATCGAAGAAGACGCCGTCCACTTTCTCATTCGGCAGGTGCACGCGCATCCGCATCAGGTCACGATCTACGCTGCGGGCCCGCTGACGAACATCGCACTCGCCCTCTCAATCGATCCGGAATTCCCGGCCCTCACCCAAGGAATCGTCCTCATGGGTGGCAGCCTCAATCCCCAGACCGACGATCCCGAGTTCGCCACCAGCCCTCGGCACGAATTCAACTTCTGGTTCGATCCCGAAGCCGCGCACATCGCCCTGCGCGCCGCGTGGCCACGCATCGACGTGACCACCGTCGATGTTTCGATCAAGGCGCCGTTCACGCAGAAGATGCTCGACGACATCTCAAAATCGCAGTCGCCAGCGGCGCGGTACATCGCTGCGTGGAGCCAAGATCGCTATTACCTGTGGGATGAATTGGCCGCTTGTGCATGGCTCGATCCGACGCTCATCACCAAAGAACGACAGATCTACATGGACATCGATCTGAACCATGGCCCGACCTACGGCGACACCCTCACCTGGACAGAAAAGCTGAAGCCGGAGACCGGCAAGCGCCTCGTGAACGCGCAGGTCGATCTCGATCTGGCGCGCTTTCAGAAGGCTTTCGTAGAGCTGATGACCCTGCCGAAGTAATGTGACCGTGTTGGAATTTGCCTAGCGCTCGTTGCTCTGCCGCCGATTTCCCTGGATATGCATTACCGGTGTGTTACGAGTAGCGCCGTTTGCGATGACCTTTGCGCACGTGACTGGCAACCAAAGTGGCATCGCGGCCCTCTCAAAGTAGTATGGCTGAGCAAGTTAGCTTGCGAGAGACTGATCCCGTCATCCTTCGGGGGTCAATAATCTGTGAGCAACGCAGGTAAATCACGAGTCTTCGTTCTGGTGCTTAGCGCCCTTCTGGGTGCCGCTCAAATGCAAGCGGAAGAGGCGTTCACCGAAGCGCCCACTCCGAAAGTGGCAACTCCGGCCACACGCATGGACAAGACACTGCGCGTCCTTGCCTGGCCCGCCTACAGCTTCACCCCTCGATACTCCTTTCCCGATGAAGATCGCTCGAAGCTGGCACGCACCGAGGAGTTCGTTCTGGCGGGCGAGCGGCTGGGCTTCATGGCCGACGCGACGACCACCGAACTGGGCCTGGGCCAGGGCCACGAATCGAACCCGATGAACACCATGTTCGGCAGCAATAACCGTGCAGGCGTTCTCGGCTCGATGACCGCGTGGGAGCTTGGATTCGGGTACACGTCGGTCACGGTTCCGCGCTGGTTCGAGCACACACGCTATCGCAAGGTCGCGCAGATCGCAGCGATCGCAGGCGGTACGGCTCTAACTGGATTTCGCGTGAAGATGGCGATGCAGAATGCGCAGTTTATAAAGTAGTACTTACATAGAAAGACGAAGGGCGCTTTCTCAATCGAGAGAGCGCCCTTTTACTTTGCAGCGTGTATGCCAGCCGGATTGCCTATCCGTTCAGCAGCTCCTGCAGCTTGTTGATCATCCGGTGCAGGTCCTTGTCGGTGCGGCGCTGCTCGTCGATCTTGCCGATCGAGTGCATCACCGTGGTGTGGTGCTTATTGCCGAACTGGCGGCCAATCTCAGGCAAACTGGCTTCCGTCATTTGCTTGGCCAGGTACATCGCAATCTGGCGCGGCACAACCACGTTGCGCGAGTTGTTCTTCTGCTTCAGGTCGCTCACCTTCATGCCGAACTGTTCGGCCACGGCGCGCTGAATCGCTTCGATGGTGATCTTGCGCACCTGCATGTCGATGAACTGCTTCAAGCACTGCTGCGTCGCCGCCAGAGTGATCTCCATACGATTGAGTTGGCACCACGCAATCAGGCGTACCAGAGCGCCTTCGAGCTCGCGCACGTTGGTCCGCACGTTCGACGCGATAAACAGCGCGACATCGGTCGGCAGAACCACCTGCTCCGTCTCGGCCTTCTTCTGCAGGATGGCAACCTTGGTCTCAAGATCGGGCGGCTGAATGTCGGCGATCAGGCCCCACTCGAAGCGCGAGCGCAGACGATCCTCAATCTCGGCCAGCTCTTTGGGCGGTCGGTCGGAGGCGATCACGATCTGGCGCATGCTCTCGTGCAGCGCGTTGAAGGTGTGGAAGAACTCCTCCTGTGTGCGCTCTTTCTGCGCGATGAACTGGATATCGTCGATCAGGAGCACGTCGACAGTGCGGAAGCGATCGCGGAAGCTGGTCATGCGATCGTTGCGCAGCGAGGTAATCATCTCGTTGGTGAACTTCTCTGCCGAGACGTAGCAGATATTCGCGACCGGCTGGCGGCGCTTCACCTCATGGCCGATAGCGTGCATCAGGTGCGTCTTGCCCATCCCGACGCCGCCGTAGAGGAAGAGCGGATTGTAGGCGCGGGAAGGCCGTTCCGCCACCGCCAGCGACGCGGCGCGTGCGAACTGATTGCCGTTGCCGATCACAAAGTTGTCGAACGTGTAGCGCGAGTTCAGCTGCGCGGCGGTGGACCAGTCGAAACGCGCCTGCTCGGGCGCGCGATGGCTCTGTGACGGCTGCGGCGCGGTGGGCGCGTGCGCAGGCAGCGGACCGAACCCGCCATCCCTGCGCTGTGGCGGCAACGACGGATCTTCGTTGGCCGTAACGAAAACGACTTCGTCGAACTCGAGCGAGTGGATGTCGATGGCTTCCTGAATCAGGTCGCCGTACTTGTCGCCGATGTGCTGAAACTCCGCCGAAGGAACACGGACGTAGAGCTTGCGCCCGGAAGAATGACTGTAACGGGTAGGCTTCAGCCAGGTTTCATAGGACTGGCGAATGACTTTTTTCTCGAGGGCCCCGAGAATCTGAAGCCAGGGATTGAGAGCCGTAGCCGGCGAAACTGCGAATACCATCGAACGAGTCCTTGGCGCGGCGCCATCCATCAACGAAACGTCTCATCCGCTCGGTTTAGGCAATGGTCTCTCGGCAGTGGAGCTCACGCTCACTGTCGAGTTGCTGATCAAAACCTGCCTGCTCGCCGTGTTTAGTCCCTGACCTGCAATTCGGGACTCCGGATGATACTCGTTCCGTGGGAGACGCTGAGAATCTTTCCTGAACGGTCCCGATAGTAGCACATTCAGACCTCATTGCAATCCCTCATTCACAATCGTTCGCAGATTCTCGATTGAGTTGCACCATCGATGGTGAAAGCGCAAAACTTTGCCGCGACATGGTACGAATCTTGCATCGCGATTTTCAATTTGCGTCCGCTTTTCGTCGCGCATAAACGAACCGGTGCACGCCAGCATCGTCGGGGCTCTGAGGGCCGTGCGAGCCGCAGGTGACCAACGTCTTCCCGCAGTCGGGCGCGGCTGGATTCCTGGCTCAACCTGCGATACACTAAATACTTGCCGACAGGCGCAGATTTCTGAGAAAGTAGGAGCGCATTTTCCATGCCCAAGCGCACATTTCAACCCAACCGCCGCAGCCGCGTAAAGAAGCACGGCT
>CAZPEZ010000077.1:0-23919 GCA_964585715.1 uncultured Occallatibacter sp.
CACTAGCGAGCACTAATCCGATCTGCACATGCAGAGGACGCAATCGCAGGGCAGAAAGCCCGTGGGCATTCCGTGTCGATGCTGCTACACTCCCCCTTTCGGGCAATTTGAATGAATGCAGATGCAGCGCCCTGGAGGAGGCTTCATGGCCGAGTTTGAGCCTTTTGTTGCGCCCGCCGAAAACCGGCCGGAGTTCACCGTCCGCGCCCTTCTGCTGGGATCGTTCTTCGGAATCATTTTTGGCGCGGTCACCGTCTACGTTGGTTTGCGTGCCGGCCTGACGGTCGCGGCATCGATCCCCATCGCCGTGCTCTCGATCAGCATTTTGCGGGCTTTCGGTCGTGCTTCGATCCTCGAAAACAACATCGTGCAGACGACCGGCAACGCCGGCCAGTCGATCGCTTCGGGCGTCATCTTCACGTTGCCTGCGCTGGTCTTTTTAGGGTTCGATCTCGAGTACTCGCGCATCTTCATGCTCGCCCTGATCGGAGGCTGGCTGGGCGTGCTGTTCATGATCCCACTGCGCCGGCAACTGATCGTGCAGGAGCATGGAGCTCTTCCCTATCCCGAAGGCACCGCGTGCGCCGACGTGCTGATTGCCGGAGAACGCGGCGGATCGCTGGCGAGCCGCGTTTTTCTCGGACTTGGACTCGGCGGCCTCTATACGTTCTTCCAGAACAAGAATCTGCTTGCCGCGTGGCCCGGCAATCCCGAGTACCGGCCCGACTTCGGACCGAGTCATGTTATGAAAGGCGCTTCGATCAATGCCGACGCCACGTCGGAGTATCTCGGCGTGGGCTACATCATCGGTTCGCGGGTGGCGGGAGTGATCTTTGCGGGCGGCGTGTTTTCGTGGCTCGTCGTGATGCCGCTGATCTACTTCTTCGGCAAAGAACTGGGACATCCGGTCTATCCTGGCCAGATTCCCATCGAGCAGATGGGACCCGGAGATCTCTGGGCTACCTACATCAAGCCGATGGGAGCGGGAGCCGTGGCCGCGGCAGGATTGATCACCTTGCTCAAGACCCTTCCTACAATTTTCAGCGCGCTGTCTGCTGGCTTGAAGACAATGCGGCCGGGAGCAGCTGCGGCGCAAGCGAAACCGATTCGGACAGAGGATGACTTGTCCATGCGCGTTGTCCTGATCGGATCGCTTCTCATCGTTGCCTGCATGTTTCTGTTTCTCGAATTCAAGCCGGTGCCCGGTGCGTTTGTGGGATGGGTAGCGAACCTCGCGGCTGCGCTGCTGGTCGCGGTCTTCGGTTTTCTCTTCGTGACGGTGAGCTCGCGCATCGTCGGCCTGGTGGGCTCATCCGCCAGCCCGGTGTCCGGCATGACGATCGCAACTCTGATGGCGACGGCTGCGGTGTTCCTCGTCCAGGGCTGGACGGCGCCGGCGTTCGGCGCGCTGGCCATCACGATCGGCGGCGTTGTGTGCATTGCGGCCTCGAATTCCGGTGACACCTCGCAGGACCTTAAGACCGGCTACATCATCGGCGCCACGCCGCGCCACCAGCAGGTCGCGCTGATGATCGGGGTCGTCGTCTCCACGGTAGTGATTGGGTGGACGCTGAACCTGATGAATACCGGCCTGCAGGAGTTCAGAGCTCTCCCGCAAGCGTGGGATCTCCATGCAACTCATCCCGGTGTCGCAATTCAGAACGATGCGAAACACCTGCCGGAACAGATTCGGGTGATGGACGCGAACAAGAACTCCGCCGTCCACCAGAAGTCCGAGTATGTTGTGCTTAACGCCATCGGCTCATCCGAGCTGCAGGACGGCAAGTATCTCTACTCGCCCGCAACCGGCCGCATCGAGGTGCAGTGGATCCAGGGCATCGGCAGCGCCGCAGCGCCTGCTCCACAAGCCAAGTTGATGGCCACGGTCATCAACGGAATCCTGAGCCGCAAGCTCCCGTGGGGGCTGGTGCTGGTGGGCGTATCGCTGGTGGTGGCGATCGAGTTGCTCGGGATCCGCTCACTGACGTTTGCCGTGGGCGCCTATCTGCCGATTGGCACCACGCTGCCCATCTTCGTCGGAGGCGTCGTTCGCTGGTTCGTCGATCAAGCGGCGAAGCGGGCCGGCGAGGGAGAAGACGAGGGCGATATCTCTTCGGGTTCTTTGTTCGCCTCCGGTCTGATCGCTGCCGGAGGAATCACTGGGCTGATCGGAGTGGCGCTGAAGGCGGTCGAAGCAACCTATTTCGAAAACCGCGACCTGCTCAACTTCCCCCGCACGTTCCTCGATAACGCATGGGTGTCGGTGCTGGCGTTTGCGCTGCTTGCGTACGCGCTCTACTATTTCGCGAGGAAGCCGCTGAAGAAGTAGCGACAACGACGAAAGGCGATGTGTGTATTACCTACCCGCTTACGCGGATTCCATATCTTTGGCGACCAGTAAGTATTATCTAAACAGTATAAGCATGGAGTCAACTCGTTAAGGCATTTCTCAGCCAGTTAGCAGATTCAGCATTAGTTGATTCCAGCGTTAGTTAAGTAAGCAGTATTCCTCTTCGGCTTCCCAGTAGCACTCGCGAGTTGGATTTACGGTTTCGTGCTATATTTCAACTCCATCGTAGCGCCCGCCGCTTTCACCAAAGCAGAAAGAAGGAGAGTTATGTCCGATACGCCGGCACCCCTGCCCTCGACTGAAACCACGGGGTCCTTCGAGGAGATAACATCGAGAATGGACACGATGAAGGGCGAGATAGATGGACTTCAGATCGGGCTCACTAGCCAAAAGAAACCTTGGTACAGGGATCTTTCAACGCTGATCTCGTTTCTGGCGCTTCTATTCTCATTTGGCACCACCTTCGTCTCCTATCGCAGAAGGAAGTGCAAGATGTGGAGGCAGCCCGTCAGGAACTGCGCGGCTTACTGCAGAGATTGAGTGCGATTCCGCGTGACGAATTGGTCTACCAGCAGAAATACGCTAACGTGCCGCGGATACTCATGGGCCTCAGCCAATTGGATAGCCAAGAAAACGCCATCCTCGTGAGGCAGGCGGCCGAGATTGCGAAGAGCCTTCCCAAGGCCAAGGTTTCTGCGACCGAGTACTATGCGATAGCCGTTGCGCGGCAGAGCGCGTATGACCTACAAGGCGCCAAAGAGTTCCTGAAATTGGCGACGGATAACGCAACGAATTTTGCCGATGAAATTGCCTCGCTCAGAATGAGCGCAAATCTCGATTTCTTAACTGGGGAACCAAGCGCAGACCGTGGAGTCTACGGCCAGGCCTTGGACATTTTCGCGAAGTATCCTGTCTGCAATAATGATCAATTCGCAAAAGGTAACACCAACGCAATCACAGAGTTAATGTGGAGTAACTCAGAGGCAGCAATAGACCAGTTGCAGCTTGCTCTTCAACATGTGGACAACGCTCAGAAACTGGCGGAAGCTCCGCCACAGAGCCTTGGAGCGGATGCATTAAAGCAGCAAGCATCGAACCAGAGGCAGCTGCTTACGAGAACGGGCCCTTCTGGAAGCCCAACGCCTCTGCCAAATCCGAGCAACTTGGACCCTTGAGATGATTCTGGGTTTTCAGCTTTGACACGCTCGCCAGCGTTAGCGCACCAGGTGCGAGAGTTGCCAGACTCCGTAGATCATGAGCGCTGCGACTGCTTCGATCGCGAGGGCGAAGCGGAGTCCGCGAACGCAGCCGGGCGCATCTTCGCGGAAGTCCTTTTCCTGCAGATGAGCTTCCGGAAAGTACAGCACGGAAGCATCGCGGAGCGGCACAAACCGAAGCTCAAAAGTCGGCACCGGATAGACTGCGGCGGTGTCAGGAGAATGAAGTGCTCTGCTACCCATTGGGAATGGTCCCCTCTTCTGTCTGTGGTCGAAATTGTTCTTCCAACCCAGGCCCAATCTTGCTCGAATGCCTGGATTGTGCTGCCAGCGAGGGGAGAATGTAGTGATTTATATCACACGCGGCGAAAAGGCTTTCAAACGATTTCCAGTTTAGGACACGTTCCCAGAGCGGAAAACTCAGTCATGCAGATCGACCGAGGCAGTTCTTTGAGCCTAACTGACACTTAATCAAACTCTTAAAAGAGACTAACCCTAGTCGCTTCGCGGCAAAGGGACAACCTCTTGGTTCGGCGCGGCGGCACTCCGCTTGCGAAAAACCGCCTTCAGCTCGCTTCGCCAATGCTCGGTGAGCGCCACCAACTCCCATTCGATCTCCGGGGAGAGATAGCGCAGCACCGGTTCGTTTGCTGGGTGAATCCGGAGCGCCGGAGCAGCGAGGATCAGGCGAGATGCGAGGTGAGAGACTTCGGCTTCGGCAAAGTAGCCGGAGCGTTCGAATGCTGACAACGGGCGCGCGTTGCCGGCAGCCGAGCCCCGATCGTGATTCAACGCACGCACGCGAATCCAATAGTCCAGAGCCTGCAGGGGCAGGTGCAGGTCTTCGTCGGCTTTGAGCTCGATGACATTGAGGCGTCCGCCGCGATCGAGCGCAAGCAAGTCGAGCAGGCCGCGGTCGCTGGCAGAGAGAGCAGGCACCTGACTATAGATGGGATCGCTGCGCAGGCCCGGCCACAAATCGACGATCCTGCCGCGCACGCGGGATTCGAGCCATCGCTCTGGTTGCAGACGAAAGAGTGCGTCCGTGTGGGCGCCATCTGGACGACGGCTCTGGAATAGACGAGCAAAGAGCTCGCGGCAGATCGCTTCGTTTTCCGGTGTGAGCGGCGTTTCATTGGCGCCGGCGCCAAAGGATGTTTCGTTCTCGCGGGCGAAGGACGCGGACGACGCTCCGTGACGCACGCAGGCGAATTCGAGACCGTGCAAGAGAAGACACACTTCACTCGCAGAGCGCGCACTGATTTCGACGCGGCGGCGGCCGGCTTCGGGAACAAGGCTCAACAGCCGGTCGACTCCCGCCTGGCACCGCTCAATGGCTGCAAGGGGGCGAAAACGCGTGCACGAGGTGCGATTCGAGATTGCCGGTGTCGCGGCAGTCGACAGGCGTGAGTTCCTCGCTCCGCAGATCGAGGGTGAAGAGCTGAAAGTCCGAGGAGGCATGGTTCAGCCAGGCCATTCGCTCTGCCGTCGTCCGGCAGGCTCCGGGCGGCACGATGACCTTCAGTCCACCAAAGTTGCGCCGGCCGTCGCCGTGCTGGCGGCAGTAGTCGAGCCACAGAATGCCCAGCGTGAGGACGCCGTCGATCATGGCCGCCGACTCCGTGTCGCCCACACCGATCACCGCATCGGCAGCTGTACCGCGCAACAGGCGTCCGCGCACATAGGCTGGACCGAAACTGTGCTCGAGGTCCATTGCCGAGCGAAAGCCGTCCACCTTCGATCCGATGAAGTTACGTGTTAGCACCCGTTCGAGCAAACGCTGGTAGGTCCGCCGCGACGGATCGCGTGCGGACGGGGTGCGCCGATCGTTGGAGGGAACAATCTCGAGCATCTGCGGCTTGGCCGCTCCCATGCGACGGGTCGTCAGCCGCAAGGATTGCGCGCGCTCCTTGACCTCAACCACAGTACGGATCAGGTTGCGTTCGTCGCTCCAAAGCTGCAGAAGGCAGCGGCCGTGCAATTCTCCGATCGAGTAACGGGCGCGTCGCATGTCGAAGAGCAAGTGGCCGTCTTCAAGGAGTGCCGCGGCAGGATGTTCGGCTAGGTAAGCATGCAGGCTTTCCACAAGCTTGTCGGCTGAAATCGTTTCTGAGGGGCCCAGGCGTGCCATGATCAGCGCGGCCTTTACGAGCCTTGCCGCGCACGCAGAGCTGTGATGTGCGCCGTATGGTGGCGTGAATGCCAGTCGTAGAGAGCCAGTGTTGTGGCGAGATTCTGACGGCCGCGTTCGGGATGTTGAAGCTCCCGGCGGTAGTCAGCGTCGGTCATTGCTTCGAGCAACGCGACCCAGCGGGCGTGAAGCGCACCGATCAGATCCAGCGACGGCTCAATCGGCTGTTTGCTGTCGGCCAGTTCCGCCCAGGCGGCTTCGTCGTAGGGCTTGATGGTTGGACAATCTTCGGTCAGCGCGAGCTTGAAGCGCACATACGAGTTCATGTGGCTATCCGCGATGTGATGCACGAGCTGACGCACTGTCCATCCGCCTTCGCGATAGGGCGCATCGAGCTGGCTGTCGTCGAGATCTTTGACGGCATCGCGAAGGCGGCTGGGCAATTGCCGCAGGGTATTGATCTCCGCCGCACGCACGCCCGGAAGAGGAGTCGGGGGCGGGTTGAAGCGTCCGATCGGATAGCGAAGAGAATCGAGATCGGTCATAGCGCGAATCTCTCAGACAAGGATAGAGCGGCGGTGCGGGGATTCAGGTGCGCGGCTGCTTGCGGAGGACTAGACCTTCGCGTGGTGCCCTCGATGCATCTTGTGCTTCGGGTGTTTTAAATAAGGATTCACTGGATGGATGGCCTTAGGATGGTTGACCTTAGGGTGAGAGGCGAAGGCTGGAACCGAGAACAACGCCAATAGAAAGCCCAGGAGGACAAACTTTTTCATGGCCCGAATGTAGCACGAGTCTCGAGGCCTGCGGTAGCCACTCCATCACACGGGTTTCGCAAAGAGTAACGTGGGGCGTTCAGGCACAAAAACGCCAAAGGCGAGTGTGCTCGAATGCACCTCGCCTCGGGGCCGGAAACTCGCCGGCTAAAGGAGATCAGGCGGCGTGGTGATGGTGGTGGTGATGATGGCGATGCCGGTGCGCAGCGAACGCGGGACTGGCAGCCACCAACAGCAAAAGGGAAGCAAGTATCCACTTCTTCATGGCAAGAATTTAGCATGTGCCCGCCTGGATATTGCTCGATTTTGGCCGAGGCGCACCAGCAAACCAACGTGCGCGGCGCCGGACCGGCCGCATGCCAAAAAAGCGTAAACTGAAGGAACGATGACGAATTCCCCCGCTTCCACTGCGACCAGCCACCGACGTTACTTTTTTGAGAAATTTGGCATCACCGAACGGCTGCTGGAGCGCTGCCTGGGTGAGGCGCTCGCCGCCGGAGGCGACTATGCCGATCTTTATTTCGAGGCCGTAACATCCACCGCTCTGGGCGTGGATGAGCAGATCGTGAAATCGGCCAGCCAGGGCACGAGCGCCGGCTGCGGCGTGCGCGTTCTTTCCGGCGAGCGTACCGGCTACGCCTACACCGACAATTTGAGCCCGGATCGGCTGCTGCATGCGGCGCGAACTGCGGCGCTGATCGCCTCGGGGCCGTCGAAGCAGACCGTGCAGGGATTCACCGACACGCCGGTCGGCGATCTTTATCCCGTGCCTTTGGGGGGGTTCAACCTCGACCTCGCCGCGCGCCTTGAGCTAATTCTGCGCGCCGATCGCGCCGCGCGGGCCTTCGATCCGCGCATCGTGCAGGTTCGCGCCAGCTACAGCGAAGAACTGCGGCGGATTCTGGTGGCGGCCTCCGACGGCGCTTTTGCCAGCGACACGCAGCCTCTGTGCCGGTTGAACGTGTTTGTCATCGCGAAGGATGAAGCGATCTCAACCAAGGGCTCGGCGGGCGCGGGTGGACGCGGCGGACTGGAGATTTTCCGCGAGACCAAGAGCCCGGAGCACCTGGCCCAGGAAGCCGCACGTGGCGCGATTCTGCAGTTAGGCGCTGTTCCGGCGCCGGCGGGTGAGATGCAGGTGGTGCTTGGGCCGGGATGGCCGGGCATCCTGCTGCATGAGGCCGTCGGTCACGGCCTCGAAGCCGATTTCAATCGCAAAGGCACGTCGGCATTTACCGGATTGATTGGCAGGCCGGTGGCGAGTTCGAAGGTCACGGTAGTGGACAACGGAACGATGGAAGGGCGGCGCGGTTCGCTGAATGTCGACGACGAGGGCTCGGCGACGCAGGAGACGGTGCTGATCGAAAACGGCGTGCTACGCGGCTATCTCACCGATAAGTTGTCCGCGCGCCTGACGGGTGCGGCGAATACCGGTTCGGGCCGGCGCGAGAGCTATCAGAGCATCCCCATGCCGCGCATGACCAACACCTACATGCTCGCCGGTGACGATGCGCCCGAGGACATTCTGCGCTCGGTGAAGAGGGGCTTGTATGCGGTGAACTTCGGCGGCGGCCAGGTCGATATCACCAATGGCAAATTCGTGTTCTCAGCGTCCGAGGCCTACCTGATCGAAGACGGCAAGATCACCGCGCCGGTGAAAGACGCAACGTTGATCGGCAATGGGCCGGAGGCGCTGAAGTACGTGTCGATGGTAGGCAACGACCTGAAGCTCGACGAGGGCATCGGCACCTGCGGCAAGGATGGGCAGAGCGTGCCGGTCGGCGTGGGCATGCCGACCATTAAGCTCGACCGGATGACGGTGGGCGGGACGGGGCGGTAGTCATGGCAGACACAGTTCTTCCCGCAGAGTTCACTACCGTAGATCTGGAATCTCTTGCGGCCGACATTGTCGCGCAAGCCGTGAAGGCTGGTGCGAGTGACGCCGAAGCCGTGGCGCGCGAAGGCGACGAATTTGGCGTGAGCGTGCGCATGGGACAGGTGGAGACGTTGAAAGAGTCAGGGTCGCGGGCGCTCGGGCTGCGCGTGTTCAATGGCAAAAAGTCGGCATCGGCCAGCACCAGCGATCTGACGCCAGACGGCATTCGCCAACTGGTCGAAGGCGCGATGGAGCTGGTCAAGGTCACGGAAGAAGACCTCCTGAACGGTCTGCCGGAGCGTGAGGAGTTCGGCGCGATCAAGGATGACCAGAAGCTCTACTTCGACGACGTCTATTCCCTGCCCGGGCCGGAGCGCATCGAGTGGGCGCGGAGATGCGAAGCTGCCGCGATGGCGGCCGATGCCCGCATTACAAACTCGGATGGCGGCGACTTTAACGCGGCCACCGGACGCAAAGTGCTGGCCAACTCGCGCGGATTCCTGGGAAGCTACAAGACGAGCTATGCCGGCGTCTCGGCAGCGCCGATCGCGGTGGACGCCAACGGCGCGAAGCAGCGCGATGGCTGGTGGTCGAGCGCACGGAGTTTCGCACTGCTCGAAAGCCCTGAATCGGTAGGGGCGGAAGCAGCGCGGCGCACGGTACGGCGCCTGGGCGCGCGGCGGGTGCCGACGCAGCAGGTTCCGATCGTGTTTGCTCCCGAAGTGGCCCGGTCGCTGATTGGGTCGGTCTTTGAGGCGGCATCGGGCGACGCGATCTGGCGGAGCGCTTCATTCTTGGCCGGCAAGCTGGGCGAGACGATTGCCGGACCGAATTTGAGGATTATTGACGACAACGTTATGATGCTGCCGTCGGGGGTGGGCGGATTCGGGACGTCGCCATTCGACGGGGAAGGCCTGCCGTCCCGCCGCACGGTCATCGTCGAGAACGGCGTGCTGCAGACCTATCTGCTGAACACCTATACGGCTCGCAAGCTGGGCATGAAATCGACGCACAATGCGTCAAGAGGATTAGCGGGGACGCCGGGGGTCGGCTGCGGCAACTTGTTTCTCGAACCTGGCACACTGACGCCGGAGGAGATCATCGGCGACATCAAAGCCGGGCTCTACGTCACGAGCCTGATGGGCTTCGGGACAAACATCGTCACGGGCGACTACTCGCGCGGCGCGACGGGGTTATGGATCGAGAACGGCGAATTGACGCATGCCGTGGAAGAGATCACGATTGCCGGGAATCTGCGCGAGATGCTCAAGAACGTGACCGCCATCGGCAGCGATCTGGTGTTCCGTGGAGCGGTCGCGTCGCCGACGATTCGCATCGACGGCATGACCATCGCGGGAGCGTAGTATGCAGGCGATGCAATCCATCGCCTTCGACCCGGCCGACGCGAGGGCCGCACTGGTTCAGTTGCCGCAACGACCGGCGGTCTATGCGCTGCATGGCGCGGACGAGAAGGACGAGCCGTACATCGGGCGCACGCCGAATCTGCGCGGCCGGCTCGAGCGGCTGCTGCAGCCTTCGGCGAAGCATCCGCGGCGATTGCAGCTTGCCGGACGCGTGCGGCGCATTGCGTATCGACTTACGGGCTCCGATTTCCAATCGCTTCTGCTTCAATTTGAATTGCTGCATGAGGTCTATGGCGCAAAGGCATTAGAGCGGATGCATCTGCGCGCCCCGGCGTTCATTCGCTACCTTGGCGGCAATCCCTACCCGCGCATCACGGTGACCAATAAGCCGAGCCAGCGCGAAGCCGACTGGGCCTACGGGCCGTTTGCCTCGCGTGCCGCGGCGGAGCGCTTTTCGGAAGAGGCCCTGAAGCTGTTCCTGCTCAGGCGCTGCACGGACGATCTGGCTCCCGATCCGAGCCACCCGGGCTGCGTCTACTCGGAGATGAAGATGTGCCTTGCGCCCTGCTACAAGGGGTGCACCGACGAGCGTTACGCCGAGGAGTCAGCCGCAGTCGAGAGCTTTCTGGCAACGCGTGGCGAGAGCAAGCTGGTTGTGCTACGCGGCGAACGGGAAGCGGCTTCGGCGGATCTTGAGTTCGAGAAGGCTGCGGCTTTGCACACCCAAGTGCAGAAGGTGGAGGGGGTTCGCGCACTCGCGCCGGAGCTAGTGCAGCCGATGAGCAAATTGCGCGCCCTGGTGCTTCAAGCCTCGGCGCCACCTGCGGTGGGGCCATCCGCGCCTGCGGCGCCAGCGGCCGAAGTGGCAGTCTTCCTGTATCAACAGGGCCGGATTCGTGGGCCGGTTATGTTTTCGATGCTGGGCATGAGAATCCAAAACGAGCACTCAGGGTCGAGTTCGCTGTTTGCTCAGCCGATGGCGCTGGTAGCGATACCAGAAAACCCAGGGAATGGAGAACAGGGAATAGGGAATAGCGAAGGTGCTTCGGAAGTCGCGTCAACGAACGAAGGTGCGCCGGCGAAACCAGCCCGCGGCGTACTCGAAGCGCGTTTGGAGGAAGTACTGCGCAAGCTGGAGGGTCCGCCCCACGCAGTGGCGCCGAACGCTGTGGTTCGCCAAGGGCACCTCGCGCTGTTGAAGCGTTGGTACTATCGGCCGGAGGTGAAACGCGTCGGCGAGGTTTTCTTTCCCGATGCGGAAGACCGCTGGCCAACGAAAGCTATCATGCGCGGCGTGGGACGCGTAGCTGCTACAACGCTCGGCAGCACAGCAAAAAGCGTCGAACCGGTGAGACAATAGCGGCGAATTTCGATCGTATGCCGACCAAAGAAGGTATTCGGGAAAGCATCCGGGACATGCTCGAGCCCGGCAGGCGGCTCGACGTGGGGCGCGTATGGCAAGTCGTGGAGTTGGTCGACGGCCAGCCCCGCAAGCTTGCGCAACTCATCGAGTGCGTCTGGGACGAGAATGTCGCCATGGCCAACCGCGCTGCCGATGCGTTGGAGCGAGTGACCCGCGACCGGCCCACCCAGGCACAGAAATGGAAGGACTCTCTTCTGGGGCTGATGGCCGAAGCTAAGGAGAAAAAGCTGCGCTGGAACCTGGCACTGGTGGTGCCTCGGCTCAAACTCACCCCGCCGGAGTGTCGCCGGGCTGCGGAAGCGATGCGCTCGTATCTCGACGATCCGAGCTCGATCGTAAAGACCGCGGCTTTGCATGGGCTGGCCGACCTGACGCGTCAAGATCGGGCGCTCCTGCCCGATGTGCTCGACTTGCTGCGTGTAGCTGGACGCTCCGGCACGCCGGCGATGCGCGCCCGCAGCCGGATTCTTCTGGAGAAGCTGGAGAGACCCGCCGGGGACAAGAAAACGGGCACCTCGCTGCACATGTTCACTTGAGCGGCGCTTGTGCCAGCTTGTTTCGGCCCGATGAAACCTCCTCTTATCTCCCCGAATCAGACAAATGCGGTTGATACACTGGCCCAGCAGGGGAGACGACAGTGCACAAGGTCGAGTTGCTTCCATCCATTCTTTCGGCTGACTTTGCGCGGCTGGCCGAGGAGGTCGCCGCAGCCGAGCGCGGGGGCGGCACGACCATCCACGTCGACGTGATGGACGGGCACTTTGTCCCCAACATCACCCTGGGCCCGCCGGTGGTGAAGAGCCTGCGCAAGGCGACCAAGCTGCCTCTGGACTGCCACTTGATGATCGAGAATCCGGACGAGTTCGTTCCGGCCTTTGCCGAGGCGGGCGCCAACTGGGTCAGTGTGCACTACGAGGCGTGCCGGCACCTGCACCGCTCGATCATGCACATTGCCGATCACGGCATGAAGCCGGGGGTAGTGCTGAATCCGGCCACACGCGTCGATCTGCTCATCGATATTCTGCCGATGGTGCATCACGTGCTGATCATGAGCGTCAATCCGGGCTTTGGGGGGCAAGAATTCATCCCGTTTTCGCTCGATAAGATCCGGCGGCTGGTGGAATTGCGCCAGGAACTGGGCCTTGCATTTAAAATCGAAGTCGACGGCGGGGTGGCTCACGACACGGTGGCTCAAGTCGTCCAAGCTGGTGCGGAGCTGCTGGTTGCCGGAAATGCTGTCTTTGGGGCCGGCGCACCGGAACGAGACGCGCGCGCGCTGTTGCAAGCAGCCCGGAAAGCGGCAGGAGAATAAGGTCCCCCGTACAAAGATATGGCAGGGGACATGGCAGGGCGAACGGCTTGACGTACGGTTGTGAGCTCAAGGTTGAGGTGGTATGAATCGTTTTTCCCGGATGTTTGCAGTCACTGCGTTGGCAGTTCTTGTTCTGACGGCGGTAACAGCCGAAGCGAGAGAGAAGAAGCCGAAGCACAAGAAGAACGAAGACCTGAGCGCCAATCCGCTGGCCAGCGTCAACTCAAAGCAGCCCGATAAGGTGCTCTTCGACAAGGCGATGACATCGATGAAGAAGGGCCGCTACGACGTGGCCCGACTGACTCTGCAGACCCTGTTGAACACCTATCCCGACTCCGAGTACCGGATGCGCGCCAAGCTGGCTGTAGGCGATACCTGGTTCAAGGAAGGCGGCGCCGCAGGCCTTACCCAGGCCGAGGCTGAGTACAAGGACTTCATTACCTTCTTCCCCAATGCGCCGGAAGCGGCAGAGGCGCAGATGAAGGTGGGCGACATCTATTACCAGCAGATGGAGAAGCCGGATCGCGACTTCGCGAACACCGAGCACGCCGAGGAAGAGTACCGGAACATGATCAACCAGTTTCCGGACTCCTCCTTGATTCCGCGCGCCAAGCAGAAGCTGCGCGATGTGCAGGAGGTGCTGGCGGAGCGCGAAGCGGAGATCGGTCTCTACTACGATAGCCGGGAAAACTTTAATGCGGCGATCGCACGCCTGAAGACAGTGGTGGATACCTATCCCCTCTACTCCAAGAGCGACCAGGCATTGCTGGGGATTGGCGATGCGTATGAAGGCATGGCTCGCCGTCTGCAAGCTGCGCCGGGGCTGCCTGGAGCCGTGAAAGAGCGTATGCGCGCCATGTATATGGATCGCGCTGCGGCAGCCTACGCCAAGGTCATTACGCGCTATCCGATGGCGCCGCACGTCGAGGATGCCCGCGACCGCCTGGTGGCCATGAACCGTCCCGTTCCTGAGCCCGCCGCGGCATCCGTCGCCGAAAGCGATGCCGAAGAGCGCAGCCGCCAGCCTCTGCGGTTCACTGACAAGACGTTCGACATTATTCGCCACGGTCCCTCTGTGGTGGAGGCCGTGCACGTCGGCGATCCCAGCCTTGACGATCCGAAGCGAACCTACGCACCGGATGTAACCAAGGAAGACATAGCGATGTACACCGCTGCGGCCAGCGCCGGGCACCCGACGACGGCGACTGCACCTGTGACGGCGACAGGCGTGAACGAACCGCCCCGCACCGATGTGCCCTCTGCCGCTCCGGTAATGACGGCGCCCGAAGGCGGGACCAGCGTGGGCGTGTCTGTTGTCAATGCGCCAGCGGGTGAAGCAGCAGCAGCCGATCCGAATGCTCTGGTCAAACCGGTGGGGTCGGTGAATACCGTACTGCCGGCAGCTGAAGCGCCAGCCGCTGCGCCCGACCAGGTAAACGACATCAAGCCAGGCGCGGCACCGCAAACGCCGACAACCGCAAACGGCAAGGAGAAGAAGGGACCGAAGACGGATTTGGGCGATGAGTCTTCGAGCAAGAAGAAAAAGAAGAAGGGTCTCGCGAAGCTGAATCCGTTCTAAGTCGGGATCCGAGGACGATTTGAAATGCCGCGCCAATCCGGTGCGGCATTTCCTTTTGGGAGCCGAAGCGAACTCGTTGTGTACGCATGGAGCGGGTCGGAGATGTACGCGCCGCCTCTGCTAAAGTTGAGAGTAGTCCCCTCGTTTGAATCGCTTGGCTGTATCTGCAGGGTTTGGGGGCTCATCGATAACCCCCATGCCTCACGATCTGCCGAAAGCTTACGATCCCACCGCCATTGAAGATCACTGGGCCGAGTATTGGGTGAAGGAGAACCTCTTCGCCCAGCCGACTTCGACTGCCGGTTCCGGTAGGGAGAGGGAAGGCCTGGACGGCCGGTCCGGCGGCCAACCCTTTGTGATTTTGTTGCCGCCGCCTAATGTGACCGGCAATCTTCACATGGGCCATATGTTCGAGCACACGGAGAGCGACATCCTGATGCGCTGGCACCGGATGCGCGGGGACCGAGTGCTCTGGATTCCAGGAACCGATCACGCCGGCATCGCCACGCAGATGCTGGTGGAGCGCCAGGTAGCGAATGAGGGCACCACGCGCCAGCAGATGGGCCGCGAGGCGTTTGTGGAGCGCGTCTGGAGGTGGCGCGAGCACTACGGCGGCACCATTCTCAGCCAGATGAAGCGGCTCGGTGCGTCGGTCGATTGGCAACGCGAGTACTTCACCATGGACGAGCGGCTCTCGGTCGCGGTGCGCGAGGCCTTCGTCAAGCTGTACGAGCAGGGGTTGATCTATCGCGGCGCGTACATCGTGAACTGGTGCCCGCGCTGTCAGACCGCCATCAGCGACCTCGAAGTGGTCTACGACGAGCACAAGGGCCACCTGTGGGAGATCAAGTATCCCGTGCTCGGCCCGGATGGAAACGATTCCGGCGAGTTCCTGACCATTTCAACAACGCGTCCAGAGACGATGCTGGGCGATGTCGCCGTAGCGATTCATCCCGAAGACGAACGCTACACGCATTTGCACGGGAAGAAGCTGCGTTTGCCGTTGATGGACCGCGAGATTCCGATCATCTTGGATGATTGGGTGAGCCGCGAGTTTGGCACCGGTGCCGTGAAGGTGACGCCAGCGCACGATCCCAACGATTTTGCGCTGGGCCAGCGGCACAATCTGCCTTCGATCAACGTGATGGACGATACCGCCCACATCAATAGCGAAGGCGGGCCTTATGAGGGCTTGGACCGCTTTGCTGCGCGGAAAAGGATTGTTTCCGATCTTGAGGAGCAGGGCTTGTTAGCCGGCATCAAGGACCACGTGCACAACGTGGGCCACTGCGACCGCTGCAAGACGGTGGTCGAGCCGCGGCTGTCGCTGCAGTGGTTCATCGCCGTCAACAAGAAGGTTGAAGGCTGTGGTGCTTCGATGGCGGAACTGGCCATCGCCGCGGTTAAAGATGGCCACATCAAGTTCACGCCGGAGATGTATCAGAAGACTTACCTCAACTGGATGGAGAACATCCACGACTGGTGCATCTCGCGCCAGCTCTGGTGGGGCCATCGCGTTCCGGCGTGGCATTGCGGCGTTTGCCGCAAGATGACCGTGGCGCGTGTCGATCCGAGCAAGTGCGCGCATTGCGGGTCGGAGGAGATCACCCAGTCGACGGATGTTCTGGATACATGGTTCTCGTCGGGCCTGCTGCCGGTGTCGGTCTTTGGCTGGCCGAACATTACGCCCGAGAACCGCGCCGATTTTGACGCCTTTTATCCCACCAGCCTGCTCGTGACCGGCTTCGACATCCTGTTCTTCTGGGTGGCGCGCATGATCATGATGGGCTGCTGGTTCGCCGGCGATGTGCCTTTACCAGATGGGTCGAAGCGTGAACTGAAGGACTCGGTGCCGTTTCGCGAGGTTTATATTCACGCGCTGGTGCGCGACGCCAACCGCGAGAAGATGTCGAAGACCAAAGGCAACGTCATCGACCCGATCGAGATCGTGAAGCAGTTCGGGACGGATGCGGTGCGCTTCACGCTGGCCTCGATGGCTTCGCCGGGTACTGATATCGCGTTCAACGTGGCGCGCACCGAGGGGTATCGTGCGTTTGCGAACAAGATCTGGAATGCGGCGCGATTCATCTTCATGAATGTGGATAGGGCGGCAGAGATTGGCATCACCGTCGACCGATCCAAGCTCGGGGTCATGCCGACAGTGACTCCAAATGCGCCGTTGGAAGCCCGCTGGATCGTGGCCGAACTGAATGCAACCGCCGAGAAGGTTAATCAGGCTCTCGCAAACTACCGCTTCGACGATGCAGCCAACGTGATCTACCAGTTTTTCTGGGGCAGTTTCTGCGACTGGTATCTGGAGATCGTGAAGCTGCGGCTGGATTTTTCTGAGTCGGCCGACAAGGCAAAGACTGGCACGGCGCTCAACACGTTGGTGCAGGTGTTCGAGGTGGCGCTGCGTCTTCTCTCGCCGTTCATGCCGTTCCTGACGGAGGAGCTATGGCACGCGGTGTACGATGGCAACCCTCCGGCGAAGTCGGTAGCGCTGACGAGGTACCCGACGACAAGTGCTTCGCAGCCACAACAAGGCGTGGCCTCAGATATGGAGGTGCTGCAGAACGTCGTTACGGACATTCGTATCCTCCGCAAGGAAAACGGCGTTGATGAGCGGGCGACCACGTCAATCATTGTCGATATGGTCGGAGGCGCGCAAGGAATTCTCAATGCAAACCTCCTAATTATCCAGAGGCTCGCCAAGGTGAGCGCGATCGAATATGTAAACAAAATCCCGGCGGATATGCCAAGGCGATCAAGGCCAGATGGAGACGTCGCAATTGTCTACAAGAAGCGAATTGATGCCCCTGCCGACCGCGAGAAGAAGCTAAAAGACTTCGCAAAGCAGCAGCAGATCGTCGCGAACTCCGAAGCCAAATTGAACAATCCCGGCTTCACTTCCAAGGCTCCGGCCCATATCGTCGAAGGCCTCAAAGAGCAGTTGAACGAGGCAAGGAAATTGCTCGACAAGCTGCGCCGCGATCTCGACGGGCTGGGCGGCTAAAGAAAAACATGCCCTGCGTCTGCCCAAACTGCGCTCAACAGGCCGAGGTCCTCGGTCTCACCCAGCGTGGCTTGTCGAAAGCGGCGATCCGCAAAGCCTACAAGACCGAGGCCAAGCGCTGGCACCCCGATCGGTTCGAGAAGGATCCGGCGCAGCGGGTTGAAGCCGAAGAACACTTCAAACTGATCCAGGTTGCCTATCAATCGCTCTCGGCACACTGCGAGAATCCAGAGCAGCTCCCGCTGGAAGACCTGCCTCCGAGCGCGGTCGCGGGTGTCTATGGCGAAAGTGCCGAGTCCGGCGAGGCGGAGCCCAAAGACCAAACCCCGTCGCTCTTCTTCGGCAACCTGCCCGGCTGCTACAGCGCGCCCCACTTCAATGCCGCCGCCAATCGCGTCATTCTGGCCGTGCGCATGGAGCCGAGCGAAAGGCCTCTGGCCTTCATCGACCTCTCGCATGGTCTGCGCCAAGACGGGAATCCAACTCAATACGTACTCTTGACCAGCTACCGGATCATCCTGCGCAACGCTCTCAACATCGTCGCCTTTCTGTGGTTCTCGGACCTGGGTGAGATCGGCTTTATCGACCGCCTGACGCACGGCAAACACCGCCTGTGGCAAAGTGCCGTCGAGAAATTGGGCTTGCAACCCAAGTACTCACTGGTCATCCACCGCCACGACGGATCACTCTTTCATGCTATTGAGGGTGAAGCGGATGACAGGGTAAAGAAGGTCATTTATAACTTTCTTCGGCAAATTCAATCGCAACAACGGGCATAAATGGACTGGAAGAGCAGCCGCATCGACGCATTGCTGGAGCAGGCCCTGCTGGAAGACAAGGCCGCCCAGGATGCCACCACCAACGTGACGATCGATCCCAACC
The DNA here is from genome assembly GCA_964585715.1 of uncultured Occallatibacter sp. Classification (GTDB taxonomy): domain Bacteria; phylum Acidobacteriota; class Terriglobia; order Terriglobales; family Acidobacteriaceae; genus Telmatobacter. Next base: position 17,927 of record CAZPEZ010000077.1, read on the forward strand.
TGCGCGCCTCGGCGTCGATTCTCGCCCGGCAGGAGATGGTGGTCGCTGGCCTGGGAGCGATTCCCCGCCTGCTCGAGATCTTCGCGCGCCTCGATCACCATCCCGAAACCCACACACGCTTCGAAGTCGTCAGCCACCCGGAGATCTTTGACGGAGTGCGTGCACGTTCCGGTCAGGTGCTGGCGGTCATTCGCCACAATGCCCGCGTGCTGCTGAGTTGCGAACGCGTCATCCTGAACCTGATGCAGCACCTCAGCGGAATCGCCACGCTGACGCGCACCTATGTCGACGCGATTCAGGGCACGAAGGCCCGTGTGCTCGACACGCGCAAGACCGTGCCAGGCATGCGCGCGCTTGAGAAGTACGCCGTGCTGTGCGGCGGCGGCACCAATCATCGGCTCGATCTGGCTTCGGGCATTCTGATCAAGAACAATCACATCTCGCTGGGCGGCGGCCTACGCACCGCGCTTGGGCATGCCCTGGAGCGACGCCAGAAGGGCCAGCGCGTGCAGATCGAAGTGCGCACCGTGCAGGAGCTGACAGACGCCCTCGAATGCGGCGCCGAGGCCATTCTGCTCGACAACATGTCGCCCGGCCATGTGAAAGAGTGCGTCGAACGCATTCGCCAGGAAAAGCGTTGGATTCCCATCGAGACCTCCGGCGGCATCGTGCTCGAAAACATACGCGCCTACGCAGAGACGGGTGTCGACTTCATCAGCGTGGGTGCGTTGACGCACTCGGCCAAGGCGGCCGACATCTCCATGACCATCGTTGCGGAACCGAGCTGATCGTGTATGACATGGCGGCTCTGCAAGCTGCGCTCCAAGGCACAATCTACGCAGGCAAGCTCTACTTTTCGCCGGTCACGGGATCGACGAACTCGGATGCGATGGCAGCAGCGCGCGCTGGAGCGCCGCACGGTTCGGTCTACTTCGCGGACGAACAGCTGGCAGGTCGTGGACGCGGCGATCATCGATGGGAGTCGGCTGCCGGACAAGGATTGTATGTCAGCATCCTGCTCAGGCCTTCCGGCGTTTCGTCGCGATTTCTCCACCTGTTTCCGCTTGCGGCGGGACTGGCCGCGGCGAATGCTGTCTTCCTCTCCTCTCGCCTCAAGGTCAACCTGCGTTGGCCCAACGACTTGCTCATCGGCGAACGCAAAGCGGGCGGCATTCTTGTGGAATCGAAGACCGAGGATGACATGCTCGGCTTCGCTGTCGTCGGTATTGGGATCAACGTTCACCAGCGGAGATTCGAAGCCGATCTGGCAACACCCGCGACCTCGCTGGACATGGAGTCGAGCCGTACGGTGAGCCGCCAGTCGTTGCTGATCGCCCTGCTAAAATCGCTGCAGAATGAGACGTGCTGTCTGCACAACCCGGCGGTGAGTGGGGTGATTCCTGCGCGGGTGGCGCAGAACTCGACATGGCTGTGGAACCGGCAGGTCGAGGTGCATGGGCCCCAGGCTTGCGCGGGTGTAACGGCTGGCCTGGACGAACATGGTTTCCTGCGCGTCAAGACGGCGAGCGGGGTTGTAACCGTGCAGACGGGCGGCATTCGCGCCGCGAAGACAGACTGAAGACGATGCTGCTTGCTCTCGATGTGGGCAATACCAATACGGTGCTCGGGCTCTACGAGCTTGACGTGGATCCTCCCAAACTCGCCGCCCATTGGCGCGTCACTACGCATCGCACGCAGACAGTCGACGAGTACGGCGTGTTTTTTGTGAACCTGTTTGAAATGCACGGCATGTCGCCGAATCAGGTTACGCACATCATCATCTCATCGGTTGTGCCGCCGGTCGAATCGACCCTTCGCCAGGTGTGCGAGAGCTACTTTCATTTGGAACCGCTCTTCGTCGAGCCGGGGATAAAGACCGGCATGCCGATGCTGATCGACAACCCTACGGAACTCGGCGCGGACCGGATTGCTGATTGCGTTGCAGCATTTGCGAAGTACGGTGGCCCATGCATCGTCGTCGACTTCGGCACTGCCACCAAGTTTGAAGTCATCTCCGAACGTGGCGAATACATGGGAGGAGCGATTGCGCCGGGACTTGGTCTGAGCGCCGATGCGTTGTTCTCGCGTGCGGCGCGCCTGAGCCGTGTTGACATCAAGAAGCCTGCGAAGGTGATCGCGACGAATACCGTGGGTCATCTGCAGAGCGGCCTCTATTACGGCTACATTGGGCTGGTAGACGGCGTGCTCGAGCGCATCTTTGAGGAGCTGGGCCACAAGCCGCGGGTGATTGCCACGGGCGGCCTGGCGCGCATGGTTGCGGCGGACTCGCGTTACATCGCGGAGATCGACGACATGCTCACGCTCGATGGCCTGCGGATTCTCTTCGAGCGCAACCGAACCGCACGCCCGCGTAGCCGCACCCATTGAGGTGCGCCGTGCACAACTACTTCAACTACTTTACGGAAATCGAGGAGCGCTTTCAGCAGCGGCGTGGATCGTTGCTGCTGCTTTCGACGCTCGATTGGGCATTGATTGAGACTTGGCAGGAAGCCGGTGTGCCTTTGGAAGCGGTGCTCCGCGGGATCGACTCCGCGTTCGACAAGTACGAATCGCGGCAGAAGCAGGGGCGCATGCGCCGCATCAACGGGCTGGCATGGTGCGCGCAGGCGGTGATGGTCGCAGCGGAAGAGCTGCGCGAAGCATCCGCTGGAGCGACGCCTGCCGGCTCGGCTGCGGAGCCGCGCGATTCGGGCTTCGAACATGAACGCGTAGCCGCACACCTGAAGGCTGCAGCAACTGCGCTCGATGCCGCGACCCTTGCGCGAGAGGCTTGCTTGGCAACGGCTGCACGCCTGCGTGAATTGGCCAATGAGGTTCGGGCATCCCACTCGAACGATGCAAGCCATGACCTGGAGGCGCTGGAACGTACGCTAACCGTGCTTGAAGAGAAGCTGTTTGCCGCCCTCACAGCCGCTGCACCGGAAGAACTGTTAGTTAGTCTGAAGGAACACGCCGCAAGCGAACTGGCGCCGTATCGCAGCCGCATGGGCGTGGTTCAACTGCGGCAGGTGGAACACCAGTTCGTGACCAAGCAACTACTGGTGCACTACGGTCTGCCGCGGTTGAGCCTGTTCTATATGAGCCAGCAGTGACCGAGCCGAAGACACAGCTTGTAAAAATTGAGAAGCCGGTCTACGGCGGAGCGTCTCTCGCGCGCATCGAGGGCAAGGCTGTTTTTGTGCCGCTCACCTTGCCGGGCGAGCAGGTACGCATTCGCATCGTGCAGGAGAAGCGCCGTTATGCGACTGCCGAAGCCGAAGAGATCTTGTCGCCGGCTGCGGAACGAATCACGCCTGCTTGCAAACATTTTGGAGCCTGCGGCGGATGCAGCTACCAGCATGCGAATTACGATGCCCAGCTCAAGTTCAAGCTGACTATTCTGCGTGAGACGCTGGAGCGGGCCGGCGTTCCCTTGCCGGTCGAGATTGACGTCCTATCGAGCGAGCCTTGGCACTATCGCAATCGCATTCGCCTGGCCTTCGATGCCGCGGGCAATCCTGGCTATCGCGGACGCCGATCGCACGCGGTTGTTGCGATCGAAGAATGCCCCATCGCCGCGCCGATCCTGATTAAGGCGGCATTGGCGTTCCGCGAAGCGCTTCATGCAACGGCGATGCCGGCAATGCGGCCCACTGAGCTGAGCCTGTTCTGCAATGCGGACGAAAGCGCCGTGCTGGCGAGCCTCTTCATCGCTCGTCCGGCCAAAGTACGCTTCGACGATCTTGCGCACGCGTGGCATGTGAGGGTGCCGGAGCTCATTGGAGCGGAGCTTCAGGTCGAGGACCGGGATCGAAAGCCAGCTCGCACTCTTGCTCGCTGGGGCGCAAACTCCCTCGCCTACCGCGCCGCAGGGTTGGACTATCGCGTCGACCAAGGCAGCTTCTTTCAGGTGAATCGATGGCTGGTGGATGCCCTGGTGGAACGAGTTTCGGCTGACCGCCGCGGCAAGCTCGCATGGGATCTGTTTGCGGGTGTCGGCCTTTTTGCCCGCAAACTCGCGGAGAGCTTCGGACGGGTCGTTGCCGTGGAGTCGGCTCCAGCATCGATCGCGGCGCTGCGCGAGAACCTGAAAGGCAGGCCCGGCGAGGTGATCCAAGCGGAGACGCTGTCGTTCCTGCGCAGGCAAAAGAGCGAGCGGCCCGACTTGATCGTCCTCGACCCGCCGCGCACAGGGCTCGGGGCCGAGACGACGGCGGAGCTGACACGCATCGGAGCACCTGCGATCGTCGACGTCTCCTGCGATCCGGCGACACTGGCTCGCGATCTCCGCGTGCTCACCGGAGCAAGCTATGTGATCGAATCCCTTGCGCTCGTCGACCTGTTTCCGCAAACATTCCACTTGGAGACTGTCGTGAAGCTGCGACCCGCCTGACCTTGTTCCGGCTCGACGCGCCACGATTCTCCTGGCTTCATGCGGGTTCAACAATCTACCTCCGGGCCCCTTCTCTCCAGGTCTGCTTCACTCGGACTGAGCCTCTCTCCGACCGTGATTCCCTTATTCCACGCCGCATGGCTCTTCGCGCTGGGCATTGCTCTATCGCACACCACGTGGTTGCGGCCAAGCATCGTCCTGGTTGCGCTTGCACCGGTGGCCTTGCTGTGCATCCTCGCGGCGTTCTGTGCACAGCCGATCAGGTGGCTTTCTTTGGCGGCTCTCTGGTGCCTGCTGGGTGTGTGGTGCGCAGAGATGGAGCCACTACCGGGACCGTCGAGAGATATCCTGACGCTTTCCGATGGCCTGCTGCGTACAGTCGATGGCACGGTGTTGGATGCCGCTCCGCTACGAACGGAACAGGTGGACAACCTGGGCGAGGCGGGAAACGAAAGTCCTTCGCAGCGCATCGATCTCCAAGTCGCGAACATTGAAGTCGTCAACGATATCGAAGATCGGCAAGTGCCAGCCGGCGGCGCCTGCGATTGACGGTCCGCTGGCCCGAGCAGATGCAGCCTCCGAACAATGCTTTCCATTGCGGCGAACGCATTCGTGCGGTCGTGCGCTTGTTTCCGCCCAAGGAGTATCGCGACCCCGGTGCGTGGAGCCGGAAGGATTATCTGGCCGAGCAGGGCGCGACCGCTTCCGTCGACAAAGCCCGCATGGAGCGCCTGGGAGCAGCTCCGACTTCATCGCTGCATTGCCGCATCGCCACGATGCAGCGCGCATGGAGCGCAAGGCTGCTTGCGCTTCCCGCTGCTATGGGCCGGCTGCCATGCAGTGTCAGGCCATCGCGGCTGTTCCGCGTCACGCGCAGAATCGCCGCCTCGTAGGTTGAATTCGCGCGGCTCAAAATCTCCGTCATTTGCTGGTAGTGCGGATTGAGGCGACCCGCCAAACCAGTCGACGAATTGGCAGAGGGCCACGAGGCGAAGAACGGCACGGTGATCTGCGGTGTCTTGATCGGGCCAGTAGTATTGCCATCGACAACCGCGTAGGTGATGGTCTTTGGATTGGTGGCCGGATCGATATTCGCGTCCTCGGTAACAGGCAACCTGCGCCCGAGGCTGGTCACGGCGCTAGCCTCCACATGAACGCGGCCGGGCGGGGTTTCCTCGACGGAGGCGACGGCCTGCTGTGCCTCTCCGTTGTGAAAGCCCGGCCCGAACTCGATTGCCCCCGGCTTGACAACGGTGCCGGGTTCGCCTCCCACGAATGCGTTTCAAAACGGGAAATACACCGTCCAGCAGATTGATACACTGAAGAGACGTGCTGCTCGCGCGCAATCGCCCGTAAGGGCCCGGTTTGTTTCTTCCCACCATGTTCATTGACGAAGCCAAAATCAAGGTAAAGGCCGGCGACGGCGGCAACGGCTGCATGGCCTTCCGACGGGAGAAGTTCGTTCCCCGCGGCGGCCCCTCGGGTGGCGACGGCGGGCGCGGCGGCGACGTCATTATGGAGGCATCGCAGCGGCACAACACACTCATCCACTTCCGCTACAACCCCGAGCACAAGGCGCAGCGCGGCGAGCATGGCATGG
>CAZPEZ010000078.1:0-23848 GCA_964585715.1 uncultured Occallatibacter sp.
AAACCCTATAACGGTTTAGCAAACCGCCGCCTTCAGCCACTCGGCCATCTCTCCGTGTCTGATGGGATTATACCGGAAGTTCGGATCGTCACGATCCCTAAGTCGTGGGACTCGAATCCCAATCGTTCGGAGCTCACGCTTTCCTGGCCGCTTCTGCTTCGGCTAGCCAACCACGACGCAGCTTCTTTGCCGGGATACTCGACATATAGGGCTTGAGATCGAGAATCGGCGTTCCATCGAGCATATCGACGCCGCGCACATGAAGCTTGGCTCCGTCGCGGTACAACAGTTCGACGACGGTGAGACCGATGGGATTCGGCCGTCGCGGCGACCGCGTAGCAAATACTCCGTGCGGCTGCTGATCGACCGGCGTCGCACCCACCAGATCAAAACCCTCGGAATGGTCGAAGACCCACAAGACGAAGAGGTGAGAGAAACCCTCAATATCTTTCAATCCCGCTTCGAACTGAGGAAGGATCTCGAGCACGCCCTCGGCATCGTGCTTCGCACCTAGCCCTTTGGGAATGGACGAAGTCTCGGAGTAGGGGCTGCGAACGAATCCAATAGGTTGCGGTGTGAACATATTCTGCGGCTCCCGGATACATAGTAAGAGAATCCACACTAAGCGCGTCGATTGCGATCGTTCAGTGCCAGGCACGGGATCGGCTTGAGCAAAGAAAAGCCCGCGCGAAGACCGCGCGGGCGAGTTTTTGGAAGAAAGCAGCACTAGTAAAGGACCTTCAGCCCGAACTGAACGATGCGCGGCTCAAAGGTGCCGGAGATTGCACCGCCGCCCGTTGGGCTCTTGAGGCTGGTCGCCGTAGAAAGCGTGCCGGAGAATCCGCTGGAAGGAAGATAGAGATTTGTGTGGTTGAAGACGTTGTAGAGTTCCGCGCGAAACTCGATCTTCAACCGGTCCGACGGAGTGCTGAAGCGCTTATTCAGATCGAGGTCGGTCTCGTAGAAGTTCGGCGTACGGCTCGGATTGCGCGGCGAGTTGCCGAAGGGAGTGATCAGGTTGCTGTTCGCATCCGTGGTAGCCGGCAGAGTGAACGCGGACCAATTCACGTATTGTATGGTGCCGTTCGACTGCAGTTGATTGAGGCAGGAGTGTCCGGAGTGGCACATGGTGAAGGACTGGCCGGGAACGAAGTTCGGCCGGTACTCGTTGGCGCCGCGATACGTCGCCGAGATCTGCGGCGACACGACATTCGCTGCGTTGGGCGTGTAGGTCAGGTTAAACGGTGTGCCTCCCTGGGCGGTGTTGATGGCGCTGATTTGCCACCCTCCCACAATCCCGTCGAGGACTGAATTCGCGTCCGACAGATAGTCGTGGCCACGCCCGAAGGGCAGGTCATACACGAGACTGGTCACGTTGGCCACCGGCAGATTGTAGTCCGATTGTGCGTAATCACCGGCGAGGTTGTAGGCATTCTGGGGAGAGGGCGTGTTGCCCTCCAGCGATGCGGACGCATTGTCGAGCGAGCGCTCCCATGTGAACGAGTTGAGTAGTGTCAGGCCGGCTACGAACCGCTGCTCGTAACGCACCTGCAGGGCATTGAAGTGAGACCAGAATTCGTTGAGAGCTTCGGTGATGTCGCCGTAGTCGTAGGTCGTTCCGACGAGGCCTCCCCAGCCAGAATACGGGCGCACAAATCCAGCACCGAGCGCCTGGTTGGTCGGGTTCGCAACACCCAGTGCAGGATTCCCCTGATTGGCGTTCAGGAAGCCTTGCAGCTTTACACCATGGTTCCCGATGTAGGCGATGTCGATCAGAGTGTTCTTCGCCAATTCTTTCTGCACTTCGAGGAAGTAGCTCTCGACGTAACTATCCTTTGTGTCCTTCGGAATGTAGGTGATGTTATCCGTGCCCGGGTTGAAGGTAGTGGCAAGCCCCTGCGGGTATCCCTGATCGATGGTGCGATAGCCGGTCGCGGTGGCGCTGGTTGGCTGAGTCACTGAAACGAACAGAGCGTTGGGCGCGTCGATCGCGAGAATGTCGCCCGATCCGGCGCGTGTGTAGTGGGCATAACTGGTTCCGTATCCGCCGCGGACAACAACCGACGGAGTCAGCGCATAGGCAAACCCGACGCGTGGCGCATAGTCGCCCAGTGCTGGATTGACGAGCGTGCTGCCGTAGACACCGCTGCCGTTGTACGGCGTAATGAATTGGCTTCCCGTATACCCCTTGGTTAGCGTCTGCATCGTGCCCGTCGCGGGATTGAAGTTGGAGAGATTGTTGTACTGCTCGGAATACGGCGATCCGTACTCCCAGCGAACGCCCAGATTCAGCGTCAACTTCGGCGTGACCTTCCAGTCATCCTGCGCATAGACGCTGTCCATCTGCTGCAGAAGGTGCGCCTTGAAGTAGGTGGCGAGCGCATAGGCGTTCGGAGTGCCGAACAGAAAGTCGGCCCAGTAGGTATCGGCAGCCGCTGTTGGGTTGGCGCAGGCAGCTCCTGCCGAAGTCGGGCACGCGCTATAGCCGCGTCCGTAGGTGAATGAACCGAACAGCGGATTCGAGTCCTGCACCTCCATCCAGATATGCTCGTACTCGTAGCCGAACTTGAGCGAGTGACGGCCTTTGGCCCACGAGAAGCTCACCTTGGGGTCGAGCAGAGAAGGATTCTGCCACTGAGGATTGGTGCTCTGGCGGCCAAAACCGCTGAAGCCGCCCGAGATGCCGATTGAGGGAAGACCACCGGCGACGGTTGCGTCGGTTGGTAATCCGGGGATGACGATCGCGTGGTCGCCGATCGACAGGGTGTACTTACCGGCCTGCGTACCGGAGAGACCGAGACGGGCTTCGATCACCTTGTTGCTGCCCATCAGGTGTGTGTAGCCTGCCGCAACCTGCCGATCGAGAATCTTGATGCGGCCGTTCGTCTGGCCGTCGAGCGGCAGGGGCAGTGTGGGATAGTTGATGCCTGTCTCTTTGCGGTCACTGATGCGCAGGAACCATGAGCTGTTCTGGCTTTGCTGATAGTCGAGCCGCAGATCGCCCTTGTCCGCGTTGTCGGTGAAGGGGGCATTGGTCGCGCAATCGTTGGTGGCAACACCGGTGCTGGTGTTAATCAGTGCCGAGCCGGCCGGAATCTGGCACTGCGAAGGCAGCAGCGACCAGAAGTTCAGAACCTGTTTGGCGGTCGGGCTGACATCCGGCGAAGTCAGGATCGATTTGCCGGCCTTGTAATAGGTTCCAGGCTTGAAGGGATCCTGCACGTCGACGGCGAGAATACCGTTGATTTCGTTCTGTGTCGGGACTGTCAACACAACCGTCGGAGTCAGAGTTTGGCGGAAGCCTTCGTAATCCACAAACCAGAACAACTTGTTCTTCAGGATTGGGCCGCCGAAGTCGGCGCCAAATTGATTGCGATTGAAGCCGGGCTTGGGAAATGTATGCGTCCCGCTCACTGCATGGACGTAGCCGAACGCGTTCAGATCGGTATTGCGCAGGAACTCGTAGAGTGTGGCATGAAACTCGTTTGTTCCGCTACGCGAAGCCACGTTGATTGTGGCGCCGGAAGACCGCCCGTACTCCGCGCTCTCGTTATTCGTGACCACCTGGAACTGCGAGATCGAATCCGGCGGAGGCTGAATGATCTGATTGTCGAATCCCTGATTGCTCTCGCCATAGGCATTGTTATCCATGCCATCGAGAAGGTAGTTGTTGAACATGCTGCGCTCGCCGTTGACGTTATAGGAGCCTTGCCGGACAAGGCTGGTGACGGCGGTGGTTGTGGCAGCCGTAGGCGCCTGGCGCGAACCCGCGACCAGTGCCAACAGATCGGAGTAGTTTCGGCTCACTAGCGGAAGCGCCGATGTCTGATACCCGGAGATCGTTTCTCCACGTTCGCTCGTTTCGGTCTCAAGCTGCAGGGCAACATCGCTCACCTCAACGGTTGTCGCGTTCGCTTGTCCCACGTTCAGGGTCAGATCGATGCGTGTGCGTCCAGCCACGGAGATGGTGATGTTCTTGGCTTCGGCGGGCGCAAAACCCGATGCTTCAGCGTCAACCGTGTAGACCCCAACGTGAAGTGACGGAACCTCATAATCGCCGGAGCCGCTGGAAGCGACCTTGGTGACGATGCCGGTGTTGATGTTGGTGACTGTGACGTTCGCATTGGCCACGACCGCACCCGAAGCATCGCGAATGGTGCCGATCAGGCTCCCATCCTCATATTGGGCGCTCGCCCGGGTGCCACTGGATGCGATCAACAGGCCAGCCAAAAGAACGACAATTTGAAAAGTCTTTTTCGCGCTCATGGAGCGAGCCTAGAGAGCAGCATTCAACGGATCGTGAATCGGAGATGAACAGGATATGAATCGGGCCGTCGTCTTTGAGACTTAGTCGCTGAATTGCACTATTCGCTGTTCAAAGCTTGCGCCGACATCAGAATCGGTAGCCCGGCTTCAACTCGCAGCGATAGGCCGTGGACTTATCTTCATTGCTGCTTGCTCGGGCAGCGCAGGTGGCCCAACTCAGGTAGAGGTCAGGCCCAAGAGGAAAGACCATCGGCGCACCGTTGATCTCCGCTTCGAGGCTCACACCTTCCTGGGTCGGCGGAACCGTGAAGTTGAGCGTACGATCGAAAATCACTGGATACGAGTGCCGGACGCTGGAGCCGGTCGTCGTGTGTACCACTTCGGCTTCCAGAAGAAAGGTCGCGGTGTCGGACCAGTCCAACGCCGCAACCTCGAGTGCGCGGTTCGTCTGTTCAAAGCCGTTGCTATCGATGCGCGTAAACGGACAGGGCCCGGCAATGCAGGAGACCCGAATATTGCGGAAGACGTTTCCGACGCCGGCATCCAGACTGATGGAGCCCTTCGCTGCCTTCCAACTTCCATCGGGCGAGCACGGCGCTTCCCGGTGGCATGGCACGTTGCCTCGATTGACTACCTGAAACGTCCTGACGGCACTACCCACGTCCTCATCGGCCTGGAAGTTTTCTGTATAACGAACCCGGATGTTCGAGACAACCTGGGGGGCTCCCTTCGCGGCGGGACCTGTTGTCTGTTCGGACGCAGATAACGGTTCCATGGCTGCGATGTACAGTCTCCGCATCATGGAGCGGAACTCCATCTTCAGATTCATGTCAAGTGGCTGATAGTTGTCGTGCCGAAAGCTCAGAGATACGGTCTGTCCGGGCCAAATTACCTCCGAAAACTTGATTCGGAAATATCCGGAAGCATCCGAACGGGTGGTGATCGTGTTGGCCCCGCGCGTAGCAACGATGAGGGCATCGGCGATGGGCAACGCTCTTTGCGGATCGGCGTCGCGGCGCACGACCGCTCCTTGCAGGGTCATCAGAGTCGCGTCCCAGCGCCGTGCACGCACCACCAGAACAGCAATCGTGACGAGGGCGATTACTGCGACGCTTCCCGCGACTGCGATCCATCTCCAGCGCATCAAAGTCTAACCGTTCGATGCAATTCTACCGTGCGCTGATTCAGTCCTCGACTTGTCGTTGCTCACAGATAGGAAACCGGTTGGCATCGATAGAATGATTGGTAAGATGTGCCTCGTGCCGGAGGCATTCGTACGAGATACCCAATCGGAGATGCACATTCGCAAACAAATCGAAGTGCACAACTCGACTCATTCGCGCCGCGAATTGATGCGCGGCATGGCGCATCTGTCGCTGGCCCTGCCGCTTGCCCGCGCCGGGATGACACCGCTTCTCGCGCAAGTATCGGGACAGCATACGAGCCCTGCGCCCGCGCCTGCGCCGACGATCCTCTCCTCGGACGATGACCAGTTCCTGAACGAACTGGAGCATGCCAACTTTCTCTTCTTCTGGGAGCAGTCGAATCCGCACACGGGACTGACAAAGGACCGCTGCAATGTCCGCGCGACGGATACAACGCTTGCAGCCAGTATTGCATCCACCGGCTTTGGACTTAGCGCTATCTGCATCGGAGAAAAGCGCGGTTTTGTCAGCCGGCCCGAGGCGCGCGCACGGGTGGTGGAAGCACTCTCGTTCATCTGGCATAAGTTGCCCACGCACCGCGGCTTCTTCTATCACTTCGCCAACTTGAACACTGGCGAACGAATCTGGGACTCCGAGGTCTCGTCGGTCGATACGGCGATGCTTTTGTGCGGCGTACTCATGTGTCGCCAGCACTTTCATGACAAAGACATCAATCAGCTTGCCCAGGCCATCTTCGATCGCGTCGACTGGACCTGGCTCTCGGAAGACACGACGCTGCTCTCGCACGGCTGGAAGCCGGAGTCCGGTTTCATTCCTTCGCGCTGGGACCTCTACAGCGAGCTTATGATGATGTATCTGCTCGGGCTGGGCTCGGTTTCGCATCCAATCAAGAGCGACGCTTGGTTCGCATGGAAGAGGTCGGTTTTCGAATATGACGGGCTCCGCTACATTGGTTCGTTCGCGCCGCTGTTCGTCCACCAATACTCGCAGGCCTGGTTCGATTTTCGCGGCAAACGCGATCGATATGCCGACTACTTTAAGAACTCCATTATCGCGACGGACGTTCACCGCCGCTTCTGCATCGAAATGAATCCGCAGTTCTCCGACTACAGCAATGCGCTTTGGGGCATCACCGCATCGGATTCGGACAAAGGGTATGTGGTGTGGGGCGGGCCACCGGCGATGGGGCCCATCGACGGCACCATCGCTCCCGCGGCTGCGGGCGGCTCGATCCCGTTCCTGCCCGGAGCCACGTTGCGGGTCTTGCGGACAATTCACGATCATTATCCTCAGGCATGGTGCCGGTATGGTTTTGTCGATGCCTTCAACCCTCTCACCGAGTGGTACGACACCGACGTGGTCGGCATCGATACGGGCATCACGATGCTGATGGCTGAGAATGCGCGCACCGGCTTCGTGTGGGATACTTTTATGAAGAACCCCGAAGCGCAGCGTGGAATGGCCAATGCCGGGTTCAAGCCGTATCCGCCTGAGACCTAACCGGCCCAAGCCTTCATTCATCATCCGTCTTCATTTGGGAGTTTTGCGGCGATGCGTACCGGCCGCATTCGCGTGGGCCAAAAAGCCAGATCGCAGCGAACAACAAAGTGGGTCGACACCGCATCGCAACTGGCAAGAGTAGTGAATTCATGACGCAGAACTTCATTGAGAGCGTCAAGAGGACCCTTGGTTAGGCAATCACCGTGTGCCGGCAATTGCGCTTATCCGCGAACGGAGGCATCTCCTCAACCATGCACGATGCGCGCCTGGACATAGAGCCGAGCCCCGAATCGGAAAGCCCTAGCCCCGCTTTGGCTGAACCCCCAACGCAGGGGCCGGGCGCGCCCAGCAATGCCTGGGGCGATCGTCTGCGTGCGTTGAGGAATGTCCCTCCTGTTCTGCACTTTGTCTGGGAGTCAGGCCCCGCCGTCGTTTTCTGGAACATTACTCTCCGTATCGTAGCGGCGTTCCTTCCCATGGGGATCGGCATCATCGGCCGCTACATCATTGACGGTGTCAACCGCATCCGCCTGCACCAGCCGCTTCCGCAACACTTCTGGTGGCTGGTCGGCAGCGAGATGGCGCTCGCCGTCCTCACCGGCATCCTCTCTCGAGCGGTGGACTACTGCGACAATCTCCTGGCCGATCGCTATACCCATCACGTCAGCGTAGAGGTCATGCGCAAAGCAGCGGCTCTCGATGTGACGGTCTACGAGGATCCCGTTTTCTACGATCGCCTGGAGCGCGCACGTGTCCAGGCCACGGACCGCCTCGCGATGATCCAGCAGATGGGCCGTCTCATTCAGCAATCGGTCACGGCTATTGCGTTTTCAGTCGTTCTCATCTGGTATTCGCCATTTCTGCTCTTCCTGCTCGTTGCCGGTATCATTCCTGCTTTCCTGGGCGAAAGCCACTTCGCGTTTCTCACGTACGCGAAGAACTTCCGGCAGACGCCGATTCGCCGCCAGATGGACTACCTGCGCCAGGTCGGTGGCAGCAAGGAAGCCTCGAAGGAACTCAAACTCTTCAATCTGAGCGCGTACCTGACAAATCGTTTCTCGGGTCTGTCGCAACAGATCTACGAGGAGAACGTCAACCTCAATCGCCGGCGTCTGTTTTGGGGAGGACTGCTGGCAATACTCGGCCAGCTAGGCTACTACGGTGCATACGCCTACAGCATCTGGCGCACCATCCAGGGCCGTTACAGCATCGGCGATCTTACCCTGATCACCACGGCCATCATGCAGGCCATGGCGAATATCCAGCAGGCATTCTCCACCGCGTCGGGTGTCGCCGACCAGGCACTCTTCCTCACCGACCTCCTGGCCTTCTTCGAGATGAAGCCGCGCGTTGAGTCGAAGCCGAACGCCCTGAAGACGCCCAGGCCGATCATCAAAGGCTTCGAATTTCATAACGTCTCCTTTACCTATCCTGGGACGACGCGGCGCGTACTCAAGGACTTCAACTTCACGCTGCGGCCCGGCCAGCGCGTGGCTCTTATCGGCGAAAACGGCCAGGGCAAAACCACCGTCGTCAAGCTCATCACGCGCCTCTACGATCCGACCGAAGGCGAGATCCTGCTCGACGGCATAGATCTGCGGGAATACGATCTCGACGACCTGCATGCCGAGATCGGCGTGATCTTCCAAGATTTCATGCGCTATGAGATGAGCGCGCGCGACAATATTGCCATTGGCCGCATCGAAGTTCCGCATGTGCAGGAAGAGATCGAATACGCGGCAGAGAAGAGTCTCGCCGCCGGCGTCGTTGCGAAGTTGCAGGGAGGTTACGATCAGATGCTTGGCCGCCGCTTCGAGGGCGGAGTCGATCTCTCCGGCGGCGAATGGCAGAAGATTGCGCTGGCGAGAGCGTATCTGCGCGACGCCCAACTGCTCATCCTCGATGAGCCGACAGCGTCCCTCGATGCGCGCAGTGAGTTCGAAGTCTTCGAGCGCTTCTCCGAACTCACTTACGGAAAGATGGCCCTTCTAATCTCCCATCGTTTCTCCACTGTCCGCATGGCCGACCGCATCGTCGTCCTCGAAGGCGGGCAGCTGGTGGAGGAAGGATCGCACACGCAGCTCATGGCGCTCGGAGGCCGGTACGCCGCCATGTTTGAAATGCAGGCGGCAAGCTATCGATGAATTCTATGAGCGACCCAGTAAAACTTCCGGAGCCGGTATCGGTGCCAGTGGATCACACTCTCGAACGCGTCGTTGCCGGGGCGCGCGAAACGGAAAAGTGGGATGTGCTTCATCGTCCCGCCAATAAGGGCACATTCCTTGTTCGCGTTGAAACCCGCCGCAATGCACTAAAGCAGTTGGAAGCGCAACTGGCGCAGTTGCCTGTGTCCCTTAGCCAGTCGCCCTATGCCATCCCATTTCACCCAGAGCTGCTTGAGGTTCGTGCGAATCCGCGCCTGCTACGCACAGCCGTAAGCTCCGTTGCCGATCGTCCGAGTCTCGTGGCCCGTCTGCCACGCATAGTGTCTGCGCAAAAGGAGGAACCCCGCGTTGCTACGCTGGCAGCTGCTTATCTTCGCACCGTCGATGGCGTGTTTTCCGGCCCGACGCTGATTGCCTTCATCCGTCAGGCGCAGAGCCGCGACCCCTTCACTGTCGAAGAACTCTGGTTCATCGCACCGTTTCTCAAATTCGCTCTGCTCGAGATGATCGTTGACGAGGTGCTGACAGTTCTCCGCGCACCCGAATCGGTTGCGGAGTCGAAGCTCTCGCAGCGGATCAAGAGCTTGCGCACGGTTACGAATACCGACTGGGTTTACCTGATCGAGCCGCTCATTCTGTTGGACAATGCGTTGAGGCAGGATCCCGCTGAGGCCTATTCTCAGATGGACTTCGAGTCGCGCGAACTCTATCGGAAACGAATCTCGTCGGTCGCCCGTCATTCCGATTGCAGTGAATCTCAGGTAGCGCAGATTGCTCTGGAAATGGCGCGCGAAGCCGCGGGCCGCGAGGGCGAGGAACCGCGCCTTCATCTGCGCCGCACCCACATCGGCTACTACCTTGTCGATAAAGGATTCCCGCAGCTCGCGAACCGCATCGGATTCCATCCACCCATGCTCGATCGGATGCGCCAATTCATTCGCGAGCACGGCGAAGACTTCTACATAACCGGTATTCAGGTCGTCTCGATCTTTCTGATCGCCGCGATCCTTTTTCCGGTCCTTCCCCACTCGAAGGGATTCATCGGCCTGATCTTTGCGTTCCTGTTCCTGATTGTGCCGGCGATCCAGGACGCAGTCGATCTAGCGAATAACAGCATCAGCGCACTCTACGATCCCGAGCCGCTGCCAAAGTTCGACTTCAGTAACGGCATCCCTGAGGATTGCACGACGCTCGTTGCGGTGCCGTCCTTGTTGCTGAATAAGGACCAGATCCAGGAACTCGTCAACGATCTCGAGGTGCGCTTCCTCGCCAACCGCGACCCCAATCTTCACTTCGCCTTGCTCACCGATCTGCCCGATGCGGTCAGCGAGCCGCGCGAGAGGGACGCGGATCCTCTGGTCGAGCTCGCGATCCGTCTGATTGACGACCTCAACGAGAAATACGGCGCACCGAAGAGTGGGCATTTTCTCCTGCTCCATCGTCATCGCATGTTCAACCGCCGCCAGGGCGTGTGGATGGGCTGGGAGCGTAAGCGCGGCAAGCTTCTGGATCTGAATCAACTGCTCGCAGGCGGATTCGATGCATTTCCTATCAAGGCCGGCTTCGTCGACGTGCTGCGCAACGCGCGCTTCGTTCTAACGCTCGACAGTGATACGCAGTTGCCCCGAGGCGCCGCCGCCAAGCTGATCGGAGCGATGGCCCATCCGCTGAATCGAGCCATTATCGATCCTCGCCGCCGCATCGTTACCGAAGGCTATGGCATTCTGCAGCCGCGCATCGGCATCGCTGTGCAGTCCTCTTCGCGCTCGCGCCTCGCATCCATTTTCTCTGGCCAGAATGGATTCGATATCTATACCCGCGCCATCTCAGACGCGTACCAGGATCTTTTCGGCGAAGGCATCTTCACCGGCAAGGGCATTTACGAGGTGGAGACACTGCACGCCGTCCTCGACCGCCGCTTCCCGCGCAATGCGTTGTTGAGTCATGATCTGATCGAAGGCGCCTATGCGCGTGCAGGCCAGGTCACCGACGTCGAACTCATCGACGACTACCCGTCGCACTACAGCGCCTATAGCCGTCGCAAGCATCGCTGGGTGCGCGGGGACTGGCAGATTGTGCAGTGGATGTTTGCACGCGTTCCCGACGAATCCGGCAAGCTTGCGCAGAACCCGATCTCTTACGTTTCGCGGTGGAAGATCTTCGATAATCTGCGAAGATCGCTGCTCGATCCAACTTTGTTAATCCTCTTCGTAGCCGGCTGGCTTGCATTACCGGGTGGGCCCCTCTACTGGACGATCGCGGTTCTCTTACTTCACTTTCTGCCGGTCTTCTTTCAGCTCGGGTTTGCCTTCGGCCGCAACTTTGCCAGCGAACACAAACAAACTGCTGGCGAGATATTGGCTGCGTTCGGCCACAGTGCTCTCGTCACTCTGCTGAATCTCATCTTCCTACCACATCAGATGATGCTCGCCATCGACGCCATCATCCGGACAATGGTTCGGCAGTTCGTTACGGGAGAACGCCTGCTCGAGTGGGAGACGGCCGCACAGGCCGAGTCCAAATCCAAACGGCGGACGCCGGTCGATCGTTACCTGGCGTGGACCCCGATCGTCGCTTTCGGGCTTGGTGTTCTTGTCTATTACGTCGCGACGCAGAGACAAGCCATCTCTGTGGCCGCGCCCATTCTGCTTCTCTGGGCGTGTGCGAACATGGTGACCGCCTGGCTTAACAGACCGCCGCAGGAGCAGCAGCAGCGCCTGACGGGCGCGGATCGCGGGTATCTTACGGGCCACGCGCTGCGCATCTGGCGCTACTTCTATCAGTTCGCCGGCGAACGCCACAATTATCTGATCCCCGACAACGTGGAGGAAAACGAGCTCTTTGAAGCTGCGCGAGTTTCGCCAACCAATCTTGGACTTCTGCTCAACGCCCGTCAGGCCGCCTGCGAACTTGGCTTTCTTACGATTCCTGAATTCGTAAAACTGACGAAGCACACGCTCGCGACCTTCGCGCGCCTCAAGAAGTTCCGTGGCCACCTCTACAACTGGTACAACACAGAGACCCTGAGCCCGTTGGATACTTCTCCGTTCGTCTCCTCGGTGGATAGTGGCAATCTTGTGGCGTCGCTTTGCACGCTGAACGCGGGGGCGCTGGACCTGATCGATCGCCCTGTATGCGGCCCGCATCTCTTCAGCGGCATCCGCGCACACTGGGCCCTGATGCAGACGCAAGGCAAGCTACCATCGAAGTTCGCTGCCTCTTCCGTACCAGGCCTCGCCGCATCCATGGACGACTCGATCGCGTGGCTAGAGACTGCTGAAGAAACTCTGACTGCCGCGACCAATACGCTCAAAGCGCAATTGCTCAATACCTTTTGGGCTTCAGAGACCGCTCATCGAATCGGTGCAGCGCGCAGCTTGATTCATACCTACGCGCCGTGGATGCTGCCGGAGTTTGCCAGCCTGCGCAAGGTCCCCGAACTGGGACTCGGACGTGCCGCTTCCGTCTCGATCGGAGACAGTATCGCGTTTGCCGAAAGTCTCGACACCCGCCTGGCCAACGCGCAGAACATGCTGGTGCGCGAGCCAGACCTTCACCCTCTCGTCCAGGAACTGCGCAAGACGCTGCCGGGAGCCATTGCGAATCTCAAAGCACTGATCGATGGATTGCGCGCTGTTGCTGAAGCAGCCGCGGGGCTCGCCGATGCAACCGAGTTTGAGTTTCTTGTCGATCCGAACAGGCAGATTCTTTCCATCGGTTACGACACGACCAAGCAAAAGACCCATGAAGCGTGCTATGACATGCTTGCGTCGGAAGCGCGCATCGCCACATTTCTCGCGGTGGCGCGCGGCGATCTGCGTCAGGAGAGCTGGTTCAAGCTGGCCCGCGACTTTGCACACGCCTTCGGCCAATACCTGCTCCTGTCATGGTCGGGCACGATGTTCGAATATCTGATGCCGTCGCTCTGGATGCGCAGTTATTCCAACACGCTCATCTCGCGCACGCAAAACGCGGTAGTGGGTGTGCAACGCGGCTTCGCACGTTCGTTGGGCATTCCGTGGGGCATTTCGGAGTCCGGCTCGGCGCGCAAAGACGATGCCGGGCACTATCACTACCACGCCTATGGAATCCCTCAGATCTCGCTCTGGTTCGAAGCCAATGCGGGGCCCGTCGTCTCCCCCTATTCCACATTCCTTACGCTGGGCGTCGACTGCATCGAAGCCCTGCGGAACCTCCGGCGTATGGAATCGATGGGCTGGGTCGGGGAGTATGGCTTCTATGAATCGGCTGACTACACCGGATCGTTGCGTCGGCCTGAGCTGACCCGCGAATGGATGGCGCACCATCAGGGCATGGCATTGCTGGCGGTCGTGAATCTGCTCTCCGACAACGTCGTGCAGCGCTGGTTCCATGCCAATCCACTGGTGCAATCGGCAGAACTGCTGCTGCACGAACTGCCCACCAGCAAAGGCGTCATCAAGCGCAGATTGCAGGAATTTGCGCCCGTCCCCGCCGCTGCTTCTGCACCTGCCCTCGCGCCCGCGACTGCAACTGCCAGCTAAAGCGCGTCGCGCTTTTCCGCGTGCTCTTCATATCCCGAGACCGACGCCGGTTTTAGTGTCGCTCGAACCAGCGGATGCCGACGGTGTGCCTTTTGTAGTAAAAGGGTCTACTGTTCCGGGCACCCAGGTTATACGTGTCCTTCTCGCCCTATGAGAGAGGAAGCTTGCCCAGTGTCCGAGGGAGAAACTCTTCATGCGATCGCGGTTTGTACTCATCTTGTCGGCTGTCCTCGTCGTCTCCGTCAACGTCATCGTTGCTCAGGACCTACCCGGGACGCTCGGGATCTTCGAAGGGCAGTCAGACGTTGGTAGTGTTGTTCCTCCCGGTGCTCTCGCCTTCGACGCGGCCTCGCAGGTCTACACCGTCACCGCAGCCGGCGCGAATCTCTGGTCAACGACAGATGGATTCCACTTCGTCTGGAAGAAGGTTTCGGGCGACCTCGCTCTCACGGCAGACATCGACTTTCCTGAATCGACAGGAAACCCCAGCCCACATCGCAAAGCAGTGCTGATGTTCCGCCAGACGCTGGACGCCGACGGGGTCTATGCCGATGCGGCGCAGCATGGATCAGGGATGACGGCCCTGCAGCATCGTCGTGACCGCGGCGCCACGACGCAGGACATCGAGCTCAACATCGATACCCCGCAACGCATACGGCTGGAAAAGCGCGGCGACGTCATCACCATGTTCCTCAGCTTGCATGGCGAGCCGCTCCATCAGATGGGGACGTCCATCAACCTCCATTTCGATGGGCCATTCTACGCAGGCATCGGCGTCTGTTCACATAACAAGGATGTGACGGAGAAGGCCACCTTCGCACATGTCGATCTGACCCCGCTCTCGCCGCCGAGCACACCAGCCACGCTCGCGCTCTACAGCACTCTCCAGACCATCGGCATCGAAGACAACTTCCGGCGTGCCGTTGTGATCGCGAGCGAACGCGCGCACCTTGAAGCACCCAATTGGTCACGCGATGGCAAGACTCTCATCTTCGATCGGGAAGGCCAGCTCTGGACCGTCCCTGCGGAAGGCGGGTCCCCTAGTCTCCTCAACACCGGAGCAGCTGTACACTGCACGGGCAGTCATGGTCTTTCGCCGGACGGCAAATTACTGGCGATCAGTTGCGGCGTGCCCGGCAAGCCCGAGACACGCGTTTACATTATTCCTTCTTCCGGAGGAGAACCACGTCTTGTCACAGAAACCCCCTATTCCTACTTTCACAGCTGGTCGCCAGATGGCAAGACCATCGCGTTCACCCGCCCCAGCCACGGATCCGGTAACATCTACGCCATTCCAGTCGCCGGCGGTCCGGAGACTGCGCTAACGACGGGGAGCGGCATCAGTGACGATCCTGACTACGCGCCCGACGGCAAGTCCATCTACTTCAACTCCGATCGCAGCGGATCAATGCAGATCTGGCGCATGCTCGCCGATGGCACTCATCCCGAGCAAGTCACGTCGGACGATCACCAGAACTGGACGCCGCATCCCTCGCCGGACGGGAAATCGGTTCTGATTCTTTCCTATAACAAAGATGTTACCGGTCATCCTGCCAACAAGGATATCGCGTTGCGTATTCTCAGTGTTGCGGATGGCAAGGTGCGCGTGCTCGTCAATCTCGTCGGCGGATCGGGCACCGACAACGTTCCCGATTGGGCACCTGACAGCAAGAGCGTCGCTTTCGTGAGCTATCAGATGCTTCCTGCCGAGGACACCGGCTCGAGCCAATAAGCCGATCCGATCGAGATCGGCGACGCTTTCCGAACTCAGTTACGGATTAGAAGAACCCCGGCACACTGACGCCGGGGTTTTCTTGCGTGCGTGCGAACTAGTAGCGAAAGGGCTGCCCCATCAGGTGGGCCATTGCGCGGTCATACCCACGTCGAAAACCCTCGCGATACGCCTCTCGCATATCGGGAGGAACATCGTGCGGGTGCCGGTACTCGTCTCGATTGTTCACATCCGGTGCCCTGTGATTCTCAAAGTCGTGGCGCGCGCCATCAATGCCGTCGTGGAATCCACGTTGCTGGATTTCATTGAACTCCGTCGGATACGCGTCCCACTGCGGTGGAGGCGGAGGAGGAGCAGGCTGAAATCCCGGACCACCTTCCCCCATCAAGTGAGACATGGCTCGGTTGTATCCGCGCCGGAATCCCTCGCGATATGCTCCCCACGCGTCCGGTGGAACGTGTGGATGCCTGTATTCGTCGCGATTCTCGACGTTTGGTTGACGGTGGTTTTCAAAGTCGCGGCGGGCGCCCTCGATGCCATCGTGGAAGCCCTGCCGTTGAAGTTCATTGAGTTCCTGCGGAGGCGCATCCCAGCCATAGCCCGGCGGCGGACCTTCTTGAGCGGCAAGAGCCCTCGCCATCGGCGCTGCGGACAATCCCAGGAGCAGAGCAACTGCAGTAACTGCGAATCGATTTGCTTGCATGTTCTTTCTCCTCTTGCGATGGTGCGGTGGAGTGTTGTTGGAAAGTCGTTGGGACTTAACGGCCCCTTTTTGCCCAACTTTGGGCATGTCGATTGTATCGAGCCAGAGTCCCCGCGACAGCGGACCGACCCGAAGAATGTCCATGAACAGATAGACCCGGCCTTGGAGGCCGGGTCGCGGTAACTTTCCGGATTCGATCAGGATCCCTAGTACTAGTAGTGGAGACTATTCATGTGCGACATCGCGCGATCATATCCGGCGCGAAATCCGTCCCGATAATCCTCACGAAGATCGTGTGCAACGTGCGGGTGCCGGTACTCCTCGCGATTCTCAACGTTCGGGGGGCGGTGGTTCTCAAAATCCTTCCGCGCGCCTTCGATTCCGTCATGGAAGCCCTGGCGCTGCGCCTCGCGAAACTCGGCCGGTGGGGCATCCCAATCGTGATCACGGTGGTCGTCTTGCACGCCAGCGACCGGTACGCCTGCGGCCCTTGCCTTGGTCGGTGCGAGGCAAGCGAGCGAAAACGCAAACAGAGAAAGCACAATCCACTTCAGTTTCATTGCCTAAAATACCTCCGTTCCTGCGATTGAGATGGCCAACCCACAAGGTGTGTTGCCCGCATGCAATCAAAATTGCGAACGCAGGCAAGGGGTCATCTCTGAAAGCCCTCTCTGGCAGAGACTTCGCCAATCTCTCCGGACGATGCGATACGACTCCCTCATGCCGCCGTTTCTCGAAATTTGCGATTTGAACATCGCCTTTGGGGCAACCAAAGCGGTTGAAGGCGTGAACCTGCAAATCGCCGAGGGCGAAGTCCCGGGGGTTGTCGGTGAATCCGGATCGGGCAAGAGCGCGACCGGCCGGGGTATTCTTGGACTTCTCGTCCCCACTGCGCGAACCGAAGGGCAGATCCTTTGGCATTGAAGTGCCCGATCACCCCTACACACGTAGTCTGCTGGCGGCAGTTCCGTCTCTTCGAACCGACCGGAGCCAACCTCTCGCGATGGTGGCGCAGACCCAGGCCAATACACACTGGAGCCGTGGATTTATACTCGCGGCAAAGCACATACAGAGAGGAGGCGCGGTGACAGTGATGCGATCGGCAAGAATGGGTGCTGCAACGCTTCTGTTCCTGGCCTCTCTTGGTGGCGCGCAGACAGCCGCGCACAAGAAAGCTGCCCCGCCGCCGAAGCCCGAGCCCACCGAATCGGACTTGGTCGAATACATTCGCGGCCAACTGCTCTCCCTGAGTCCAAACGACGGGATCAACGACAATCTCGATGTCCGCTACGACGAGACGAACAAAACTCTGACCGTGACGACGCCCGCTGGCCACTGCGACATATTTCTGAGCGGACTCAATCCCAACAACGCGGTTTGGGACGTCTTCGATCCGAGCGACAGCGATCGCCAACGCGAAAAGCTTGTGCGCCTCACCATGGTCTCCGTCTCCGGCAAAACTGCGCGTACCTGCTACGACAAGCAGGATCATGTCGATGCGACGCTCATTGGCAATCGTGCCCGCCTGTTGTTTTCCGAACCAAAAGCCGACGACGTGCCGGACTTTCACGACAAGATGACAAAAGCGATGAAGAAGCTGATCGCGCTCGACGGCGGGGCACTGGAGAAAGATATCTTCTAGGCAACGGTCGCTTCGCGCCACGAGAAGCCGGCCCTGTCGAATGATGTTGGGAAAGTTTGGAGGCGCGGGTCGGGATCGAACCGACGCATAAAGGTTTTGCAGACCTCTCCCTTACCACTTGGGTACCGCGCCCTGAACAGGAAATCTTACGCCAGAAGGAACTTTGGGACCAGGGCGGAGCGCACTGGTCATGAATTGGAGCGGGAGACGGGACTTGAACCCGCGACCCTCGCCTTGGCAAGGCGATGCTCTACCACTGAGCTACTCCCGCAATGCTGCAGACATGAGTATACCGGGGTCCCGGAAGGCAGGTCAAACCGCGGCAGGAGCGCTGTTTAGGGCGCTCGGGGAGGTACTTGCCCCGTTCCGCGCTTCGATCCGCACGATCTCTCCGTCTCGCATGTGCAGGATGCGCGTGGCTATGGCCGCCGCCTCGGGATTGTGCGTGATCATCAGCGTGGTCTGACCTAATTCGCGATTGGACCGCTGCAGCATGGCAAGCACGGCATCGGAATTCTTGGTGTCGAGATTGCCGGTCGGCTCATCGGCCAGCACAATTGCCGGACGCGCAATCAGGGCGCGAGCAATAGCTATGCGTTGCTGTTCGCCGCCGCTGAGTTCCGACGGCCGATGCTCCAGGCGGCTCCCGATCGAGAGCAGATCGCTCAGGTGATCGAGATAGGCCCGATCCATGGGCTCTTTGCGCCCGCTGATCTCGTAGGCAATCTCGATATTGGCCATCGCCGAGAGCGTCGGCAGCAGATTGAACTTCTGAAACACGAAGCCGATCCGGTGTTTGCGCAGCCGTGTTCGTTCGGAGTCACTGAGGCTGGCAAAATCGACGCCATCAATCACGACCCGGCCCTCGGTCGCGCGCGTCAGCCCGCCGAGAAGATAGAAGAGTGTGGATTTGCCTGAGCCGGACGGTCCGACGATGGCCACCAACTCGCCCCCTTCCACTGCAAAGGAGACGTTCCGCACC
Source organism: uncultured Occallatibacter sp. (assembly GCA_964585715.1). Classification (GTDB taxonomy): domain Bacteria; phylum Acidobacteriota; class Terriglobia; order Terriglobales; family Acidobacteriaceae; genus Telmatobacter. The sequence continues at coordinate 18,680 of CAZPEZ010000078.1, forward strand.
GCCGCGACCTGGATGCGGCCGGCGGAATAGACCTTGGTCAGCTTGTCGGCGAGAATGATAGGCGTCGTCGCTGCAGGCGGCACATGCCCATTGTACCTTCCGCGCCTTTCACACCGCTCCCGTAGAATGAAGGAGTAGAGATTTCACGGCAGGGATTCCCCAATTATGGCAGCACAATTGAAAGATTCGTTGGCCTCTTCGCTCAAGACAGCGGCTGCGCAAGCCGACCTGACGGTACTTTCGGCCACTACCGGCAAAGACTTCAACGGCCAGCCTACCGCCAGCTTTCAACTCGGTCTCGCGGGTGTTGAAGGCCGCACCTTGCAACTGGAACTGAGCGAGGCTTTCGAGTTTGACAAGTCGCATCTGCTTCCGGAGATGACGGCGCATCTTGCGGCCGAAGCCAAGCGCCTGCGCAACCCGCGACCCGAGTGCTACGTGACGCTCGCCGGATTGCCGATCGCTTTCGGGAAGTTCCAATGGCCGTTTCACCGCTCCACCTCCGGCGCTGACACCTACATCGTCCACGGCGAGATGCATCTGGCCGACGGCGGCGCGCACAATCTGCACGCCAAGGTCGCGGCATCGGTGACGGTCACTTTTGCCGAGATCGTTCCGGCCATGGAACAGCCCTATGCGGAGACGTTCGTCTACAACGCGATTCGCAAGACCGTGGATCTGGGCCAGCTCGAGTTCGTTAAGTCAGGCAATCGCCAGCCGGTACCCGTGACCACGCGCTACTACAGCCGCTGGCAGAAGAAGTTTCTCTTTACTGAGACCAACGATCCCGAGCGCCTTGAATATCTGCTGCGCAAGGTCTACTGGCTTTCAGGGGCTCTCGGCGAAGGCAAGCCGGTCTGGATTGCCGACCCGCGCGATGCGCAGTATCTGAACACGACCGAGGCGGATCTGCTCCGCATGGCGGGTGATGAGGCCGGGGCTGGGCTGATGGTGCTCGACGGTGAATATGCTGCAGCCACCCCGACGCTGATGGCGCGCGCGCCTGAGTATCAGGCTGCGCTGGAAGCAGCACTCAACTTCACCAAGCCGCAGTTCAACGAGTCGATGCGGTCCGGGCACGCGAATATGTAGTTGTTGAGGTTTTAACGGGCGCTTTTTCGGAGTCACAAAATGCAAAGGCACGGTCTCAGCCGTGCCTTTGCATTTTGGTCCCGCCCCCCACCCCTGCTCCCAGCTTTTATAGTGCCGTTCCGCACCCCGCGCAGAAACGCGCGCCTGGCGGATTGGTTCGTTGGCAATGCTTGCAGGCGAACAGCGTGCCCGGTTGCGCCAAGCTTGGCTGTACCATTCCGATCGGCGAAGGGCCCGTCGCCGCAGGAGCGGCTGCGGGCGGCATGTTGACGGTCACGTTGATCGGCCAACCCATCGGTACGCTCATCCCCAGCGCAGCGGCAATGCCCGCGGCCTGAATGGCATTGAACTCGCGCACGCGTCCGGGCATGAAGAAGCATTCCAGAAAGCCCAGAAGGCTCGGGATACCCGTCCAGAAGAAGCAGCAGTAGAGAATGCCAAGCCCGGTGCGGCGCAGATAGAAATGGTGGATGCCGAAGGTGCCGAGAAACAGCGCCAGCAGAATCCCGACGACTTCGTCACGGCGCACCGACTCATATTGCTGGTAGAAGATTGCCTGCGCGTTGGGATAAGCCGTTGCCGCCATCCGATTGCCTCGTTCCCTTGCATTTAACCATACGTGAATCGCTGGTCAATGGTTCCCTTGCGGCACCTCGCAACGGGCGTAACGTAACATCAAGGCCTGTATGACGACTTCCCATACCCCCGGAGAGTATCTGATCGGCGGAGACCTGCCCGTGCACCGGTTGGGCTACGGAACCATGCGCCTTGTCGGCGAGGGCGCGTGGGGTGAACCAGCCGATCCTGCCGAAGCCCGCAGCGTTCTGCGACGGGCCGTCGAACTTGGTGTCAACCTGATCGACACTGCCGATGCCTATGGTCCGGAGATCGCAGAGCGGCTGATTGCCGAAGCACTCTGCCCGTATCCCAAGGGTCTGATCATTGCCACCAAGGGCGGTATCACGCGCCAAGGGCCAGCCAAAACCGAATACGTCGGTCGCGCCGGCTACCTCATTCAGTGCGTTGAGATGAGCCTGCGCCGCCTGAAGCTCGAACGCATCGATCTTTACCAATTGCACAGAATCGATCCTCGTACGCCGCTCGAAGAGTCGCTTGGCGCTCTGCGCCAGATGCGGGAGCAGGGCAAGATTGGCCACATCGGTTTGAGCGAAGTCACACCCACGCAGATTAAGGAGGCGCAGAAGATCGTGCCCATTGTCTCGGTGCAGAACCGCTACTCGCTCGCTGACCGCCGCCACGAAGAGACGCTGCAGTGGTGCGAGCAACGCGGCATCGCCTTTCTGCCGTGGTATCCCATCGTTGCCGGAAAGATTCTCAAAGCCGATCATCCCTCGGCGCACACGCTCGCGCAAATCGCCTCACACCACGGCGCAACCGTCGCCCAGATCCTGCTGGCATGGCTGCTGCACCGCTCGCCTGTCATACTGCCGATTCCCGGCACTTCGCAAGTGGCGCATCTGGAGGAGAATGTTGCGGCGGCGGATTTGCAACTCAGCGCCGAGGACTTCGCTGAGATCGACGGAGCTGCGTGAGGCGAGGGCTGCGCAGCGGCACGAGAGACGTGTCGCGCCTCTCGACTCTCTCAGCTACACCACCGTGTTCGTCGCGATCAGGTCCTTGTACCAAGTGGCGCTCAGCTTCGGTGTGCGCTTCAGCGTCTTGAAGTCCACGTAGTGAATGCCGAAGCGCTTCGAGTACCCATCGGCCCACTCGAAGTTGTCGAGCAGACTCCACAGAAAGTAACCCTTCACCGGATAGCCCTCGTCCACGGCCCGATGCAGATGCGTCAGATGGTTGCGCAGATACATAATGCGATCGACGTCCTCGATGTTCCCTGCTGCGTTGATCGAATCGTCCGATGAGGTCCCATTTTCAGTGATATAGAGGGCCTTCGGCTTCCACAGGTCGGATACATTGCGGACGCCCCAGTAGATGCACTCGGGGCTGATCTGAATCCAAGGCGAGAACATATGCGGATACGAGCTCGGCATCGACTCGACGGCGAAGCCCAACGGCGAATTGTCGGCGCGCACATAAGATGGGTTGTAGATATTCAGCCCCACAAAATCCAGAGGGCTGCCGATGGCCTTCATGTCGCCTTCTTCGACCCTGGGAGCATTTGCGCCCTCGTGTTGCAGGTACTCCTCGGGATATCTGCCTTCCATCACTGTTGCGAGGAACGGCGCATTGCCGATGCGTGTCGCTTTGCGCGCCGCCAAAATGTGCTCGGTCGTCTCGATGACCGGCACAAACACCGCTGCGTTTTCGGCCAGTCCCACCAGCGTGCCGCTGGGCGCATTGGCGCGAATCGCCTGCACGCCAAGCCCATGCGCCAGAATTCCGTGGTGGCGAATCTGGTTGACCTGCGCCTGCGGCAGCTTCAGCCCCGGCGCAAACTGTCCGATTGAGTAGCCGAGGTCGGTGAAGCACACAAACTCGTTGGTCGTCATCCAGTGGCGGACGCGGTCGCCGAGTTTTTGCGTCACATAGGCGGCGTAGTCGGCGAACGATTTCGCGGTTGCGCGGTTCTGCCACCCGCCATCGAGCGCCTGCGGCAGGTCCCAGTGGAACAGCGTGACGTAGGGCGTAATACGGTTTTCCAGCAACTCATCAACTACGCGGTTGTAGTAGTCGAGGCCCTTGGGGTTCGGTTGGCCGGCTCCGTCGGGAATGACGCGCGACCATGAGATGGACATGCGATAGACGGTCGCTCCAAGCGACTTGAGCAGTTGGATGTCCTCTTTGTAGTGGTGATAGGAGTCGGAAGCCACGTCGCCGGTCTCACCGTGAAACGTCTTTCCTGGCGTGTGCGAGAACGTATCCCAGATCGATGGTCCGCGTCCATCGTCCTTTGCGCCACCTTCGATCTGGTACGCAGCTGTCGCGCAGCCCCAGAGAAATCCCTTGGGATACGTGAACGTCTCTGCCCGAGCTAGCTTGGGAAGGCTGAGTCCTGCGGAAGCTGCAATGGCAGAGGCTGCTGCCCCTTTGCCGAACTGGCGGCGCGTGATGTTCTTCATGGCCTGCTATTCCCCTTCTCCTCTCCGCAAAAAGGTGGCGGAGTATCAGAAAAAACGTTTTAGCAGAGGGCGTAGAGGGATGGCAAGGACGATTTATGGACCGCACATCGGCATGTGACAGATGACCAGCCGTCCCTCCGAAATGGGCAACAGGCCGCAAAAAGCCGCGATCTGAAGACCGCGGCTTTGAGCTGTACTCGTTGACTCGTGAGCTATGGCAGTCAGGCGCAAAAGCGCCGCACCGCAGGTGCCTACATCTCCTTTACGCCATCCACAAACGCCTTCAGCTTGCGGCTGCGGCTGGGGTGACGCAGCTTGCGCAATGCCTTGGCTTCGATTTGGCGGATGCGTTCACGTGTGACCTGGAAGCTCTGGCCCACTTCTTCCAGCGTGTGCTCCGAGCCATCTTCCAGTCCGAACCGCATCTTGATCACCCGCTCTTCGCGCGGCGTCAGTGTACGCAGGACCTGCGACGTGTACTCCTTCAGATTCACGCTGATCACGGCTTCGGAAGGCGACACGGCCTGACGATCTTCGATGAAGTCGCCCAGGTGCGAGTCTTCTTCTTCGCCGATCGGCGTCTCCAGCGAGATGGGCTCCTGCGCAATCTTCAGCACCTTGCGCACCTTGGCCACCGGAATATCCATGCGCCGCGCAATCTCTTCGCTCGAAGGCTCGCGGCCCAGCTCCTGCACCAACTGGCGGCTGGTGCGGATGAGCTTGTTGATGGTCTCGATCATGTGCACCGGGATGCGGATGGTGCGGGCCTGGTCCGCGATGGCGCGGGTGATGGCCTGGCGAATCCACCAGGTGGCGTAGGTCGAGAACTTGTAGCCGCGCCGGTATTCGAACTTGTCCACCGCCTTCATCAGGCCGATGTTGCCTTCCTGAATCAGGTCGAGGAACTGGAGGCCGCGGTTGGTGTACTTCTTGGCAATCGACACGACCAGGCGCAGGTTGGCCTCGATCAGTTCGCGCTTGGCCTGCTCGGCGTCCATGTCGCCCTGGATCATCTCGCGCTGTGTGCGCTTCAGCT
>CAZPEZ010000079.1:0-23133 GCA_964585715.1 uncultured Occallatibacter sp.
CCGTACACACTCCTTGCTGATGTAGACGAAAAAGTCTGCAATCAGTTTGGCGTAATGAAGGAAAAGAACATGTACGGCAAGAAGGTGTGGGGGATCGAGCGCACAACCTTTTTGATCGGACCGGATCAGACGTTGATCCATATCTTCCCCAAGGTGACGCCGGAAGGCCATGCCGAGGAAGTGCTGAAGCTGTTGAAAGAATGGCATAAAGGAGAAAAGTAACTCGGATTGCGCCCGGATTTTTGACCAACCCGCAATGCTTGGCGTCCCCATCTCTCACCCCTGTCGCCGCTCTGCACAAGGAGGCAACGCAGACACCAAAAGTAGACGTCCGGCATTGCAACGTTCACAAGAAACAGCAGCCCTATAATTAGAGGCTAGCTTCTCTCTCGCTGCGAGGTTCTGTCACAGTGAGTGCGGTACTGGACACGCTTAGCATTGCAGTCAGTTCGATCTTGTCATCGGCATTAGTGACGGCGATCGTTCAGATATTACTCAAGGAACGGGCGGACGTGCGCCTGGAGAAGCTACGCAATGAGTTTGAAACCGAGAAGGCTGCTCGCGAAGAAAGCGCTCGACGGACAAGTGAGCAGCTGAAGACCCAATTCTCATGGCTATACGCCCAGAGGGCACAGGTGATGAATGAGGTCTATGGTTGCATCCTGGATGCGGAGGAAGCGATCCAGGAATGCATCCCGCCTCTGGCTGGATGGGGCCTGGCTGCGGAACGCGCCTCCGACTTCGGTAAATCCCATACCGAGCAGGTACGTGCGGCTATGGAGGCCTGCGAACGATTTGAACGAACTCTGAGAAAAAATCAGCTGGTGTTCAGCAACGAGCTTGCCGGCAAGTTGAGAGTTCTGGTTGGGGCCTATGACTCGATTAATTTCGAGCTGGACGAGCCCCAGGGGCCTGTAATGGCGCTGGCGGATTCGCCGGCGATCCTGAACGGACAAAAGAAGGCGCACGAGATTCTCGGGCAGATTGAACGAGAATTCCGCGCACTATATGGTTCGGTCACGGAACCTCAAGCTAAAGACGGTGGCGAAGAGATCACGGAATAGATTCGCTCGCTGCTTGCGTGAGGAACAGATCGGGCCTGTGATGATCAACGCCGGTAACGATGATCGGAGGGGAACATTTCTAGTCGACTCCCCGGCCGCCTGTTTCCCCGCACCTTCTTCGACCGCGCGCCGGAACTGGTCGCGCCCCGCCTGCTCGGCAAGCTGCTGGTCCACAGAACCAAGAGTGGTGTGATGGCCGGACGCATCGTCGAAGTCGAGGCCTATCTCGGTCCGCACAACGATGCGCCCGACCCGGCGGCTCACTCCTATCGCGGGCCAACCCCCCGCAATCAAGTCCTGTTTGGCCCTGCAGGATACGCATATGTGTACGCCATCTACGGCATGTACTTCTGTATGAACATCACCTGTGAGGTGGAAGGGCTTGCCGGATGTGTGCTGCTGCGGGCGCTCGAGCCCGTGGCTGGGTTGGAGCAGATGGCGAAGAACCGAGAGCTGCCAGCAACCGCGCCGCCTCGCCTGCTCACATCGGGGCCGGGCCGTCTCTGCGAGGCGCTGGGCCTGACGCGGATGGAACACAACGGCCTCGACATGACGAATCGTTCATCTCCGCTGCAGGTGCGCGACGACGATTACACAGTGCGCGAAGTGCTGGTCACCGCGCGCATCGGCATCAAGCACGCGGCCGACTGGCCGCTTCGCTTCGCCCTTCTGGAGCACGCCTGTGTCTCCGGTGCGCGGAATTTAACCGGCACGCGAGTCCATCTTAAGTAGGATTCCGTCGAAGAAATATCGTCTGTTAGTGTGAGCTAATCGATTTCAAAACTCGAGAGGAATTCTGCGCTTGAAAGTTTCTTCCCTGTTGTGCTCCCTTGCAGTGGCGCTTTCCGCCGCCTGTTCTGTAGCCGTCGCTCAACAGCCGGCCGCTACGGCGCCTGCTGGTCACGCACATCCGCCTGCTCCGCCCCCGACAAATCTGCAGGTGCTGCCGAAGGACATGACCGGAGACCAAGTACACGAGATCATGCACAAGTGGGAAGCTGCGCTGGGCACGGAGTGCAGCACCTGCCATGCGGTTGACCCCATCCACAAGCGGCCGGATGGCCGGCCCATGCTGAATTTCGCCGACGACTCGAAGCCGGAAAAGGCGACGGCGCGGCTGATGGTCAAGATGGTGGAAGAGATCAATACGCAGTACATCGGCAAGATCGACAACTCGGGCACGCCGGTGACGTGCGGGACGTGTCATCGTGGCCATCTCGATCCAGGCCCGTTTGTGCCTCCGCCGGATCATGACCACGAACATCCGGCGCCGCCAGCTATACCCAAATAGGCCTGCAGCGGAGCAGCTCATTGGGCTCCACGCTGGTTGGGAAATTCGATTGAGGAAGATGCGGTTGTCTCTGAGGCACTCTGCGCAGCGTCGCGCGCGCGCAGGAGCTCAATGAAGATCGCTTCAATTTCTGCGCGGTCGGCATCGCTGATGGCAACTTCGTGTTGGGGATAGTGCGTCATGTTGCACCTCGCGACCACTCATGCAAGTAGGAACACGATTCTGTCTCTGTAGTTGCATGGCATCTGCAGGCAATCCCCAACTGGGCCCTCCGTCAGCACTTACACGCGCACGAAGTCGCCGCTCTTGCCGCCGCTCTTCGCTTCGAGCTTCACCTCGCGAATGACGATGCCCTTGTCCAGGGCCTTGGTCATGTCGTAAACGGTGAGGGCTGCGACCGATGCTGCAGTCAGCGCTTCCATCTCCACGCCGGTGGGACCGACTGTGGCTGCGGTCGCCGTGATACGTACGCCGCCTTCCACGATGTCGGCTTGCACATCGACATGCGTGAGCGCCAGCGGATGACACATAGGAATCAGCTCCGATGTCCGCTTCGCGGCTTGAATGCCTGCAATGCGCGCGACCTCAAGCGGGTTGCCCTTCGGATTGGAAGGCAACGCCGCCAGCACGTGGGCCGATAGCTCAACGAACGCCGAGGCCGTGGCCGTGCGCTGCGTTGACTGCTTGGCGCTCACGTCGACCATGTTGGCCTGGCCGGCTTCGTCGTAGTGCGATAGCCCGGAGGGAGGCAGTTGCAGTTGGGGCTGATGCGGCTTGGTCATCTCATCCTCAGATCATCAACACACGAACCATCGTCCCAGCGTCGAGAGTCGCCTCATCTTCGGGGATCACGACGAAACAATTGGAGCGCGCAAAGGCAGGCAGATCGCCGCTGCCGTGCCACGGAACGGTTGCGACTTGCGGGAACTTGTCCTCAGCATTGAAGTCGCACTTAGCCGGGAGGAAGCGCGTGAGCCCTGTTTTGCCTTTGCGATCGGTGTCCTTCGCAAGCTGCGCCGCCAAAAATTGCGGCCGTGTATCGCTGCGTCCCGCGAGCGCCTTCAGCACCTGCGAGGCAAACAGCAGAAATGTCGCCGCCGATGAGATCGGATTGCCTGGCAATCCAAAGAACGGCAACGAAGGATTCGCTGCACGCGGGACTTCGCCGAAGACCAGCGGCTTGCCGGGTTGAATGCGCACGCTGGCGAAATGGAACTTTGCGCCCAATCGTGCCAGTGCCGGCTCGACCAAATCGAATTTGCCGGCAGAGACACCGCCGGAGATCAGCAGAAGGTCTGCGTCCAATCCCTGATGCAACGCTGCGTCCAGCGCCTTGGCTGTGTCGGTTGCGCGCGGCAACACGAGCGGCTCGCCTCCGGCTTGCGCGACAAGCGAGGCCAACATGTGTGCATTCGAGTTGCGAATCTGTCCGGGACCTGGCGTATTTTCGACTGAAACCAGTTCATCGCCTGTGGTGAGAATCGCGACGCGTGGACGCCGATAAACCGTAAGCTCGGCGTAACCGCACGCCGCTGCCAGGGCGATCTGCGCCGGCCCAAGCACGACTCCGGCCGCGATCAACGCATCGCCGCGATGCGCCTGAGCGCCCCGCTCGACGATATTGTCTCCAGCTTTGATCTTTCGATCCGCCGCAAGCCGAACGCTATTCTTGTAGCGCTCCACATGCTCGATCATGACGACTGCATCGGCGCCCTTAGGAACAGGTGCCCCCGTCATGATCTCCCAGACTGCGCCGAAAGGCAGCGGCTCCGGCGGCGCTTCGCCGGCATGGGTCAACCCGGCGACACGCAGAAATGCATGCGCCGAAAACTCGGCCGCACGGCACGCAAACCCATCGCGCGTAGAGCGAGCGAAGGGCGGCTGGTCCTGATCCGCTAAGAGCGGCTCCGCAAGCACGCGGCCCTGCGCATCGACAAGATCAATTCGCTCTGAAGCCGGCCGAACTTTGCTCAGATCTCGCGCAAGCGAAGCCACAACCGCATCGGCTTCGGCATAGCTGAGCAACGAGGAACTCATGCCTTGGATTGTAGAAGGCGCTGCCAGCTCTCTTTGCGCCGCCACCCCCTTCGCACAAAAACGAAGAGCACCTCCCGACTGCAGAGGCGCTTCTCGTTCCAGGAAAACTTCAACCGCGCTTTTTTGCAGCTTACTTTTTGCCTGCCTTGTAGCTCGAATTGATCTTCTGCCCAGCCTGCTGGAGAATGGCCTGTACCTCGCCGGCATACGGCCCGGTTGGCGCCAGATCCAGGTACTTTTGGTAGGCCTCGGCGCAGCCTTCGGGCAGCACAATCCTTTGCGTCTTCGGATCGACCGTTGCCTTGGACACGAGCCCCTGGCCCTTCAGATAGTAGACCAGCGCATCGTTCGGATCGTTCTTGATCGCGATCTCCGCAGCTGCAACCTGGGCATCGGCATTCCCAGTCTGGAAGAAGATGACCGCCTGGTTCCGTAGATAGGTTTCAGCCGAAGTTGGGTTCGCCTTGACCGCCGCATCGTAGGCCGCGTTGGCTTCAGGTATCTTGCCTTGACGAGCGTAGACTTCGCCGAGGCCGGAGTTCGCCATACCCTCGATGGCCGGATTCGGCTTCTTCGCGGCAGCATCCAACTCGATTGCCTTCTTGTAGGAGGTCTCTGCATCGTCATACTTCTTCATGCCCGCCTGCGCTTGTGCCAGATACGCCCAGAGAACCGGCTCGGTCGGCCGCATCTGCGCGTCCTTGGTCATCAAGGTCTCGACGTCGGTGTACTTTGCGGTCTTGATCTCGGTCGTCTTGGCGTCGACATCCGCCTTCGCGGCAGATGCACCCAGCTGCTGAGCGGCTGCGGCGTGGGCTGTATCCGCGTCCTTCAGGTCTTGACCAACCACTTTGAGATCTGCGTTGAGGTTCTTGATCACCTCGTTCGCCTTCATGGCTTCCGCATTCTTCGAGCGAAGTTCCTGCAACTGCTTCTTCTGGTCCTCAGGCAATTTTTCGATGTATTCCGCGCGCGACATGTCGAGATCGGAGGCGTTGTCCTTGCCGGCGACAACTGTCACGTTCTCCAGCTGGTCGGCCTGCTTGTCCTGAGGCATCTCCGGCGAACGGTAAATCACGGTATAGTTTCCCGCAGGCACCTGACCTGAGTAGTCGCCATTGGCATCGACTGTGAATGTCCCTTGCCCAGCTTCAGTCGCTTTGAGTCCGGGACCGGAAGCCGCATGAATGACCTGACGGAACTCGACCGTACCGCCATTCTGAGGAGCACCGGTGGGGTTCGTGATGTGACCATGGACCTTGCCGTTATCGGCTGCCGCAGTAGCCGGAGCAGCCGCTGGCTGCTGGGCCAATGCAGGAACAAGGGCAACTGCCAGTATTCCCGCGAAAAGCGAAATCGTGCGCTTCATTCTTTTTCTCCTTGAAGCCTCAGCGAACATTGCTGCACGCGGGCTTAATCAAAAACTGCAATCTTCACGTGATTGCTCGTCAGGCTCCGTCCAAGGCATGTCCACGCAAGCTCCAACGGGCAAGAATACAACACGCTGCAGAGCCGTTTAAAGCGCTCTTAGCCGATCAACCTCGCATAGGGGCTTGATGTTCCGCAGGACTCACGTTAAATCCAATCGGCCATCCGGCACAAGACCAAGTGCACAGCATCCTGCGCTTCGAGTGCGTGCACATCGTGAGGTTTCTGCTCGCGCTATTGTCCACTGTAGAAGTCGATTGTGGGATTGGTTGTGGCCAGCGTCACACGCCCTAGAATGAATGCATGGCGATCACAATCCGCGCCGCAACCGCAGCCGATGTTCCCTTGATTCTGGAGTTTATCCGTGCCCTCGCTGTCTACGAGCGTGAGCCGGAAGCCGTGACGGCCACCGAAGCCGACTTGTTGCGCGACGGCTTTGGCCCTAATCCTTTTTATTTCTGCCTGATAGCCGACTCGAATAGAGCTCCGGCTGGCTTCGCACTCTACTTCTTCAACTACTCGACCTGGCTCGGGCGCCCCGGACTCTATCTCGAAGACCTCTTTGTCCATCCTGGGTTCCGCGGCCTCGGCGTGGGCAAGGCATTGCTTGAGAGAGTGGCTGCAATCGCGGTCGAAAAAGGGTGTCTCCGACTGCAATGGGAAGTGCTCGACTGGAACACGCCGGCGATCGACTTTTATGCCGCGATGGGCGCCAAATTCCTCGATTCCTGGCGCAATGTGCGGGTCGGCGGAGAGGCGCTGCTGAAGCTGGCCGGAGTCGATGTAGCAGAAGCCGATGCGAACGCAGCTTTAGGGGCGGCAACGAGCTTGGCGCGTTCAATGCAAAAGGGCTCGAAGTAATGGTCAAGCTGCGTGTCATCGGCGGCGGCCTCGCTGGCCCCGAAGCTGCGTTGACGGCGGCGCGCCAGGGCTGTTCTGTCGATTTGTTTGAAATGCGCGCGTTGATTGACGGCGAGCCGCGGCTTACGCCCGCACACCAGACCATCGAATTCGGCGAGCTGGTCTGTTCCAACTCGCTCAAGAGCGAATCGCCGAATACTGCTCCATGGCTGCTGAAACAAGAGATGAGGCGTGCGGGGTCGGCTCTTCTTCGGATCGCCGACGAAACAGCGGTACCGGCAGGCCATGCACTGGCCGTCGATCGCGTCGAGTTCTCGAAGCGGATCGCGGAAGCCATTGCGGCCGAGCCGAACATTCGCGTGATTCGCGAGGAAGTGACTTCACTTGGCGAGGACCGACTCCAAGACCAGGACGGCACGAGGTGCGGCACGATCGTTGCAACAGGACCCCTCACATCGTCTGCGCTGAGCGCGGAGATTCAGCGCATCACCGGCTCCGAGCATCTCGCATTCTACGACTCTATCTCGCCCATCGTGGATGCCGACTCGATCGATATGAACCGTGTGTACTTCGCCGCGCGCTGGGACAAGGGCACGGCCGACTACATCAACTGCCCGTTCACGCGCGAGGAGTACGACCGCTTTCTCGATGCGCTCCTTGCCGCCGAAGCGGCGGAGTCGAAGGAGTGGGAAAAGCTGGAGTATTTCGAGGGCTGCCTGCCGATTGAGGTACTGGCGCGCCGCGGGCGCGACACGCTTCGCTTCGGTCCGATGAAGCCTGTGGGCCTGCGCGATCCACGCACCGGCAAAACGGCGTGGGCCGTGGTGCAGTTGCGCAAGGAGAACCTGCGCGCCGATAGCTACAACCTCGTCGGCTTCCAAAATCATTTGAAGTGGGGCGACCAGGCACGCGTGTTGCGGCTGATCCCTGGACTGGAGAACGCGCGCTTTCTGCGCTACGGGCAGATTCACCGCAATACCTATATCTGCGCGCCCGCGCTGCTGGATCAATCGCTCTCCCTCAAAAACTCCGCCACACGGCTAGTGTTTGCGGGGCAGCTCTCCGGCGTCGAGGGTTACACCGAGTCGATTGCGACGGGAATGCTGGCCGGCCTGTACGCCGCGTCTCTTGCACGCGGAGAAACCCCGACGCCAGTTCCGCGCGCGACTGCGCTGGGATCGCTGGTTCACTACATCACCCACGCCGATGTGAAGAACTTCCAACCGGCGAACATCACTTTCGATCTATTGGAGCCTCTCGACGAAGAGACACGCCGCAGGATTCGCGATAAGAAGGAACGGCATCGCATCCAGTGCGAACGCTCTCTGGCGGCGTTCGATGCATGGTGGGCAAACTCCGGTTACTCCCCGCGCAGAAAAGTCGGGGCGTGAATACGCCGCTTCGTGCGATAGTCGTGCCAGGAAACCTCCATGCACGTCGTCCGCCATTCGCCGACCGACCTTGTCGTCAAAGACAGCGGGGTGTGGATGACGATTCTATTTACGGGCATTGCCGCCGCGCTTGTGGCCGGGCTCGGTATCTCCCAACCACTCAGACTTCTTGTTCCGGCGTTCTTTCTTCTCTGCGGCGTGATCACCGCTCGTGCAACGACATTCACCTTTGACGGAATGAGGCGCACGGTGCAGTGGAGCGGTTTCAAGCCCTTCAAGACCGAGTCCGGAACGATCCTGTTCGATGAGATTGACGACATCACCGTCGAGGCGTCGTCAAACGGCGACAACGGCATCGCCTACCGCCTGTCGCTAAACACCAAACAGGGCACGGTGCCCATGGCTTATGCCTACTCGGGAAGCCGCGACGGCTACGTGGCGCTTCGCCAGCAGATTCTCGCCTTGATCAAGCCCGGTCTACAGGCGCCTGCGCCCGTGGCGCACACCGACGGCATCCCGTCCGATCTCGAATCGTCGATCCGGTCGATGTTGATCCAGCGCCGCAAGATCGACGCCATTGCGCTGCTGCGAACCCGCGAACGTATCGGCCTCATGGAAGCCAAAAAGCGTATCGACGCACTCGACGCAAAGATCAAGGCCGAGAACAAGGTTCCGCAAGCCTGATTCCGTACTGAACCTTCTCCCCAACCTGTGCTACGCTTTGGCCGTCCTCCCTTTTTGCGGCTCGTAATGATCGTTTTCACTGCCACCGAAGCGCTTTCTCCCGCGATCGAGCGTACGCGTCGTCTTTTGTTCGCCCCGTTTCGTTGGGGAACCTTCCTCAAGCTCTGTGCCGTCGCGGTCCTTACGGAAGGATTCGGGGGCAACTTCAACTTCTCGGGTCCCAGCCACTCGTCTTCACATCAACCGGCTAATTCTCCGTCGCTCACAACGACAAGTTTTTCGTCCTCCACTCTCTCGTCCGGCCTTTCGCGCTTTAGCCTGACGCCCGGTTGGATCGCACTGATCGCCGCAGGCGCTTTACTCGCCCTCGCGATCGGCATCCTGCTCTTCTATCTCATCACTCGCCTGCGTTTCTCTCTGTTCTATTGCCTCGCCTACCAGGTGAAGGAACTTCGGCCGGGATGGACGCTTTATCGTGAACAGGCCAACCGCTTCTTCCTGTTCAATCTTGTTGTGGGACTCGTTTTCATGGTGCTGACGGTTTTGGCGATCGCTCCTTTCGCCGTCGGTCTGTTCCAGGTCTTTCGCTCCACGCACGCCGGAGAGCGCTTCGATTTTGCATTGTTCTTTTCGCTCTTCATACCCCTGTTCGCACTGATTTTTGTGATCGCGCTGCTCGCGATCGCTGTCGACATCGTTCTGCGCGATTTTATGCTGCCACACTTCGCCCTCGAAGATACCTCGGCGGGAGAAGCCTGGGCCGAGGTCCGCACCCGCATCGCAGCAGAGAAGGGTTCGTTCTTTCTCTACGCAGTCCTGCGTATCCTTCTCCCCATCGCCGCCGCGATTGCGTTGTTCATGATTCTGGCGATTCCTATGTTGATTGTCTTCGCCGCCCTTGCAGTCATCTTCGTGGGCATTCATACAATGTTCACTGGCAGCCTCGCATTCGCAGGCATCGTTCTCGAAGCGCTCATAGGACTAGCCGCAGTCGCCGTCGGGTTGTTCCTCGCGATCTGCTTTGGCGGTCCACTCAGCCTCTGGGTGCGAAATTTTGCGCTTGTTTTCTACGGCGGCCGCTACCGGCTCCTGGGCGACGTGATCTTTCCGCCTCGACCCCCAGCGCTCTTCGATGGGGGAGATGCGCCGGCGGTCTGAGGGAACCCTTTCGCCCTCACCAGTGTCAAAGAAGGAAGCGGCATTGCCTCATGGTCTCGTTGCGCTAGGGGCAACTGCTCGCGTTACGCTTCGTGTCGCGTTGGAGTAGTCTGATCAGGGACGCGTTTCAGGGAATCAAATCTGGGACATGTTTCAGGAGAAGTTTTTTGCGGCGCTGGTTTCCAATTCTGATCTGGTCGGCGGCTCTTGCAGCGCACCTCGCTGGCGCTCAGGCCAAGGCCCCGTCAACTTCACCTTCGGTGAAGGTCGAACTGCCGCCGCCACCCAGGCCCCTGTTGCCCGATGCTTTCGCCGGATGGGTCGCCGCTGAGCCGCCCAAGATCGTGATTGACGCGACCCAGACAGATAGCACCAACGCCGCCGCATTGAAGGAGTACGATTTCTTCCGCGCAGCCTCGGCAAGTTACAAGCGCGACGGCGAAACGCTCACCGTGCGCGCCCTCCAGTTCAATGACGCGAGCGGCTCGTACGGCGCATACACTCTGTATCGCGAGAATGGCTGGCCGCGCGAAGACATCGGCACTGGAGCGGCGTCGAATAAAAACCGCGCGCTCTTCTGGGAGGGCAACACGGTTGTCGACGCGACCTTCTCCCATGTGGGCCCCATGTCAGCCGCGGAACTGCGTGAGCTGGCCAAACAGCTGCCGATCCCGCAGGGCAACAAAGCGATAGCCCCGCCGATTCTGGCCAACCTCCCCCAGACTTGGCTTGACAAGCAGACAACGCACTACGCGCTCGGTCCGGCTGGGTATGCCGGCGCGGGAGGCGCGCTGCCGCCGGAGATTGTTGGGTTCGATCGCGGAGCAGAAGCTGTGACGGCCAATTACTCGCTGTCCTCAGGACCGGCGACGCTCACCATCATCGACTACCCCACGCCGCAGATGGCCGCCGCGGAAGAGACGAAGATTCGCGACTACATCAAAGCTGGATCGCACGCGCAGCCCGCGTTTCCCAAACCGCTCGCCGACTCCGATCAGACATCGCTCGAGGTGCGCCGCAGCGGACCGCTGGTGATTCTGGTGAGCGGCGACGCGATCCCCGATGAAAGCCACAAACTGCTCGAATCGGTTCACTTCCAGGAGGAGCTCGTTTCGATCCCGCAACCAACCGACTCTGAGGTCAACAAGACAGGTAGGCTGCTGCTCGGCATCGCGGAGCTTGTCATCGTCGGCTCCTTCGCAGCCATTCTTCTGGGACTGTTTTTGGGGGGAGGCCGCGCTTTGTACCGCGTGGCGCGCGGCAAGCCAGCGTCGTCGGTGTATGAGACTGAGTTCATTAGTCTCAACCTTGAGCGGTGACCATCGGCACGGATAATGCTCTTGCGTTGAAACAAGGCGTCAATTCTGTGGAAAACAAGATAAAACCCCTAGAAAAACCCTCCAAATTCAGGCGAGAACGAGGAGCATTGAGGCGAATGGACGGCGAAACTAAAAGGGCGTCGGCGAAATCCACAGTCGCCGTAAATTATTGTAAATAATTGGTTTATTTGGTACCTGATTTAATCTTGACACCCCGCCTCCCCGCCCCTAGTATGCAGCCAGAAAGTTCTGATGGCTTTGCCTCCGTTGGAACTATTCTCCCTAGGAAGGAGCTGCCCTGTTGCCGGGCGGCTCTTTCCGTTTCTGCCCCCCCATACCTCCTCGGGTTCCCATAGCCCTCCCGCCAATGCGGAAAGCTCCCTCCCGCATTACTTCGCACGACCCAACTTCGTTCAAGAATTCCTCGTCGCCCGTCACAAGTCTTTCCCGCCCCGCAACAAATCCCTCCCGGTTCAAGGGCCTCTTTGCTCATACTTCATCCGGTCATCACAGCCACGTGGAGGCTCAAGTGAACTCTCGGCTCATCAAAGTTGCCGTCCGGTCTCTGTCGATTCTTGCCCTTCTTGCGATCGTTCTGCCCCTGCATCTGAGCGGACAGGCGGGTGCGGTCCAAGGGGTCTCTTTTTCCAATGCAGCCGCTCTTGAGGCACATCACGTCAAGCTTGAGGCGGTCGAGTATCTCGGACGTCAGGCCATTCGCGTGACAACCGAGTCGTCCAACGACGAGTCCGGCTTTGCCATTCTGCCGGGCGTCGATTTTCAGGATGGAACAATCGAAGCCGATCTCGCAGTGAAGATCACGACGCCTCCCGGCGTCCGCATGCCGGGCTTCTCCGGAATCTCATTTCGCGGAAAGCCCGATGGTTCGGAGTACGAACTCTTCTATCTTCGGCCAGGGAATGCGATCTTTCCGGATCAGGCGATGCGCAATCACGTGGTGCAGTACACCGCTGAGCCGCACCATGACTGGTATCGGTTGCGTCGCGAGTGGCCGTTTATTTACGAGAGCTACGCCCTCATCGCGCCTGAATCCTGGATTCACATGAGAATCGATGTTGCGGGCCGCGCGGCGCGACTCTCTCTCAACGAGGAAGCACAGCCCGCACTCGTGGTCGACGGGCTCAAGACCTCTAACCTGCACGGGGTGGTGTCCCTTTGGGGATATGCCGGAGAAGAGTCGTACTTTTCAAACATCCGGGTTACGCCTGCGACGGCTCTGCCCGTGAAGAACGGCTCTGATGCCGCAGGAGAATGGGAGCTGAAAGCATCCACCGACGTCGGGCCGTTCGCAGGCACGTTGAAATTGACGCGAGATGGCGATCGATTGAGCGGCTCCTGGCGCGGTGACCTCGGCAAAGACAAGCCGGTGACAGGCGTCTGGCGCGACGGCTACATCGAAATCTCGTTTCCAGCCGACTGGCCCGAGGGTCGGGAAGGCAAGCCGGGACCGACAACAGCCTTCATTGATGGCTGGATCGACGACCCAAACGCCAAAGGGCGCATCCGCGTCGAGGGACGGACCATGGGGCAATGGGCAGCGCAGCGAAAAGCGCAATGAGCGATTTGGCAGGTTTGTGAGCCGAGCCTTCGCGCAAAAAAGAGGAAGCCGCTGAACGCCGCGGTCTAACGGAAATTGCCCCAGCCGATGTCTGCGAGCAGGGCTCGCCCCACCACCAGCGCTGTCACGGTGAGCGCCGCCAGAAGACAGGTCCAGAATCCCACCCGGCTGAACGGAATAAAGAGAGTGCCCTGGTGGCTGGTGAGCGTGAATCCGTTTTGATCGGGGAGCAGGGCACGGACGGCCACGGCAAGAAGAAAGCCGGCTGCCCACACGATTGCGATTCTGAACGCAAGCTGGATGGTTTGATCCATTGGGTCGCTCCCTGCCCGATCGATGGCCTCGCGGGTGATCCATCGATGGCTCAACTTTACCGGAGCCAGACACAACGGTACAATCCTAGAGGAAGCACGCCGACGTAGCTCAGTTGGTAGAGCAGCTGATTCGTAATCAGCAGGTCATCGGTTCAAGTCCGATCGTCGGCTCCATCTTTACCGCTCACGATTGAATCTCCCGGTTCTCCACGTCTAAAGATTGGACCGCATTTTTCTGCCTTGCACTGAGGTGCCGGTGAAGTTTCTTGCGCTGTTTTGCTTTGCGGTCGTAGTGTCGGCAGGTCTCTGCCTCGGCGCCAAAGCCCAGGCAACTTCTCAGACCCCACTTCCGATCGACGCAGATTCCTACTCCTTCGGTGAAGACACGGACAACCAGGGTTCCACCTACGTTCCGCTGGACAGTTGGATTTACCCAGCGCTGGATCGGCTGCACGCCCTTGGCTATCTGGACTCGGCATATCTGGGCCTTCGGCCCTGGACCCGGTTGAGCATTGCACACATGCTCGAAGAGAGTGCGGATCCGATCGAATCCGAAGCCGGGAACGACGAAGCCCGTGCGATCTACCTATCGGTTCTGCGGGAGGTGAAGCCGGACCTGGATCGAGCCACCGAAATACGGCATCCGCACGCGACGCTCGAAACCGTCTATACAAATCTGCGTGGCATCGGCGGCACGCCGCTGCGCGACAGCTACCATTTGGGCCAAACGATCGTCGACGACTACGGCCGGCCCTACGAGAACGGCTTCAACAATTCAATAGGCTTCAGCGGACACGCCGAAGGCGGACGATTCTCGCTGTATTTTCGCGGCGAAACGCAGTATGCGCCGTCGGCCACCGGATACTCGACTGCACTGTACGACATTTTCGCAGGCGTTGATGAAACAAGCTTGAACTTTGCAGGAACCGCTCCTGTCACCCAGCAGGACACCATCCCGGAAGGTCCGATTGCCGCAGCGACCAATGCACGGGTGATGGAGGCAAACCTGTCCTACCATCTCCTTCATCACGAGGTTTCGCTGGGCAAAAACGACCACTGGTTCGCCCCCGACAAAGGGGCGTCGATGCTGTGGAGCAACAACGCCGAGGACATCTACGATTTCGAGATCAACCGGGTCGATCCACTGGTTATCCCTGGACTCTCCAGGATCACAGGCCCTTTTCGCTATGACTTTTTCGTAGGCAGTTTGAAGGGGCACTCTTATCCCAACGATCCGTGGGTGCACATGGAGAAGGTGAGTTTCAAACCGACGCGCGATCTCGAATTCGGCTTCGATCGGCTGACCATCTGGGGCGGCAAGGGACACGAGCCCATCACACTGCACACTTTCCTGCACAGCTTCTTCAGCTTTCAAAATGTAACGCCTGCGGAGAAGCTATCGGCCAGCGATCCGGGCGCGCGCTTCGGGACCTTTGACTTCAACTACCGGCTACCCTTCCTGAACAAGTGGATTACGCTCTACACCGATTCTCTTTCGCACGATGACGTCAGTCCGGTCAGCGCACCAAGGCGCGCCGGGTATCATCCCGGCATCTATTTGGCCCGATTTCCCGGCTTGGAGCATCTTGATCTTCGCATCGAAGGCGCCAGTACTGACACCGTGAGCGCGTCGCTCGAGAACGGCCAGTTTCTCTACTGGGAATCCGTCCAGCGGCAGGGTCCGACGAACAAGGGCTTTCTGGTGGGAGACTGGATCGGCCGTCAGGGCAAGGGTGGACAGGCGTGGCTCACCTACCATCTGTCGCCGCAGGAAGAAGTGCACTTCATGTATCGCAACGCGAAGGCATCCAACGAATTCATTCCCGGCGGTACTACGCAGAACGATTTCGAGTGGTACGTCTGCAAGCGGGTTCGCAAGGAAGTTGAAATCCGAGGCACGCTCCAATATGAGAGATGGAAAGCGCCCATTTATGAATCTGGCTCTCGGACCGATACCTCAGGCAGCGTACAACTGACGTGGTTCCCGCGCATATCGCGCTAATGCCCCAATGGCCTCGCCGAGCTGAAACGCAGTCCATAAAAGCAGATTGCGTTCCTGCACAAACCGGACGATCGATCTGCCCTGGTCAGTCGCGACGATTATGCTTCGGTGAATTGCCGTTCAACGGCCAGATCCGCGTCCGACAGGATCGACACGTGGGCGTGCGTGATGACTGGAACAACTAGATTGTTGTTTTCCGTCGGAATCTTCCCATGTAAGAGAGCTTCCAGAACGGCTGTATCCCAGCGCCGTAGCACCGTGTCAACAAGAAGCTTGAAATCGGAAGCGAAGGTTGCACGAGCCATGTACTCAATGTCAAGTTGATGCTTCAAGGGAAGAATCCTCTCGCGGTAGTAATCATCGAGTTCGTGCTTCGGCAACTGCGCGAGGAAGTGTTCCTCCCGCGCGAAGGCAAGCGTCGCTGCGCCTGTAATGCCTGGACGGCAGTGCAGCTCGCCAATTTGATGTTCCGGAAGCTTAGGGCGAGCACCCACAAGACTCATGTCTCCCCGGAGCACGTTCCAAAGCTGCGGTAGCTCATCCAGTTTCCAGCGGCGCAGGAAAGGGCCAACCGGCGTAAATGACTGGTTGTCTGCGGTGGTGACGGTCTGATGGGCTCTGTTCTCGCGGTGCTCTAAGGTCCTGAACTTGACAATCGTGAATGTGCGCCCGCTGCGCCCCATGCGCTTCTGTTTGAATAGAACCGGTCCCCGCGATGTAAGGCGTACCGCTAGACCAATCATAAGGAACAAGGGAGCTAGCAGCGGCACAACCGGAATGATGCATGCACAATCAAAAATGCGCTTCGCATACGAGAGCGACCACGCGCTTACACGCGTTCGGACAAGGTGAATTGACGAGCGGGGATTCATCGACTGCTTTCGGGCTCGCCCCACTTTCTCGAAGGCTTCGGCGACGTCCTCAGAATCTCGAATCAGGGCCGAACGATCCAGGGCTGCATCAATCGTTGCAGGAAGAAGCGACTTCGGACTCAATTCACCCTCCACAGAGTGACAAACTTCGAATATTTGTATCGATACTTTGGTATTCTCTGTTGCTTTTGCGGTTGTCCGATGCTGCGCAAACAGTCTTCGCGTTCAGCAGGCGTTCAGGGAGTTTTGCTGTACATCACAAGCCACTCATGGAAATTCGCAATCGGAAGGTCGGCGCCCAATTCCGTCACGTCCACATTGTTTGACTGCACGAAACGAATCCGAGTTATCCGCCTCTGCAATCAACACCAAAAAAAGTGCACTGACGTGTGACTCGTTTGGGTATTGCTTGCTAACAGGATAGCAGACAACGAATATGCGAGATTTACAAAAATGATAAAACGTAACGTAGGGGAAAATACCTTCCCAAATCAGTGGCCCTAATCATGCTCGCCTAAGATGGAAAAGTTCTCCAGAAAAAAACTAGAAACAGAAACTCTCCATGTACTGTGACGTAAGTCACTCTGATTGATCAACCCAACACCAGTATCGAAGTTGCGCCCCCCCTGGAATACCTCTCCTTTCTGAAATCCTCCGCAATCCGCATTTCGGCCGGCAAGACCGAAATCGAATTGGCATGCGTCTATTTACTTAACAGTAAATAGCGATTACTCGAAACGCATAACCTTGCGATTTCTTCGGTTCGTGTGCGCAGGCAGAAGAGCACAACAGACAGTGCAATCCAAAGGGTGCCTCCGTGTGCAGGGAACAGCGCTGTCGATGTCCTCTAAAGGGGCCTGAGATAGGCATGTTAGACTCATGCAATGCAGGCGGTTTGTAAGGGGCGGGAGGGTTTTGTATTGGTCTCACGCTTCCGCGGGGTTTCGCCGTTCATTCGCATGTTCAAGCGCATTTCTCCCGTCTCCCTTCCGCTTCTTCTAGCCGCGTCGTTATGCGCGCAGCAGACCCAGAATAGCCCTACGGGAAGCAGCACTAACACTTGGGACTGTTCCGATCCTTTGCTGGCTTCGAGTCCTCAATGCAGTGGACAGAGCTCCGAAGACTTGAATGCCCCTCTGGGCTTTCCGACCACGGGAAGCTCGATGAACCAGAATCAGCCCCAGACTCAGACGAGAGAGTACTCCGACGTCGAGTCCCAAACGCGCCAGCAAACTAACCGTCCGCAACAGCCCACCCGTCAATCTCCTCCTGAGCCTCTTACCGAGTTTCAGAAGTTCATCGCAACTACAACCGGGCAGATTCTACCCATTTTTGGTGCAAATCTTTTCCGCAATGTGCCTTCGACGTTCGCGCCCCTGGATAATGCTCCCGTCCCACCCGACTACGTGCTTGGACCTGGCGACGAACTGCGGATACGCGTCTGGGGGCAGGTGAATTTTCAGGCGAATGTGCGCGTCGACAGGGCAGGGGAAATCTACATCCCCGTGACCCAGATCGGGCCGATCCACGTGGCCGGAATGCCCTCGTCAGGGCTCGATGCTCATCTGCGCGAGGCCATTGGACGAGTCTACCGGAACTTCGATCTTCAAGTGGACGTGGGCCAGATCCGCGCCATTCAGGTCTATGTCACAGGGGATGCGCGGCGTCCCGGAGTGTACACGGTGAGTTCGCTCACCACGCTGATCGACGCGCTGTTCGCCAGCGGTGGACCGTCTGTCCAGGGATCTTTGCGTCAGATTCAGCTGCACCGGGGCGACACTATCCTCAAGACACTCGACCTCTACTCCTTTCTCATACGAGGCGACAAATCGGGCGATGTTCGGCTTCTCTCGGGAGACGTGATTTTCATTCCTCCGGTCGGACCACAGGCCGCCCTCACAGGAAGCGTTCGAGTTCCTGCCATCTACGAGCTTCTGCCCGACGAATCTCTGGCAGACCTCCTGAAAGATGCAGGAGGCGCGTCCGCGGTTGCCGCAGAGTCCCGTATCTCGATCGAGCGGATCGAGAATCACGATCAGCGCATGGCAACGGAAGTCGCTTACGACCAGACGGGGTTGGCGACGCATCTTGCCGACGGCGACCTCGTTCGCGTTTTCTCGATTGTGCCGAGGTATAAGCAAACCGTCACAATTCGCGGTAATATCGCCAACCCTGGCAGATTCGCATGGCACACCGGCATGCGCGTCAGCGAGCTGATCCCTGACAAAGACTCGCTCATCACTCGGAACTACTGGTGGAAGCGTACCCAGCTGGGACTGCCCGCCCCGGAGTTCGAACCAACGCCGGGATTCAGCCGCATGCGTCAGCCTGCGGGGGATTACCCCGTCTCCTTGCCGCGACCACAGTCCGAAAGCGGCTCGCCGTCGACCAATTCTGCGGTTTCCAGTTCGCCCATCCAGGACCAAAATCAGAATCAGTACAGTCCCACACAGGATCAACAGGATCAATACGGCCAGGCGCAGAATCAGTACGGACAGCCTCAGTACCAGAACAACCCCCCGTACCAGAACGCAACTCCACAGAGCCAGTCGGAATACGGCGGGCAACCCGTTGCACCGCAGAATCTATCGGCGGAGCAACGGGCATCCAGCACATCGCTCGGGGCGCAAGAGCAGTCGCAAATCTCTTCTCGCATCGGAATTAATGCGCAAAGAACAACGATCACGCAGGCGGCGCCGGAGATCGACTGGGATTACGCCGTCATCGAACGGCTCGATCCGAACACGCTGAAGACTGTCCTTGTCTCCTTCGATCTGGGCAAGCTTGTTCTGCAGCATGACACCTCACAGGATCTGGAGCTTCAGCCGGGCGATGTGGTCTCGATCCTCTCCGAAGCCGATATTCGCGTTCCCATCGCGCAGCAGACCAAGATGGTGCGACTCGAAGGCGAATTCGCTCATGCCGGCCTCTACACGGTCCAATCCGGCGATACGCTCCGCACCCTGGTGGAGCGCGTTGGCGGGTTGACGCCAAACGCCTACCTCTACGGTTCGGAGTTCACTCGTGAATCAACCCGCGCGGTGCAGCAGGCGCGGCTCGACGAGTACGTTCAGAATCTCGACATGCGCATTCAGCGCAGTAACCTCGCGATCTCCGCATCGCCTGTCAGCTCGGCTCAGGATATTGCGAGCGGGAGTGCGGCGCAGGCCAGCGCACGGGAACTCATCAACCGCCTGCGACAGATCCGCGCCACCGGGCGCATTGTCCTGCCCTTCAAACCCGATAACAGCGGAGCGGGCGTCCTGCCCGACATCGCCCTCGAGGACGGCGACCGTTTCGTGATCCCACACGTACCGGCGAGCATTAACGTAGTCGGGGCGGTCAACGACCAGAATTCGTTCCTCTATGCGCGTGGACGGCGCATCCGATCCTATCTGTTGCAAGCCGGTGGCCTCACCAAGGATGCAGACCGCAGCCGGTCGTTTATCATTCGGGCCGATGGAGAAGTCGTAAGCTACGAGTCGCGTAAGGGACTTTGGGGCAATCAATTCCTCGATCTGCAGGTGTACCCGGGCGACACGATCGTTTTCCCTGAAAAGTCGCTTGGACCTTCATTCATGCGGGGCTTCCTCAACTGGTCGCAGGTCTTTTCGCAACTCGCTCTAGGCGCCGCGGCGATCAACGTGCTCTAGCTGTGCGGTTCGTTCCTGGGTTCGAACCAGATGTGGCCGGCTCCCTTTGGTCACTCGTCCAACGGTTTGACGATCAAACTTGGCGAGAAACTCCTCCCGCGGCAGCGACGGGAACAGGTCTTCGAGCGCCTTGGACACTATCGACCTGTCCAGTTTCTGAACGCCTGCCTCTCACTGGAGTGAGCGTCGATGACGACAAAGCCGTCCATCGCCGATGCGTAGCGATTCGTTATGCAGTTACTTGATTCAGCATCTCGGAACAACCGATCCTATCGGTGTGCAGCGTGCTGGATCTCAGCGTCGCGCTCGCACACGCTCTGCTCGATCCAGTCGCAAAGCATGTGGCCGAAGAGAATGTGCGTTTCCTGAACGCGAGCAGTGTCTTTTGAGGCAGCGCTGAAGACCGCATCGGCAACACCTGCCATTGCTCCACCGCCTTCTCCCGTGAAAGCGACCGTGAATGCTCCCAGTTTGCGTGCCGTCTCTAGGGCTGCGCAGACATTGCGGCTTTTTCCCGAAGTCGAAATGCCGACGACTACATCGCCTCTCGTGCAAAGCGCTTCTACCTGGCGTTGAAAGACGCGCTCATAGCCGTAGTCGTTGCCAATCGCCGTCAGAATCGAGGTGTCGGTGGTCATCGCGATAGAAGGCAGTCCCTGCCGTTCGCACTTGAAACGACCCATCAGCTCGGCGGCTAAATGCTGCGAATCGGCTGCGCTGCCCCCGTTGCCGCACCAGAGAATCTTGCGTCCGGCAAGAACTGCCCGGCTCATCTCGTTGGCGATCCTCTCGAAAACGGCCTGCTGCCCTGCCATCGCCTCGATTGTTTTGACGTGCTCGGCGATCGCTCCTCGATAGACTTTGGTCGCTTTTGTTGATACAGGCATTCAGTCCCTCCGGGGAAAATTCTCTCGTACGCATCCACGAAATGACAGGCAATTCTAGCTTGCTCGCATCAGGCATGCCATCGGCCCCGGCCTGGCACGAATGCGACGATTTGGTGCGGATGACTCTAGACCAGATCCAGGCCTACAAGAAGCTGCTGGCTTGAGTATTTGTTTGCCAAGCCCGAGGACGTTTGGTCGAAACAGCCTCGGGCTAGCCGTCCAGAGCGTCTTCACCCAACCGGTGCATTACCGCGTCTAGTGCCGGCTCCCATTCCCTAAGCCTCACACCGAATCTCGAGAAGAGCTTTTCGTTCGATAAGACCGAGTTCAGCGGTCGGCGTGCAGGCGTCGGATATGCGCTCGTTGGAATAGGGCTGACCTGGGCTATCTTTCCATTCAGGATCGGCTGAGCGCGTTCGAAGATCGCCTTCGCGAACCCGCACCACGAAATAACACCGCCGCAGGTCATGTGGTAGATTCCTGCCCATGCCTCCGGGGGACCGAATCGGCTTGCAATCACGCCGTCCACGATCGTGCGCGTGGCATCAGCCAGCTCAATCGACGTTGTTGGCGCTCCAATTTGATCGTCGACAACGTTCAGCCGGTCACGCTCGTGGCCCAGACGCAGCATCGTCAGCAGAAAATTCTTCCCATGCGGTCCGTACACCCAGCTCGTGCGAAAGATCAGGTACCTGCCACCTGCAGCAGCGATAGCCTGCTCGCCGGCCAGTTTGCTTGCTCCATACACGCTCAACGGATTCGGTGCGTCGGTCTCTTCCCACGCTCCTGACTTCGTTCCGTCAAAAACATAGTCCGTCGAATAGTGGACGAGCAAGGCGCCGATACGCTTCGCCTCTTCCGCCAGGACCTCGGGGGCCTTCGCGTTCACTGCCATTGCCAGGTCCGCCTCGGATTCAGCGCGGTCCACTGCGGTATACGCCGCTGCATTGAGGATGATATGCGGCGCGCACTCGCGAACCGCGGCGCGCACCTGATCAGGATTCGACAAGTCGAAGCGCTGTTTGTCCCACGCCAGGACTTGGCCGAGGGTTGAAAAGCTGCGCTGCAGCTCCGTACCAAGTTGCCCCGCCGAACCAAGAATCACGATGTGAGGAGGAGCGCTCATGCAAAGACCTGCGCTCCACGGAAGGCCTCGCCGCGCTGGTCCTTCTCCGAGACGATGGCCTGATCTGCCCGAACTGGCCAGGGAATCGCCAGATCCTTGTCATTCCAGAGAATCGTGCGCTCGCCTGCGGGCGAATAGTAATCCGTGACCTTGTAGGCGAAGCCTGCAACATCGCTCAGGACCAGAAACCCATGGCCAAAGCCGGCCGGAATCCAGAGCATCCGGCCGCTCTCGCCGTCCAGTTCAACTGCCGCATGTTTTCCGAACGTGGGCGAGCTGCGGCGCAGGTCAACCACTACATCAAGCACCGCACCGTGCGTCACCCGAACCAGCTTGCCCTGCGGCTGCGTCACCTGATAGTGAAGGCCACGCAGGACGTTCTTCTTCGAGAGGGAGTAGTTATCCTGCACCCACGTCGACGGCAGACCTGCATCGCTCATCGCGCGCAGATTCCATGTTTCCAGGAAAGCGCCGCGATTGTCGCGATATACCTCGGGTGTAAGAAGCACGACTCCCGCCAGCACGATCTCCTCAATCTTCATAGTTCATCGGACTCCGGCTGGTAACCGGGTTCATCCAGGAGCGACAAGAGGTACTGCCCGTATCCGCTCTTGAGCACCGGCTGCGCCAGGGCCCGGACTTGTTCTGCGTCGATGTATCCGAGGCGAAACGCAATCTCCTCGGGACAGGCAATCTTCAGTCCCTGCCGCCGCTGGATGGTCTGAATGAAGAGTCCCGCATCAAACAAAGAATCGTGTGTGCCGGTATCGAGCCACGCCATCCCACGGCTCATCACTTCTACCTTGAGCTTGCCGGCGTCAAGATAAAGCCGGTTCAGGTCGGTGATCTCGAGTTCCCCGCGCCGGCTCGGCTTGAGTACAGCAGCGAGATGCACAACGTCCCGGTCGTAGAAGTACAGGCCTGTGACTGCGTAGCGTGACTTGGGCTTTTCGGGCTTCTCCTCGATGCTGATGGCATGGCCTTGTCTGTCGAACTCCACCACACCGTAGCGCTCCGGATCGTGCACGGGGTAGGCGAATACGATGGCTCCACTCTGGACCTGCGCCGCCCGCTGCAGATGCTTTGAGAAGGACTGGCCGTAGAAGATGTTGTCTCCAAGCACCAGCGCGCTGGTATCGTCGCCGATAAACTCGCGGCCAATCAGGAACGCCTGCGCCAGTCCGTCCGGGCTGGGCTGCACCGCATAGCGCAAATTGATGCCCCAGCGGGCCCCATCCCCCAGTAACTCCTCAAACCGAGGCGTGTCCTGCGGGGTCGAGATGATCAGAATGTCACGCAGTCCGGCGAGCATCAACGTGCTCAGCGGGTAGTAGATCATCGGCTTGTCATAGACCGGCAACAGCTGCTTGATCACGGCATTCGTGACCGGATAAAGCCGGGTCCCCGATCCCCCCGCAGCCGGCCGGGACAAAACCAATGCGTTGCGAATGCTGTCGCGGACGAAGT
>CAZPEZ010000080.1:0-21402 GCA_964585715.1 uncultured Occallatibacter sp.
AATATGTGGACGCGATGGCGATGCACCTGATGAATCAGCCACGCAACTACGATGTGGTGCTTACCGAGAATCTCTTCGGCGACATTCTCTCCGATGAGTCGGCTGTGATCACCGGATCGCTGGGCATGCTGCCCTCGGCGACCATCGGCGGCAAGGTCAATCTCTATGAGCCGGTCCACGGGTCGGCGCCTGACATTGCGGGCAAGGGCCTGGCGAATCCGCTCGGTGCGATTCTGACCGGCGCGCTGATACTGCGCCATAGTGCCAAGCTCGAAGCCGAGGCTGCTGCGATCGAGGCGGCGGTCCGTAAAGTGCTGGAGCAGGGCTTCCGCACGCCTGACCTGGCGCGCGCGAATCCGCAAGGGTCCACGGTGCTTTCCACGAAAGACATGGGCGCCAAAGTCCGCGAGACGGTCAAGACTTTGCTCGTGAATGCATAACTGAGGATTAAGATGAGTTCCAAAACGTTATTCGAGAAGGTCTGGGAGCAGCACATCGTGGCCGAGCCAAAAGGCGAGCCCACGCTGCTTTACATCGACCTGCAGCTGGTCCACGAAGTGACTTCGCCACAGGCGTTCGAGGGACTGCGCTTGGCCGGGCGCAAGGTGCGGCGTCCCGATCGCACCATCGCCACGGTCGACCACAATATACCGACCACGATCGAAGGCCGCCTGAATATCGTCGACCAGATCGCGGCGACACAGATCGCCACGCTGCGCAAGAACTGCGCGGAATTCGACATCGAGCTCTACGACGTGAATTCGCGCGAGCAAGGCATCGTGCACGTCATCGGACCGGAGCTTGGCATTACCAAGCCCGGCATGACCATCGTCTGCGGCGACTCGCACACTTCAACCCACGGCGCCTTCGGCGCGCTGGCGTTTGGCATCGGCACCAGCGAAGTGGAGCATGTGCTGGCCACGCAGACTCTGCCGCAGTCGAATCCGCAGACCTTCCGCATCTCGGTGGAAGGCGCGCTGCCGCGGGGCGTGACAGCCAAGGACACTATTCTCGCCATCATCGGCACGATCGGGACCGATGGTGCAACGGGATGCGTTATCGAGTACGCCGGCTCTGCCATTCGCAGCCTTTCTATGGAAGGCCGCATGACGATCTGCAACATGAGCATCGAAGCGGGCGCGCGCGCCGGCATGATCGCTCCGGATGAGACGACCTTCTCCTATCTGAAGGGCCGTCGCTTTAGCCCCAAGGGCACGGACTGGGATCGAGCCGTTGAAGAATGGCGCAAGCTTCCGACGGATCCGGGTGCGAAGTTCGATCGCGAGCTGGTGATCGACGCAGCGGCGCTTGTCCCCTACGTGAGCTGGGGGACGAGTCCCGGCATGGTGGCTCCTGTAACCTCCGCTGTGCCTGACCCGGCAGGCGCGGCGAGCGAACAGGAGCGAAAAGGCTTCGAGCGGGCGCTCGAGTATATGAATCTGAAAGCCGGTACGCCGCTCGCTGAGATCGCAATCGACCGTGTCTTCATTGGCTCGTGTACCAATGGCCGCATCGAAGACCTGCGTGCCGCCGCGCGGATTGCGGCCGGCCACAAGGTTTCGTCGCACGTGAGCGCGATGGTGGTTCCTGGCTCGCAGACCGTCAAGTCACAGGCCGAAAAAGAAGGGCTGGATCGCATCTTTAAAGAAGCTGGATTCGACTGGCGCGAACCGGGCTGCTCGATGTGTCTGGGCATGAATCCCGACATCCTTTCTCCGGGCGAGCGTTGCGCTTCCACCAGCAATCGCAACTTTGAAGGCCGACAAGGACGCGGGGGGCGCACACACCTCGTCAGTCCTGAGATGGCCGCTGCGGCTGCCATTGCAGGCCATTTCGTCGACATCAGAAATTGGGAAGTTCGCGAAGAGGTAACTGCCTAGTGGAACCGTTTAAGACCATCACCTCACTGGTCGCGCCGCTTGACCGCACCAATGTCGATACGGACCAGATCATCCCCAAACAATTCCTTAAGAGGATCGAGCGCACCGGTTATGGCGACTTTTTGTTCTTCGACTGGCGCCAGACCCCGGAGGGCAAACCGATTCCCGAGTTCGTGCTGAACGACCCACGCTACAAGAACGCGCGGATTCTCGTGGCCGGAAAGAACTTCGGTTGCGGCTCGAGCCGCGAGCACGCCGCATGGGCGCTGAGCGATTTCGGGTTCCGCTGCGTGATCGCACCGACGTTTGCCGATATCTTCTTTTCGAACGCTGGAAAGAATGGCATCGTGCTGGTGCGATTGAGCGAGGAGCAGGTCGATCGGCTTCTCGGCAATGCGCAGAAGGTTCCTAATTATCAAGTGACCGTCTCGCTCGAACAGCAGGAGGTCACCGATGGGCAGGGATTTGAGGCATCGTTCGAGATCGATCCTTTCCGCAAGTTCTGTTTGCTGGAAGGGCTCGACGATATTGGCTTGACCTTGCGTCATGCCGCAGCACTCGATGCTTACGAAACCGAGCACGACCACGCAATCTGGCTGAAGGCGAAGTGACAGAATGACTGGCTCCAATTGTGAGACCAGTCTCAAGGGAAAAATGACCATCGAAGGCAAACGCAATAGTGTTCCGTTGACGGAAGGCCCCAGTCGCGCCGCGGCCCGGTCGTATCTGCGTGGATCGGGGTTCAGCAAGGACGATCTGCACAAGCCGATCATCGGCATCGCGAACACGTGGACGGAAATCGGTACCTGTAACATGCACTTGCACGAGATTGCCGCGGCGCTGAAGGAAGGCATTCGCGAAGCAGGCGGCACTCCGATGGAGTTCAACACCGTGACCATCTCCGATGGGATCACGATGGGCACGCAGGGCATGAAGGCGTCGCTGGTGTCGCGCGAGGTGATTGCAGACTCGATCGAACTGGTGTCGCGCGGCAATCTCTTCGATGGTCTCGTCGGCATCGGAGGTTGCGATAAGAATATGCCCGGCATCATCATGGCGCTTTGCCGGCTCGATATTCCGGGGATGATGTTTTACGGCGGATCGATTGCCCCGGGAAAACTCAACGGGATCGACATCACGATTCAGAATGTCTTCGAGGGGATCGGCTCGCATGCTGCGGGCAAGATCGATGATGCAGGCCTTGAAGCCCTTGAGGCCAATGCCTGCCCGGGCGCTGGTGCATGCGGTGGGCAGTTCACGGCGAATACGCTGGCCATGTCAGGGGAGATGCTCGGCATTTCGCCCATGCAGTTGTCGGGCGTTCCCGCGACCGCGAACGACAAGCACGCTGCGACAAAGGAAGCCGGCCGCATGCTGATGGATGCCGTACGCGCAAACCGCCGCCCTTCACAGATCATCACGCGCAAGGCTCTCGAGAATACGATTGCCAGCGTAGCGGCCAGCGGCGGATCGACCAATGCGGTTCTGCATTTGCTCGCGATTGCGAAGGAGATGGGCATCGATTTGTCCATTGACGATTTCGATGCGATCTCGAAGCGCACGCCATTTATCTGCGATCTGGTGCCTGCGGGCAAATACATGGCCTCGCATTTCCAGGCTGCCGGTGGATCGCGTTTGCTGGCCAAGCGCCTGCTCGAAGCGGGCCATGCCGACGGCTCCACGCTGACGATCAGCGGCCGCACGCTGGCCGAGGAAGCGGCGTTGGCCAGCGAGACACCAGGGCAGGTCGTCATCCATACCTTCGACAACCCGATCAAGCCGACGGGCGGCCTGGTGATCCTTAAAGGCAACCTTGCTCCTGAGGGCTGCGTGATGAAGATTGCCGCGTCGGATCGTATTGAGCATCGTGGGCCGGCGCGCGTCTTTGATTGCGAAGAAGACTGCTTTGCGGCCGTGCAGTCCGACAAGATCAACCCTGGCGATGTGCTTGTCATTCGATATGAGGGGCCGAAGGGTGGGCCGGGCATGCGCGAGATGCTGCAGGTGACGGCGGCGGTGAGCGGCCATCCTGAGCTCAGCTCGACGGTTGCTCTGCTCACCGATGGACGCTTCTCGGGCGCAACGCGCGGCTTCACGGCAGGGCACGTCGCTCCGGAAGCCTTTGTGGGCGGGCCGATTGCGGCGGTGCGCGAGGGCGACATCATTCACTTTGATATTGCGAACCGCACGCTGACGCTTGAAGTCGGCGAGGCTGAAATCGCCGCGCGCCTCAAGGGGTTCGAAGCACCTGCGCTGCGCTGGCCGGGCGGGGTGTTCCGCAAGTACGTCGACCGCGTGACCTCGGCATCGGTCGGAGCAACGACGTAAGACAGAGATTAGGGAACAGAGATCAGAAGGACAAGAAACTCTCCAAGCTCAAAGGAGCATCACCATGGGAAAACACGCTCACACGAAGGCCGCGCAAACCGCAGACTCTCACCTGAACACGCCCACGCCGCTGACCGGATCGGAAATTGTCTGGGCAACGCTAGTCGGTGAGGGCGTTACGGATGTCTTCGGCTATCCGGGCGGAGCGATTCTGCCGGTGTATGACGCGCTGCGCAAGTTTCCCATCCACCATACGCTGGTGCGTCATGAGCAGGGCGCGGCACACATGGCCGATGGCTATGCGCGCGCGTCGGGTAAGGTTGGCGTGGCGATTGCGACCAGCGGTCCGGGCGCGACCAATCTTGTGACGGGCATTGCTACGGCAATGCTGGATTCGATTCCGATGGTCTGCATCACGGGTAACGTCTCCAGCAAGCTTCTCGGTTCCGACGCATTCCAGGAAGTCGATATCACCGGCATCACGCTGCCGATCACGAAGCACAATTTTCTGATCAGCAAGACGGAGGACATTGCGCCGGCGATGCGCCTTGCGTTCCAGATTGCGCAGTCTGGCCGTCCCGGGCCGGTGCTCGTCGATATCACGAAGGACGCGCAACAAGGCAAGGCGACATTCGACTTTGAAGCCGCCAAACCCAAGCCGTACCGCCCGCACCCGATGCTCAAGGTGGAGCAGCACGGATTGGAGCATGCAGCCGAACTCATCCGCAATGCCAAGCGCCCCATCATTCTTGGCGGCCACGGCATTTCCGAATCTGGCGCGATGGAGCAGGTGCGGACACTGGCGGAGCGCACACAGACTCCGATTGCTCTCAC
Organism: uncultured Occallatibacter sp.; assembly: GCA_964585715.1. GTDB lineage: Bacteria > Acidobacteriota > Terriglobia > Terriglobales > Acidobacteriaceae > Telmatobacter. The sequence continues at coordinate 5,043 of CAZPEZ010000080.1, forward strand.
TCTGCTAGGACTCGGCTCCTTCCCTGCCTCGCATCCGCTGAACATGGGCATGATGGGTATGCACGGAGAAGCCTGGGTGAACCACGCGATCCAGGAAGCCGATCTGCTGATTGCGTGCGGCATGAGGTTCGATGACCGCGTCACGGGCACGCTTGCGACGTACGCGACGAAAGCGAAGAAGATACACATCGAGATCGACCCGGCTGAGATCAACAAGAACGTAAAGGTCGATGTCGCCCTGGTCGGCGATCTGCGCGAAGTGCTTGAAGAGCTACTGCCGCATGTTTCGGGGCGGGACGGAAGCGCGTGGCTGAAGACCATCAACGCCAGCAAGGGCGCAAGCGCCGTAAGCGATATCAAGAACTTGCCCGATTCGGGTCATCTCTACGCAGCGCACGTGATGCACGATCTGTGGCGCATCACCGGCGGCGACGCGATTGTGGTGACGGACGTGGGTCAGCACCAGATGTGGGAGGCGCAGTATTTCCATCACGAAAAGCCACGCACCCTGATTACGTCGGGCGGACTTGGGACGATGGGTTTTGCGCTACCGGCAGCAATCGGCGCCAAAAAGGCCTGCCCGGAAAAAGAGGTTTGGGTGGTTGCCGGCGATGGCGGCTTCCAGATGACAGCAGCCGAACTCTCGACCATTGTGCAGGAGAAGCTGAACATCAACATCGCGATCATCAACAACGGCTATCTGGGCATGGTGCGGCAGTGGCAGGAGTTTTTCTACGACCGCAACTACGAGTCGACGCCGCTGGTGAGCCCCGACTTTGTGAAGCTGGCCGAAGCGCACGGCATTGCCGCAAAGGCTGTCCGCAAGCGCAGCGAGGTGGAGCCGGTGGTGAACGAGGCCCGCAAAACTCATGGCGCCTATTTGATCAACTTCCTGGTCGAGAAGGAAGATTCGGTCTACCCGATGATTCCTGTTGGCTCGGCTTTGCACGAGATGATTCGCCGGCCCGATCGCGATCCGCTGGAAGAGCGGGCGGACGACAAGTAAGAAACAGTGAACGGTGATAAGTGAAAGCGTGAAGAAGTGAAGGAGTCCTGGACAGCACTCGCGCAGTTCATAAGCGGTTCACCTCTTTTCTAATTCCCTTTTTCACTCCTTCACTTCGAAAGGCCATCATGCTGCATACCTTCGTTGCATACGTTGAAGATTTGCCCGGCGTGTTGACACGCGTGGCGTCGTTGTTTCGCCGTCTGAACATCAACATCCATTCCCTTACTGTCGGGCGCAGCGAGCGGCCCGGGCTCTCGCGCCTGACGCTGGTTTGCGAGGCGTCCTCGGAGGCGGGCGACCGCATTCGCGCCAGCCTGTTCAAGCTCGAGAATGTCGTCGATGTGGATGACATTGCGCAGGCCCCTTCCGTCACGCGTGAGCTGGCGTTGATCAAGGTCGCGGCCACACCGAAGACTCGTTCGCAGATATTCGAACTGGTCGAGGTGTTTCGAGCACGCATCGTCGATCTCACGTCGGAGTCGCTCATGATCGAGATGACCGGCGTCGAGAGCAAGATCGAAGGACTCATCCAGGTGCTCAACGAGGGCGAAGGGCGCATCCTTGAGATCTGCCGCAGTGGCAAGATGACCATGCGGCGCGGGCATCATACCAGCCGCGTGCTGCGCGCGTTGGGGGCGGGCGAGGACGAAAAGACGGAGTCTGAGCCGACAGCAGAAGTGGTCGAGCACGATTAACCAGGCAAGACCTGCACTCCTTTTCTGAATCAACTTTTTTCAACCCAGCAATCCAAAGGAAATTCGAGAAGAACATGGCAAAGACTTACTACGATCACGACGCCGACGTCACCCTGATTCAAGCCAAGAAGGTCGCCATCATCGGCTACGGCTCGCAAGGGCATGCCCACACGCTCAACCTGAAAGACTCCGGCGTGCAAGTTAAGGTTGGCCTTGCGCCGACGTCCAAATCCATCGCGAAGGCGCAGAAGGCCGGCCTGGAAGTCGACACGGTTGCGAACGCAACGAAGTGGGCCGATGTGGTGATGGTGCTGGTTCCGGATCAGACTGCGGCGAAACTGTACGCCGAAGAGATTGCACCGAATCTTGCGCCGGGCAAACTGCTGCTGTTTGCGCACGGATTCAACATTCACTTCAAGACCATCACGCCTGCAGCAGGGATCGACGTCGGCATGGCTGCGCCGAAGGCTCCCGGACATCGCGTGCGCGAAGTGTTCACCGAAGGCGGCGGCGTTCCGGGACTGATCGCGATTCATCAGGATGCGACCGGCAAAGCGCATGCGCTGACCTTGAGCTACCTGAAGGGCATCGGCTGCACACGCGCCGGAGTGCTGGAGACGACCTATAAGGAGGAGACCGAAACCGATCTTTTCGGCGAGCAGGCCGTGTTGTGCGGCGGCGTGAGCGCGCTGATTAAAGCCGGCTACGAGACGCTGGTGGAAGCAGGCTATCAGCCTGAGAGCGCGTACTTCGAAGTCCTGCACGAGCTGAAGCTGATTGTCGACCTGATCTACCGCGGCGGCTTAGCGTACATGCGTTATTCCATTTCGGACACGGCCGAATGGGGCGATTATGTTAGCGGGCCGCGGGTCATCAACGACGAGAGCAAGAAAGCTATGAAGGCGATTCTGAAGGAGATTCAGGACGGCACTTTTGCCAAGCGATTTCTCGCCGATCAGAACTCGGGGCGCAAGGAGTTTCTGACGTTCCGCGAGGCCGAAGCCAAGCATCCGGTCGAGATTGTTGGGAAGAAGCTGCGCGCGTCGATGCCCTTTCTCGACCCGGTCACGGTGGAAGAGGTTGCGAAGACGCGGTAGGATTGGCCGTCCAGGCAATGCTCGGCCTTCCGCCGTGGGCTGGCCGCAGCTACGACGGTAGGCGATCGCGCGGCGGTCGCCTTTTGTGTTGTGTGGCTTTGCCAACCATGAACTGGCGAAATGATTCGCAGGTTGCGAGACGATTCTTCGCACTTCGGTTATTGACTCTTTGGTTATGGGGTGGGGTCAGTGGTCTGACCACTTCCGGCTGAGAAGTGCCGTCCCTCACAATTCCTGCATTGCCTCACGCGATGCTCATTCCGCAATCTCCGCGCTCATTGTGCAACAATGCGCAGATATTTTCTGCAAAGCTCACCACTTGATCTGCGCGAAGAGGCTGCGGAGTTTTGCGCCGCGCTGGGGGTTCACGCTTCCGACGAAAGCGATTCGGCCCTGGAGGTGAGCGCGCAAGTTTGGATGTGCTTCCCGGTTCTGTGTATCTGGGCCTTGGCGAACGCAGTTGGTGAGAATCGCCTTGAGCCGGTCGAAGTCGGCACGGACAGTGTTGGGATGTTCGTTGACGACGATGCCTGCCAGATATTGGCGGACGCCCTGGCGCATCACGCGGGTCTTGCGGTGCTGCACGGCGAAGCCTTCTTCCTCGAGGATTGCGGAGACGCGGGCTGCGAAGGGTGAGACGCTGCGTTCGAATCTCGGGTCGCCGGAGAAGGCGAGGTCATCAGCGTAGCGGGTATATGTGGCTCCGGCGGAGCGCGCGAGGCCGGCGAGGCGGCAATCGGCACGCCAGAAGCAGAGATTGGCGAGAGCCGGCGAGGTGGGTGCGCCCTGGGAAAGGTGTTGCCGGGCATAAAGGGCACGGGCCTCGATCATGTGCTCGACGTCGATTCCCTTCCCGAGAGTTGTCCAGAGTCGGCGCGGAGTGGCGTGGGTAGAGAGACCTCCCAGCAGATCGGCGACGGGCTCAGGATAGCCGGCCATGCGAAAGAGGGCGGGAATGCGCGCGCCGTGGATGGAGGGAAAGAAGTCGCGCAAATCCATGCGCAGGACAACGCGTTTGCCGATGTGGGGTAGTGCGAAGGTTTGGATGGAGCGGGACTTCACGAAGCCGTGCGCCGCTGGGTGAACCGGGATCTTTTCGATAATGCCGGAGAGAATCCTCTGCTGAATCTGCTTGAGGCGACGCTTGGGCGCTTCGATGAGGCGGATGTTGCCAGATTCTTTAGCGAGGATGCGGTAGTGATAGTGGGCGAGAGGGCCGTCGACGTGCTGGGTCTTGCGGGAGTTGAGGCGTTTGCGATCGGCGAACCATTCGAGTTCGCTTGGGGTGACACCGAGCCACGCGGCAAGCGCGCCGACGGATTCGAGAGCAGGAATCCTCCAGTCTGCGGCCGCGGGGGCGGGCTGCATGGAGGCGGGCTCGCTCAACCATGAGGCGATGCGAATCTCGCCGCGATATCGATGAAGGGCGCCGGCAAGACCATCGTCTGCGTGGAGGAAGCGGACGACATCTTTGCGGCGCGGGCGGAGGTCCGTGCCAAAACGATTCAGATAACGGCGGGTGAGCGGGCGAATCCAGCGCCAATTTTTGCCCAGCAATCGGCTGACTCGCGCGACGATCGCACTCTCCGTCGCTTCTCCCACGAGCATAGAACGAGCCAATGCGGAGTAAATGGCCGGACTGTACATGATAGATGAGCCGCGGAGTGCTCCAACGAGCCTGACCTTGCGTGAGCTGATCTGCACAGCGTGCAGGGGCGCTCACGGGACGAATTGCCAGTTTTTCACGTTTCCCTGGGGTAACCCCGGAGAGGAAAGGATCGAACCGAAGCCCGATTCTTGCCGAGCTTGGAGCGCTCCGCCGCAAGGAGATGATAGCGGACTTGTTGTCCAGGCGGAAGCTTGGCTTTGATGGAGCGCGTGAGAAGAATGCAGGTCCTTCGGCTCCGCTTAGGATGACACGGCTTGGAAGGATGGGATCGGCGGACGACAGGAGACGTCGTGTCTGGGTTCGTTGTTTCCAAGGTCTCAACCACCCCAGCGATGAAGACCTGTCGCCGGGGACCTCGGTCAGAATCGAGACCCTTCGACTTCGCTCAGGGCAGGCTCGGGGTACCCAACGAAGACAGTCCGGGCCTAAAGGCCCTGACGTTGCTGGCTGGCTCTTCCGAGGCCTGAAGGCCTCGGCTCCCTCCGGCACGTGGTTAGAGGCGAATTGCCTGTCCTTCGTCCCTGCTCACTTCTTGTCGAGGCGGAAGGCGGTGGCTTTGAAGTCGCCGCGGAATTCGTCGGAGAATTCGAGGCCGTGGTTCATCCACCAGGCGCCGCTGGCGGTGGTAGGGGTTGATGGATCGGCTTTGCCTTCGATGGAGGTGAGCGCGTAGTTCGCGGCCGGGTCAAGCCCCTGCAACTTCAGGATCGGAAACTTGCGGCCTTCCTGCGTGGAGTGGATGAAGGCGAAGACGACGGATTGCGTTTTGTCGCGATTGACGGTCTGGGTGGCGGAGAATTCGCTGCCATCGCGCGGCGAGATGAGGCGGTAGAGGTCGCCCTGCACGATCGTCGGCTGGACTTCGTGGTAGGCCGCAATGAGGCGCTTGGTGAGGGCCAAGTCGTCGTCGCTGAACTTGGCGATGTTGGCACCGATGCCAAGCGAGCCCTGCATGGAACTCAACATTCGGTAAGACAGCGAGGTGGTGCGCAGGTTGAGCCAGTGGGGCGAGTCGGTGACCCAGGCCATCATGACCTGCGGCGTGTAGGCGTAGGAGAAGCCGTCCTGCTGGGTGAGGCGATCGAAGGGATCGGTGTTGTCAGAGGGCCAGACCTCGTCGGCGTATTGGAGGATGCCGAGATCGACGCGGCCACCGCCGCCGGAGCAGGACTCGAGTTCGACCTTGGGGTGCTTGGCCTTGAGCTCGGCAAGGATCGAGTAGAGGTTGCGGATGAACTCGACGTAGACCTTCTTCTGCTCGGCGGGCGGAAGCTGGTCCCAGCCGGGCTCGGCCCAGTTGCGGTTGTAATCCCACTTGAAGAAGGCGATGTCGTTTTCGGAGAGCAGCTTGTCGAGGAAACCTAAGACGTAGGCATGCACGTCGGGCCGCGCGAGGTTGAGCACGAGCTGAGTACGCTGCTCAGTGCGTGGGCGGCCGGGGAAGTTGAGGACCCAGTCGGGATGCGCGCGGTAGAGATCGGAGTCGGGGTTGACCATCTCGGGCTCGACCCAGAGGCCGAAGTCCATACCGAGGGAGTGGACTTTGTCGATGAGGGGCTTGAGGCCGTGGGGGAATTTTTCCGGATTGACGTACCAGTCGCCGAGGCCGGCGTGGTCGGTTTTGCGCTGGCCGAACCAGCCATCATCCATGACGAAGCGATCGACGCCGAGAGCAGCGGCTTTTTCGGCGAGCGCGATCTGGCCCGCTTCGGTGACGTTCATTTCGGTGGCTTCCCACGAGTTGTAGATGACAGGGCGCGGCTTGGGTGCGGCGGTGTTCCCTTCTCCGATACGGTGCGGAAGGACGTGCGCGAGCTGGAAGTGATGGAAGAGGCGCGAGGCGCCGCCGAGGCCATGGGCGGAGTAGCCGCCGTAAAAGACGGGCGTTTCGAGGGATTCGTTGGGATGCAGGACGTAGCCGAAGTCGAAGGGGTTGAAGCCGCCAGCGATGCGGATGAAGTCGAGTTGGTCTTGTTCCACCACGAGACGCCAGGAGCCGCTCCAGGCAAGGGCGCCGAACCAGACCTCGCCATGGTTCTCGTCGGGGTCGCCGGACTGGATTGCGAACCAGGGATTGGCCTGATGGCCGGTGGTGCCACGGCGGCTTTCGAGGACACGTGCGCCGGGATGAATGGGTTCCTGAGTCAGGGTCCATTCGCCCGCCCAGCGACCGGTGAGGTAGTTCAACGAGTAATGACCGCGCGGGAGAGACCACGCAGCGGCAGCAGCCTGCTCGATGGTGATGGGCTGGGCTTCTTTGTTCTCGATGGTTGCGGAACGGGCGAGGATGCCGGTGTCGGGATCGATGGAGTAGTGGAGCGTGACGCAGACGGAGGCCTTGATGTCTTTGAGGACGATGTCGAAGCCGTGCGGTGTGGTCTTGTGGCTCTCGTAGTGGAGAACGAGGTCGCGATTGCCGTCGGCGAAGGTGACCTTGAGTGCGGGCTCGTTGAAGAGCCCAGAGCCCCAGCCGGCGTACTCCTGCGGTGTGTTGGTGTAGGAGCCGTCGAAGGAGGCCCACTCGCGTGAGGGCTGGGCGGATGGAAACTGGTCAGAGGCTGCGAGGCGGCCGCCCCAATAGAGCTGTTGGAGTTCTCCACGCGAGTTGACGCCGAACAAATAGGAGACGTTGCCGCCGTCGAGGCGGAAGATTTTGGAATCGGAATCGAAGGATTGGGCCATGGCGATCACCGAAGCGGAGAACAGCAAAAGCGATGAAAAGGTTTTCAACATCAAAGGGTCCTCTGGGCATCCTCGTGCAGGAATTCGGGCCGCCCCATGATAGCACCGGGGTTGCGCGCGTTTCTGAGGGACGGGACCGAGGCGGATAGGGATCAACCGTTGGAAACGGGATCAGCTATCCTGAACGTGCACCCCGGAGGTACCCGGATGCTTTCCCCCGCAGTAGTGACCGCACCTGCGTCGCCCACCCCCGTTGAAGAGATTGCCGCCGCGATCGAACGCGTGACCCCCTTGCAGGGGTTGAGCCTTGAAGACAGGCTGTGGCTGGCCCGGCATGGAGAGGAAGTGGTCGGAGAGCCCGGCCAAATTCTTTTTGAAGAGGGCGCCCCCGCGGACCGGATGATTCTTATCCTGAAGGGCGAGATTCACGTGCGCCGGCAACGCGGTGGCCCGATGGAGCTGTTTATCGGCCGTGCAGGGCAGATGACCGGTTATCTTCCCTTTTCGCGGATGAAGGTCTCCGGGGGACAGGGCTTTGCGATCTCGCCGGTGTGGGCGCTGACGATTCACAAAGAACTCTTTCCGGAGATGCTGCAGGCGATTCCTTCGATGGCACAGCGGGTTGTGTCGACCCTGCTGGACCGGGTGCGTGAGGTGACGCGCATCGAGCAGCAGGCGGAGAAGCTTTCGTCGCTGAACAAGCTTGCAGGGAACCTGGCGCATGAGCTGAATAATCCGGCCTCGGCGGCACAGCGGGCGGCAGCAAACCTGGTGACGGAGTTGCGCGCCAACCGGGCCAACCGCTTCAAACTGGTGAATCTTTGTCTTTCCGACGAGCAGATTCGGAAGATCGAAGATTGGGAGCAGCGCGTGCTGAGCCGCAAGGAATCGCTTGAAGACGTCAATGCCGGCGATCTGATAGCGCGCGAGGAGGGTCTGCGCACGTGGCTCAACGATCTGCCCACCGAGGGAGCGTGGGATATTGCAGCGCAGTTGAACGAACAGGGTGTGAAGGCTGCCGAGCTCGACACACTGCGGACATTTCTGCAGCCCAAGGAGATCTCGGTCGCGCTACAGTTTTTTGCGCGATACCTCAGGACCTCGCGCTCGGTGGAGACGCTGCTGAATGCGTCGGACCGGATCTTCGATTTGATCAGCGCGGTGAAGGCGTACTCGTATATGGATCGCGCTCCGATTCTGGAAGTGGATGTGGCGACGGGCATCGATGCGACGCTGCAGATGCTGCAGTCGAGGATGACGCATGTGACGGTGGTGCGGGAGTATGAGCCGGATCTGCCCCGCATCAGCGCCTACGGAAGCGAGCTAAACCAGGTTTGGACGGCGCTAATCGAGAATGCGCTGGATGCGCTGGGCAATCAGGGGACACTGCGGATTGCGTGCCGCCTGGAGGGCGAAATGATGCTGGTGGAGATTTGGGACACGGGCCCGGGGATTCCGCCGGAGCTGCAGGACCGCATCTTCGAGCCATTCTTCACGACGAAGCCGCCGGGACAAGGGCTCGGCCTGGGACTGGACAATGCGATGCGCATCGTGAGGAAGCACAAGGGGCACATCAGCCTGAAATCGGAGCCGGGGTCGACGTGCTTCCGGGTCCGGCTGCCGCTGGATCAACTGCAAGCCTACTGAGCACTGCGTGCGGCAGCCACATAAAGCTTGTGTGGGAGAGATTGAGTGTCCGAAGCGAAGAAGAATCCGACATTGGCGCCACTGCTGGGTGTGCGGAGGGGCCGCGAGGCAATTGAGTTCTACAAGAAGGCATTCGGGGCGGTCGAGATCTTCCGTACAGAGAGCGAAGACGGCTCGGTAGTGGCGCAGCTATCGATTGGGGCTCATGACTTCTGGTTGGCGGATGAATCGCCGGAACACAAGAACTACAGTCCTGAATCGCTGGGCGGAAGCACGATGCGGATGGTGCTGGTGGCAGACGATCCGGATGCAGTTTTCGACCAGGCCGTGCGAGCGGGCGCGACGGGGCTGTGGCCGATGGTGGACCAGTCGTATGGGTGGAGAATCGGGCGGGTGGTCGATCCGTTCGGGCATCACTGGGAGATCGGCAAGCCGCTTCACTGAGGGCGGAGAGCGAATGCGATGAAGGGTCCCAGCACGATTGAGACCGCGCGGCTGCTGTTACGCAAACCGACCATTAACGATGCGGAAGCGATCTTCGAGCGCTACGCGAGCGATCCTATTGTGACGCGGTATATGAGCTGGCCGACGCATCGGACGGTTGCGGATACCTGCGCTTTTCTCGCGTGGAGCGAGGCGGACTGGGAGCTTTGGCCGGCGGGATCGTATCTGGTGTTTTCACGGGTCGACGGAATTCTCTTAGGCGGCACGGGGCTGACGTTTAAGACACCAGTGTTCGCAGCGACTGGGTATGTGTTGGCGCAGGATGCGTGGGGACGCGGGTACGCCACGGAAGCCCTGCAAGCGATGGTGGAGCTAGGGCGAACGATGGGAGTCCGGCGACTGGAAGCCGTGTGTCACGTGGAGCACCTGGCGTCGGCACGGGTCATGGAGAAGTGCGGCTTCGTGAGCGAGGGAGTGCGGCAGGAACACACGGAATTCCCTAATCTGATGCCGGGGGTAAAGCTGGATGTGCTGAGCTATGCGCGGAAGTTTGAGGGGTGAATGTTCGAATGTGATCTCACCAAGGTGAATCGATTCGCAACTCTCCTCGAAGTTCAGTTGCCCGACTTCTCTTCGCAGTGTCACACTTGTCGGGGCCTGCATTCGCCTACAAAGACATGGTCCAGCCTCACGGTGGAGATGGACGCCTGACGAACTGCATTGGAGGAATTCACGGAATGACGCCCCAAATCGACACGAGTGATCGGAACGAACTAAGGAGCCTCGTGCGGGGCACGATTCACCTCCCGGACGGCGACAGCTACGATGAGGCCCGGCAGGTCTGGAACGGAATGATCGACCGCCGGCCGGCAGCAATCGTCGGGGCGGCAGGAGTCGCGGACGTGATGGCCACGGTCCGGTTCGCGGGCGAACGCGGACTGCCCGTCGCAATCCGGTGCGGAGGCCACAACGTCGCGGGAAGCGCGGTGGGCGATGGCGGCATCGTCATCGACCTGGCCCGGTTCAAGTCGGTTCGGGTCGATCCAGGCCAGCGCAGAGTGCGTGCGGGCGGCGGCGTTTTGTGGGGCGAATACGATTGCGAGACCCAAGCCTTCGGGCTCGCGTCACCAGGTGGCGCCATCTCGACCACGGGCATCGCTGGCCTGACCCTTGGTGGAGGGTATGGCTACTTGTCGCGGCGCTACGGAATGGCTTGCGACAACCTTCTTTCGGCCGACCTGGTCACGGCCTCGGGCGAGTTGGTCACGACGAGTGCCGACAGCCACCCCGACCTCTTTTGGGCGCTGCGCGGCGGCGGTGGGAACTTCGGGGTGGTGACGTCGTTCGAATTTCAACTTCATCCGGTACGCACGGCTCTCACCGGGATCATTGCGTTTCCATTCGAGATGTCGAAGACCGTGTTGCAGCGCTTTCGCGACCTGACTCTGCAAGCGAGCGACGACTTGACGCTGATGTTCGCAATCCTTCCGGCTCCGCATGGCGGCAGCATCGTTGGCGTTCTGCTGAGCAATTTCGGGACGCAAGAGGAGGGCGAGCGCGCCGTCCGGGCGCTTCGCGAGCTGGGATCGGTTCTGGTGGACACCGTCGCGCGCGTGCCGTACTGCACGATGCAGCAGCAGGTCGATGCGTCTTACCCGAAGGGACAGCGGCACTATTGGAAGTCAGCATTTCTGAAGGTGCTCACGGACGAAGTCATCGACGAGACGATCGAAACGATGAGCAGTTCGCCCTCGCCCATGAACGTGATCTTGATCGAAACCTACGGAGGCGCGGTTGCGCGGGTCGCCATTGACGCCACGGCATTCGGGCACCGCGATGCGCTATTCAACCTGAGTTTTATGGCCATCTCGAACGATCCCGCAATCGACGCGGAACAGACGACATGGGCGCGCGAGGCCTGGCAGAAGATTCTTCCGCACTCAACCGGCGGTGCGTACGTAAATTACATGTCGGCGGGAGAAGACGTGCATGCCGCTTATAGCGACGCGCGCTTCCAGCGTCTTGGGGCGATCAAAGCGAAGTACGATCCCGCGAATCTATTCCGCTTCAATCAGAATATTCCGCCTGCGAAGGGATAATGGGCTCGCGACTCCGTGACTGCAACCATGACTTGCGGAAACGCCAGTGCACCCTATCGGATGTTCGCTCGATGGGTCGAGGAGGACGAAAGAATTGGAGCGAGCGTCAAGGGCCGGCTCATGCTCGATACCCTGCAAAGAACTGAATAGAAATATGAGAGTGCAGATCGTCAACAAATCCCGCAATGCCGGCGTTGGAAGATGATTCTTTCCAGGCTTCGATCCGATTTGAATTTCATGCCCTCTCCCATCAGCGGGCGGCCAGGGCTGTTGATTCGCGATTCTTTCGGGTACTCCGATGCGATTCTGGTGATTCCTCCATCCCTTGTCGGTTGCCTACTTTTCTTCGACGGAGTGCGGACAAGCCAGGACCTCGAGGCGGAGCTTTCTCGAGTGGCGGGGGACGAAGAGATTGGGAACGCGGCCGAGCTTCTGGCCAGACGACTGAGCGAGGCGGGATTCCTCGAAGACGAGATCTATGCGCGACTCAAGGAGAGCTGCCGTGCGGCGTTTGCGCAAAGCGCGGTGCGGAAGGCGGCACATGCGGGGAAATCGTATCCCGCCGACATCGATCCGCTGCGCGAAGTGATGGGCAAGTATCTGGGCTGCGGAGCGGCTTCGCCGACACAGGCCGGAATCATCGGGATTGCCGCGCCCCATGCCAGTCCGGAACATGCATGGCAAAGCTACCAGTCGGCCTATCAGTGTCTGACCCCGGATCTGCGCGATCGCACCTTCGTGGTGTTGGGAACTTCGCACTATGGCGCGCCGGACAGATTCGGATTGACGCGCAAACCCTTCGAAACGCCACTTGGCAGAACGAGAATCGACGAGGCGCTGGTGTCTGCGTTGGAGGGCCAGCCTGCAGCCCTAATGGAGGACTACTGTCACGCAGTGGAACATTCGATCGAGTTTCAGGTTGTGTTTCTGCAGTCCATTTACGGACCGGACGTGCGCATCCTCCCTGTGCTGTGCGGATCGTTCGGGAGAAGCATCGATGAAGGCGAGCTCCCCGAAGACGACGACGGTGTGAAGCGTTTCCTGGGCGCGTTGGGGGAGATCGCCGCGAAGGAATCAAAGCGGCTGTTTTGGGTTCTGGGGATCGACATGGCGCATATGGGCGTGCGTTACGGAGACAAGTTCGCGGCGCAGGCCGACCTGGATGAGATGGCACGGGTCGCTGAGCGGGACAAGCTGAGGATCGAGCGCGTTAGCGCATCGGACCCACGGGGCTTCTGGGATTTGGTCAAGGAAAATAAGGACGATTTGAAGTGGTGCGGATCGTCGCCGGTGTACACGTTTCTGAAGGCTGTTCCGGGACCGCAGGGGACGCTGCATCGCTACGAGCAATGGAACATCGACGAGCAGAGCATGGTGAGCTTCGCCGGGATGTCGTTTCGCGCCTAAAGCGAGGCGCGCTTTATTTGACTGGGCGTGAGCCTGTGATGAGAATGTCCACCAGCCTTCGCGCGCTTTGCTGCCAGCCCGGGCCAGACGCGATGTGGGCGACACCGATCAGCGCTCGAAGCAGGTCGAAGGGGTCAAGATCTTTGCGGATGTCACCGCTCTTGATGGCGCGTTTGACCAGCGCATCAATTGCTGACTGGATCAGGCCGCGCGACCCCTCATATAGCTTTGAGGGGCCTCCGACGACACTATTGAGTGCGGGGGCGATGATCTGTTTTGCCGCGATGTGGTCGACGAAGAGGAGCATCCAGGCTCGCAATGCGTCGATCGGGGCCATCGTCTCGGCGAACTTACGCTCTGCTGCCGCCATCTTTTCGACTTCACTCCGATAGACGGCTTCGATCAGGGCATCGCGGGTGGGAAAGTGACGGTAGAGAGTCCCGGCTCCCACGCCAGCCTGTTTGGCGATGTCGTCGAGGCTAGCTTCCGCTCCGAAGCGGGTAAATGCCTCCTTGGCCACTTCCAAGATGCGCTCGCGGTTCCGCTGCGCGTCTGTACGCGGCTTGCGGCGCGGCTTTTGAGGGACGGGCTGGGAACGTTTCTTTGGCATACGCGAAAAAGACTTGCATCCGGAGATCGTCTCCGCTTATCTATTCATTCGGAGGTTGTCTCCGTTTTATTGGAAGCGGAGCGATTCGTCAATGCCGGAGGCAACGATGGGGTCAACAAGAAGACCGATCGGAGAATCAAGGAGGAATGGAATGGTCCAAGGGGTCGATTTGGCCGGTAGCTTCACGCTTTCCGGCAGTTCGCGCAGCGTCAACCGCATGGGCTACGGAGCCATGCAACTTGCAGGAAGGGATGGCAACAAACTGGTATGGGGACCGCCTCGCGATGTCGATGGAGCGATCGCGGTTTTGCGAGAAGCCGTGGCGAGCGGGGTGAACCATATCGATACTTCCGATTTCTATGGCCCTCACGTCACCAACCAGATCATTCGAAAAGCGCTCGCCCCCTACCCGGCCGATTTGGTCATTGTGACCAAGGTGAGCTGCCGGCGTGGCGACGATGGGTCGTGGATTCCGGCTATGTCACGCGAAGAGCTGACCGGGGCGGTGCGCGACAATCTGTGCAACCTCGGGCTGGATGTGCTGGATGTAGTCAACCTGCGCAGCATGTTCAGCGTTCATCAGCCGGCCGAAGGTTCAATTGAGGCCCCGCTCACCGTGCTGGCCGAGCTTCGGCAAAGGGGTTTGATTCGTCATATCGGGCTGAGCAACGTGACGCCCGCACAGATCGCGGAGGCGCAGCGGATCGTCCCCATCGTTTGCGTCCAGAATCATTACAACCTGGCGCACCGAGCGGACGATGCACTCATCGCGGACCTTGCTCGCGAGGGCATCGCTTACGTTCCATTCTTTCCGCTCGGCGGATTCACTCCATTGCAGTCGGGGACGTTGTCAGAAGCGGCATCGCAGCTCGATGCCACACCAATGCAGGTTGCCCTTGCGTGGCTGCTGCAGCGCTCGCCGAACATCCTGGTGATTCCAGGAACATCTTCTCTCACGCACCTTCGCGAGAATCTCAGGGCGGCGACGCTGCAGATTCCCGCCGAAGTGCTTGCCGATCTGGACGCAGTGTCGAGACAAGACGCCGCGGTTTCAACCGCACGCCATTCGTAGTGGACGTATTTGTAAACAATCGAAAATCAAGTACAGGAGTACTCATATGCGTGTTTTCGTTACGGGCGCGACAGGATTTATTGGTTCTCGGATTGTCCGGGAGCTGATCGGGGCGGGCCATCAGGTGCTCGGCCTCGCGCGCAGCGACACAGGCGCCGAATCACTCGCTGCAGCCGGCGCTGAGGTGCACCGAGGGAGTCTTGAAGAGCCGGAAAGTCTGCGCAGCGGGGCGGCGAAGTCGGATGGTGTGATTCACTGCGCCTTCGACCATAGCGCCTTCGGTCAGGATTTCTCGAAGTTCTTTGAAGTCTGCGAAAAGGACAGGCGCGCCATCGAAGCACTCGGGGACGCGCTCATTGGATCCGATCGCCCGTTGGTGATTACGTCTGGGACTGGAATGGGGAACGCTGTGCCAGGTCAACCCGCGACGGAAGATCATTTCGATCCCAACCACCCAAATCCTCGTAAAGTTTCGGAAGTCACCGGAGCTCTGGTGGCGGAGCGCGGTGTGAACGTTTCGGTGGTACGACTTCCTCAGGTCCACGACACGGTGAAGCAGGGCCTCATCACCTACGCGGTTCAGCTAGCGCGTGAGAAGGGCATTTCGGCTTACATCGGTGAGGGACTCAATCGGTGGCCGGCGGCGCATGTTCTCGATGTGGCCCAGCTTTATCTACTTGCGCTGGAAAAGCGCGAAGCTGGCAGCACGTACAACGCAGTCGCGGAAGAAGGGGTTCCGATGCTGGAGATTGCAGAAGTCATCGGCAGAGGATTGAGGGTGCCCGTG
Source organism: uncultured Occallatibacter sp. (assembly GCA_964585715.1). Classification (GTDB taxonomy): domain Bacteria; phylum Acidobacteriota; class Terriglobia; order Terriglobales; family Acidobacteriaceae; genus Telmatobacter. The sequence goes on from CAZPEZ010000080.1 coordinate 20,261, forward strand.
GCCGGCATTGCTCCGGCGGAAGCGCAGTCTCATTTTGGATGGCTGGCGATGTTTGCGCGAATCGATATGCCTGCATCGAGCGCACTCACGCGAGAAAAGCTGGGATGGAATCCGACGGGCCCCGGACTCATTGCCGATCTCGAACAGGTGCGCTACTTCTGAGCCCTCGGCTGTTGGGCTGGAGAGGAGTGCCTGGGGGTCCTAGAAGGAGACGTCGGCAGGCTCGGTGACGCGCATGACGGACTGGTCGCCGGTGCGTTGTTTCCAGGCGGCGCGGATGGCCTCGATCCTGGCGCGGTTGTCTGCGCTGTCAGGGTAGTCGATGATGAGCATTTTGGAGCGCAGACGCTCGGGGGTGGTCTGATTCTTGCCCTGCCACTGACCGTAGACATCGACAACGCTTAGGCCGGAGGGAAAACGCGAGGTGACTTCCTTGTCGAGGAAATCGCGCCACTGGGCCTCGTTGACGCCGTTGTCGGAATGGTCGGCAAGGCCGAGACCGAAGTAGAGCTTGGTTTCGACCCAGCCCTGGGTCTGGCCGGGGTGGGCGGGATCACCGGAGAGTGTCGCGGGAGCCGTCGCTGGCGTAGAGGCAATGTGCGTGCGCGCGCAGCCGGAAAGCAGGGCTACGAACAGAAGTGCAGGGACCGAAGAACGCAATGAAATCATGCTGAGCGTTTGCTTGCGGTGAACTTACTTCTCTACTTCAACACCGCGCCAGAAAGCGACGAATCCTTTGATCTTGCGGGCAGCAGGTTTTGGATCGGGATAATACCAGGCAGCGTCCGGGTTGTCCTGTCCGTCGATCAGGAGGCTCATGTAGCGAGCCTGGCCCTTCCAGGGACACGTGGAAGTGGTGCTGCTGGGGCGAAAGTATTCGCGCTTGAGACTGGACTCGGGGAAGTAGACATTCCCCTCGACGGTCTCCGTGACTTCACTTTCGGCAATAATTTTGCCGTTCCAAATCGCTCTTGCCATTCAAGTTACCGGCGCCAATTCGACATCGAACCCTTCGCCGGCGAGAAACCGGCGAAAGCTTAACGGATACGACACTATCAGAGATTGGCCCGCTTGACGAGTGAGGCAGATGGTTCGCTCGAATCGAGTTAACTACTTAGCGGCCTCAACGGAGTCGATATGGA
>CAZPEZ010000080.1:21502-22920 GCA_964585715.1 uncultured Occallatibacter sp.
GCGGCCTCAACGGAGTCGATATGGATGCTCTTGTTGGCTGCGTCGGAGGTGGCGTGGATGGTGACCTTATCCCCGTAGAAGCCCTTGACGGCATCGGGATTGTCGATGGACCAGACTGCTTTCTTGGATTCGTCGACGAAGACCGGCTTCTCGCCGCCCTCGATACACTTCTTGGCGCAGGCAGCGCCGGTGCCAGCGTGCTTTGCACCGCACATGGCGTCAGAGATCCAGCCGGTGACTGCGGAATCGGCGGCGCGGGCTGATACGGCTGCAGACGACGCGACGAGCAGGAAGAGAGCAATTCCTTTTTTCATTTGAGACCTCCAGGGGATCCGTTGTTTGTGCCGTTCTCCATGATGCGCCAGAGAGGATGGATTGGACAAGGTAAAGCTGAGCGCGTGCGCGGCGGACGAGGACGAGACGGGCAGGTTTCAGCGCTGCTGCATCGCTTTGCGGCGATTCTCGACGTTCCTGAGGACGATCTCGAAGCGCGCGGCGGCGGCCTGATTGCGGTTGACGAGCTCCGAGGTTTTGGTCAGGAAGCCCGGGATCTTTTCGCGAATGCCCTCAAGGATGTTGGTGAATTTAGCGAGAAGGAAGAACCCTTCGGCGTTGCAGTCGGCGAACAGATCGGCGGAGACGGCGCCGTGGAGGACCATGGCTGCGGCCATCTCCCAGTAGGTGGTGACCTGACGGAACCAAGCGTTGTGGGGGTCGGCAGGGTTGGAGGCGACGGCGAAGAATTCTTCGACGGTATTGGGCCAGAATTCGCCGCCGATCCAGGCACGCGCCTGGCGCATGACGGCTTCGGTGCGCAGCTCGTAGAGCTTGAGGATGATTTCAGCGTCGGCTGGTGTCGCGAGCATGCGTTCCATGGGTGTCTCCGAGGCCATGGTAGCAGGCTTGCGCGCAGCAGTCGTTTTGCCTGCGCCGTTGGCCCGCAGAGGATCACGATGTCTTTCACGCGATCCTCGACTCAGGCGGGTTGCAGTTCCCTTTTCTCGGGCTCGACGACCGGACCATGGGTCTCAGCGGTGGGCGGAGGCGGTGCATCGCCGATGCGCTTGGAGTAGGAGCAGACGACCGGGGTGTCGGCGGGTTGAGCTTCGGACTTTTTACCGCGCTTTTTCGGCTTGACTTCTTCCTCGGCGCCCTTCTTCTTATTGGGGCATTCGAGGTAGATGCCGGACTTGAGGGTCTTCTCGACAAGGTAAGGGCTGCCACACTCCATGCACTTGGTGGGCACGGGCTTGTAGTTCGACGTGAAGTCGCACTTGGGGTAGTTGGTGCAGCCCCAGAAAATGTTGCCGCGACGCGCCTTGCGCTCGGCGATATCGCCTTCGCCGCACTTCGGGCACTTCATGCCTTCAATCAAGTTCTGCTTAATGTATTTGCACTTGGGATAGCCAGAGCAGGAG
>CAZPEZ010000081.1:0-22855 GCA_964585715.1 uncultured Occallatibacter sp.
CGAACGGCAACTGAAAGAAGCGGTCTCCATCCATCGTCTGATCACCGATAACAGCCGAGACGCGATCATCCTGGCGGACTTCGATGGCCAGCCCTACTATGCTTCACCGGCAGTGCGGGACCTGTGGGGATGGGAGCCGGACGAACTGATGAAGTCCCGGCTTCTGGATCTGGTTCACCCCGAGGATCGAGACCGAATTGCCGACGTGTTGCGGGAGATGCGCTCCAAATCGGAGGGAGAGACGGTCGAGTATCGCGCGCGCAAGAGAACTGCGGAGTATGGATGGGTGGAGGCGAGTTTGCGTACAATTCGCCACCCCATCACCAATATGCCGACGGGCGCATTGCACATTGTGCGTGACATCGGCGAACGCAAGCATTCGGAGCAGGAGCTGGAAGCTGCCTATCATGCCGCCGAGGCCCTCGCCGATCAGGATGCGGTGACCGGGTTGGCGAACCGCCGCAGGCTCGATGAATTCCTGGCCAATGAGTGGAAACGCGGCACGCGCGATCGCGCACCACTGTCGTTCCTGCTGTTGGATGTGGACCGATTCAAAGCGTACAACGATACCTACGGGCACGTGCAGGGCGACATTTGCCTGAAGCGGATTGCCCAGGTGGCGCAGAATGTTCTGCTGCGTACGAGCGATCTAGCGGCTCGGTACGGCGGGGAAGAGTTCGCTCTCGTTCTCCCCTTCACACCGAGCGAAGGGGCACGGAGGATCGCCGAGGAGATGTGTGCCGAGATGCGTCATCTTGGTGTCCCTCATGCGGCAACGCGGGCGGGAATCGTGACCGTTTCGATTGGGTGCGCGACGCTGGTGCCCAGTGTTGGGCGCTCCGTGCAAGATCTGGTTGAAATGGCGGATCAGGCACTCTACAAGGCAAAGCGCGAAGGCAGGAATTGCGTGCGTACGGCAGACGCGGACGCCGCCGACAGAGGCGCAGCAACCGAGCTGACGCGGGATCGATCGAGCTAGGCAGCCCTGGACTTTACTTATCGCAGACGCGCTTCGTCGAATACCAGTTTGACCAGGCGCGCTGCTTCGTCGTCGAAGGCGAAGCCGAGGTCCTTGTCCTCGCCGGCAAAGCGCTGGCGGAATGAGGTCAAATCAACTGCACCTTTCACGTCGTCGAATGATTGAAACATAGCGGGTTTAGTTTGCCGAAGCTTTTCGTTCATCTGGTCTAGGGCGCTCTTGATTAAATCGTGAATCAAATAGATGTGCGTCTTGTCGTGCAGGATCGGCCCGTGCCCAGGAGCAATCGTGTTGGCATCCAGTGCCGCCAGGTTTTGCAGGGTTTGGATCCACTCGACTGGATAGCCGTCGTAGAAGTACGGGATAGGATACACGACGAGATCGCCGGTGATCACGATCTTTTCCTTGGGCAGATAGACGACCGCGTCGCCATTGGTGTTGCCTCGGCCCAGGAATTTGACCTGAACCTCGCGGTTGCCGAGGTCAATCGTGAAATCGTGGTCAAAGGTTAATGTTGCGCTCTGGAACTTGAGGTCTTTGAGTTCCCCGATGACCGCCTCTTGCTGCGCCAAGGCATCCTTCAGCTGCCTCTTGTCGTCCTCACTGAGGTCGTTGCCATCCGGGCGTATCCCACTCTTCTGCATCTGCAGAATCTTTGATTTCGTATTCTCCTCACGGCCCAGGGAGCCCGGCCCAAACATGTCCATGTCCTTCTTTGTTTCCACGTGGGCAATGATGGCGAGCGCCGGGAAGGCATCCATATAGATTCGGTTTCCCAGGGTGTGATCGTTATGAAAATGGGTGTTCAACACGTAGACGACTGGCTTATCCGTCCACTTGCGAATGTCGGAGATGTCCTGGCGCGCGGCAGAAGGCAGGAAGCAGGAATCCACGACGAAAACCTGTCTGTCGCCGATGATCACTGTGGTGTTGCCGTTCGGCTCGTGCTGGATTTCATAGACACCATCGGCTAATTGGGTGACCTCGCGTTCCTGCGCGCCCGAGGAAAAACTTGCAGTGACCGCTAAGCACAGCGCGAGTGCGAAGTGCACAACTCGTGGGCATATTTTCAGCAATCCCATGGGATGATTCATGTGAAGAATCCCTCCGATCGCGATCACATTCGTCGAGCTCCGACGTCACTTTGCTGCCAGCGTTTCCTTTGCCTTGCGAATCCCGTACTCCAGCCAGCCGTACTCGATGTAGTTTTCGCAATGATCGAGCAGGTTCTCCAGCGCCTTGATTCTGACGTTCAAGGTGGCGGCGTTTTTCACGTCAAATGCCAGCGCAACATCGGTCAGGTGCAGGGCTTCTACGGGCTTCCCGGCTTGCAGAGTTTCGAGCGCTAACTGTGCCACGCGATCAGGTCCTCCAGCGAGTTTGACCAGATCCGGATAAATGGAGGACGGAGGCACTTCGTACATCGATGCCGGGTTCCCATCGAACCAGCCTGCATAGCCGTCGTAGATTCCCCGCACCGACCAACTTACCTTCCCGAAGACTTCGCTCAGGTTGTAGCTTGCGGGGAGCTTGATCTCCTGCATGAGGGTGTACACATCTTTTCCGGCATTCATGCCCTTTACCGTTTCGTCGTGTACATACTGAATGGCGTCGCGATACCGCCTGAGTTGTCGAGTGATCTCTTCTTGCCCGAAGATGGGAGCGCCGTGACCGTTGAGCACAATCTCGGGTTTGAGCGCGAGCACCGTGTCGATCGACTTGATCCAGTCGAGGGCGGGACGGGGTTTGGTGCCGCGGATCGCATAAATGTTGGGGAAGGACATCGGTTCAGGGATCCTCGCTCCGGCGTAGTTATCGCCGATGAAGGCCGCCTTATACGCAGGGATCCACACGGTTAGGTGATCCGGTGTTTCGCCCGGCGTGCTGAATAGCTCGAATTGAACGCCGCCGAGTGTGAACTCGTACTTCTCATCGAAGAGGATCGTGGGGTCGATGGTCGCGCCAAAGTTGCCCGCCCACGCTCCAACATCGTGCGCAGGGCGGTTGAATGCGACGGCGTTGCGAGGAGTAAAGAAGCCATCGAGCCTGGCGACGTAGTTGAGAAGCTCAACGTAGTTTCGTTGCGCGATGATCTGCGTTCCGGGTTGTTTCCAGAGCCCGATTCCGCCAATGTGGTCGGCGTGTCCGTGGGTGAGGATGATGTACTTCACGGGGGCGTCGCTGACTGCGGTCAGCAGGTTTTTCGCTGTGCGGGCATCGCTCTCCGGTGCGGTATCAATGACCACATTGCCTTCCGGCGTCATGACCAGATAGACATTCGAGGTCATGGGGGCCATGTAAATGGAGTCGGAGATCTTGACTACCTTCACTGGGTCCTCGGCGCGCACACATGTGGCGATACCCATCGCGGCACAGGCGAGAAGGGCACGCTTCGATCGGAGCATAGGCTTTCTCCTCGATCTCAAACTGACGATCGGAGTGTAGCGCCGCATCCGGCCTTTTTATTGCGGTTTGGGATCGGTAGCGGCTGAGCCGTGACGCAAGAGGTCTCAGGGAGACAATCTGCGTTGTCTTTCACATTCGATCGCTTGAAGTGGGAAAAGAAAAAGCCTCGGAGGGATTGCTCCGAGGCCGTCTCCCAGGTCGGGGAAGCGAGACCCGGGCACTCAGTTCATCTGTTGAAGCGGCGTCGTCGGCCACGACTGGCGGCAAGCAGCGCTTAGGCCGCACCGCAGGTGTTCAGGCCATGGCTTCGCGGCCCATCGGCTCGAAACGCAACTGGTTTGAGTTGCGGTCCGCATGGATCCGGACGTGCGCGCCGTGCAGGATTTCGCCGTCGAGGATCTTGATCGCCAACGGGTCCTGCACCATGCGCTGCAGCGCACGCTTGAGAGGGCGCGCGCCGTAGGCCGCATCGGATCCGGCGGCCAGAATCAACTGGCGAGCCGGGTCGGTGAGCTCCAGAGAGATTTGGCGATCTTCGAGCAGCTTGCGCACGTCGTTCAAGCGCATCTCGAGGATCGAGTCCATCTGTGCGTGACCGAGCGGACGGAAGAGCACGATGTCGTCGACACGGTTGAGGAACTCCGGCCGGAAGTGCTCGCGCAGGGTGCGCATGACGGACTCGCGCGCCATGTCGAAGTCGTGCTCTGTTTTGAGCGCTTCGCCGGCAAGAAACGCCGCGCCAAGATTCGACGTCATGATCAGCACCGTGTTCTTGAAGTCGACCGTACGCCCCTTCGAATCGGTCAACCGTCCGTCGTCCATCACCTGCAGCAGGATGTTGAAGACATCGGGATGAGCCTTCTCGATCTCGTCGAACAGGACGACTGCGTAGGGCCTTCTCCGTATGGCTTCGGTAAGCTGGCCGCCTTCGTCGTAGCCCACGTAGCCCGGAGGCGCGCCGATCAACCGAGCCACGGCGTGTTTCTCCATATACTCGCTCATGTCGATGCGGACCATGGCCTGCTCGTCGTCAAACAAGAATTCGGCGAGTGCGCGGGCAGTCTCAGTTTTTCCCACGCCCGTCGGCCCCAGAAAGATGAACGAACCGATGGGGCGCTTGGGATCGCTCAAGCCAGCGCGCGAACGCCGAATGGCGTTGGCCACGATGCTGAGAGCGGCATCCTGGCCGATCACGCGATCGCGCAGGCGATTTTCCATGGTGACGAGTTTTTTGACTTCGCCCTCCAACATGCGGGAGACGGGGATGCCGGTCCACTTGCTGACAATCTTGGCGATGTCTTCTTCGTCGACCTCTTCTTTCAACATGCGCGCTGCGCCATTGCCCTCTTTGGCAGGGCCGTCCTGCGCGGCGTTCAGCTTTTTCAGTTCGGCTTCCAGTTTCGGAAGCTCGCCGTACTGAATCTGCGCAGCGCGATCGAGCTGGCCCTTGCGGGTCTGCTCTTCGGCCTCGAAGCGCAGAGCCTCGATCCGCTTCTTGAGTTCGCTGATGCGTGCAATCGCGTCGCGTTCGGTCGTCCAGCGGGCGCGCAACGCCGTGATTTGCTCTTTGAGTGTGGCAAGTTCGCGCTCCACTTCAGCCATGCGCTCGAGGCTGTTCTTGTCGGTTTCGCGCTTGAGGGCCGCACGCTCAATTTCGAGCGAGGTGGCCTGGCGTTCGAGCTGATCGATCTCGGTCGGGACGGAGCCGATCTGGATTGCAAGCGAAGCCGCAGCTTCGTCCACGAGGTCGATGGCCTTGTCAGGCAGGAAGCGATCGCTGATGTAGCGATGCGACAGCGTTGCCGCGGCCACGATGGCCGAGTCCTTGATGCGCACATTGTGGTGCGCTTCGTAGCGGTCTTTCAGGCCGCGCAGGATGGCGATCGTGTCTTCGACGTTGGGCTCGCCGACGTAGACGATCTGGAAGCGGCGCTCGAGGGCGGCGTCCTTCTCGATGTATTTGCGGTACTCGTTCAGCGTGGTTGCGCCGATGGCCCGCAGTTCACCGCGCGCCAGAGCCGGCTTGAGCATGTTGCTGGCGTCGATGGCGCCTTCGGCCGCACCGGCGCCGACCAGCGTGTGCAGCTCGTCAATGAAGAGAACGATCTGCCCATTCGATTCCTCGATTTCTTTGAGGACGGCCTTCAGGCGGTCTTCAAATTCGCCGCGATATTTTGCGCCGGCGAGCATGGAGCCGAGGTCAAGCGAGATGACGCGCTTGTCTTTCAAGCTTTCGGGCACGTCGCCGGAGACGATGCGGCGCGCAAGTCCTTCGACGATGGCTGTTTTGCCTACGCCGGGTTCGCCGATGAGCACCGGGTTGTTTTTGGTGCGGCGGCTGAGGACTTGAATCACGCGTCGAATTTCTTCGTCGCGGCCGATAACCGGATCGAGTTTGCCACGGCGGGCGAGCTCGGTGAGGTCCTTGGCGTATTTTTCGAGGGCCTGAAATTTGCCTTCGGGATTCTGGTCGGTGACGCGCTGCGATCCGCGCACCGCAGTGAGAGCCTTGAGGATCGCGTCGTGCGTGGCGCCGGCGGCTGCCAGAGCTTCTCCGGCGCCGTCACCCTTGAGTTGGGCAATACCCAACAGCAAGTGTTCGGTGGACACGTATTCGTCTTTAAAGTTCGAGGCTTCGCGGAAGGCCTGCTCCAGAGCACGGTTTAAGTTGGCGCTGGCATTGGGTTGTGCCGACGCGCCGGAGACGCGGGGCAGCTTCTCCTCAATCTGATGAAGCTCGTGCTCGAGGCGCTCAGTGGGCACACCGACCTTCTCGAGGACCGCAGGGATGACGCCCTCGCGATCTTCGATAAGTGCGAGCAACAGGTGGACGGGCTGCAACTCAGGGTTGCCGAACTCAGCTGCCCGCGCCTGTGCCTGCTGCACCGCCTGCTGCGACTTCAACGTGAGTTTTTCCCAATTGATGGCCATGATGCTCCAGTTCGTAGATCACAATTTTCGTTCACGACTTTTAGATTGCGGAGGCAAACTGCTGTCTGTGGCACTACGAAAATCTCTTCGATAACACTGTGTCATAAAAGTAAGCGCAGGGTGGGTGAAATCCCTCTCCCGTCGCGTTTAGATCTCACGACCGCCAGCCTGTCCCCAGACAGGTCGGCGGTCATGAGCCGGCACAACGAACAGCCATCTTATGCCGCAACGGGGCGCTTGTCGCCCACGTTGACCTTGATCTGCTTGGGCTGCGCCTCAGCCTTCTTTTTCAGCTCAAGCTTGAGCACACCGGCGTTGTAGCTGGCCTGCACGTTCTCGGTGTCGACCGTCGAGGGCAGAGTGAAGGCGCGATTGAAGCTGCCGTAGCGGCGCTCAATGCGATGGAAGTTCTCTTCCTTCTCCTCTTTCTCAAACTTGCGCACGCCCTTCACGGTCAGCGTGTGGTTTTCGACGCGCACGTCGAGGTCCTTCTCTTCGATGCCGGGCACTTCGAGCTTGAGGACGACTTTCTGCGGGTCCTCGTAGATGTCGACGGCCGGCACAAAGCTGGCAGTCGTCAGAGGGCTGTCCGCATCGTTGAAATCGCGAAAGAGCGAGTTCAAGCGGTTCTGCAGAGTGACGACGTCCCGAAAGGGGTCCCAACGAGTGATAGCCATGATTCTGTTCCTCCAGATGGATTGGTGATGACTTGGGCTTGGGAGGATGAGTCCCAACCGCTCAACTGGTCTGATGGAACTATAGCACAAATGATTCATAAAATTTGAGCGTAAAACACTCACAATCTGTAAATAGTGCCTGATATGCCATAAGGGTTTATTTATCAATAGATTGCGCGAAGATTGGCCGGGTTAGGCTGGCTTGAGGATTATCGCGAGACCCGACGCGCGGCCCGCTGGGTTCCAGGGAGTGCTTTCGGCGCCCGTCCATCCCAGACTCAGCTGGCGAGAGCGGGGGCTGTGAACTGGGTGGTGGACCTTTCGCCACGGACCAGGCGGGTGAGGGTTAGAACGGTGATGTCGTCGTCCTGGCCGAAGTCGACGGCGGTCTCGGTGGCCCGAGCGGCATCAGGTCGGCTGGCGAAGAGCGAGTCGAGGCGCTCGAAGCTGAGGATCTCGCCGGTCGCTTTGCGGGCTTCGAGCAGGCCATCGGTGTAGAGGGGCGAAGTGGTCGCCCTCGCAGCAGCTCGACAGTTTCCTCTTTGTAGCTGGCGGTGGCTATGACGCCGAGGGGGGCGCGCCGGCCAGATCGAGTTCGTGGTTGTTGGTGCAGGGTGCAGGATCGCCGGAGCTGGCGGGTCACAGCTGACTAGAATGAAAAGGAATGCTCTCGCTCGCTTCGGGCTCTTCCTCAATCAATTGGCACTGGGTCTGGCTTGGGGTCGCCGCATTTCTCGGCGGGCTGCTGAATGCCGTGGCTGGCGGCGGATCGTTTCTGCTATTTCCCGCGTTACTGGGGATGAAGATTCTGCCGATCCAGGCCAATGCGACGAACACCGTTGCCTTGTGGCCAGGGCAGCTCACGTCGATTGCCGCGTATCGCGATGACATCCGTAAGAACCTGAGGCTGGCCGTGCTGATGGGCTGCGCGGGATTCCTGGGCGGAACGGCGGGCGCGCTGGTGCTGCTGAGCACGCCGCAGATGACGTTCCTGCACCTTGTGCCGTGGCTGCTGCTGGTGGCGGCGACAATTTTTGCTGTGAGCGGGCCGGTGGCGCGGTGGCTCGAACGGCGCAAAGCATCGATTGTCCACACGCATGGACCGCGGCGCTTGCCTGTGTTTCTCTGCACGATCGCGGTGTGCTTTTACATTGGCTACTTCGGAGCTGGCGCAGGATTCCTCATCATCACGCTTCTGTCGTTGTTCGGTTTTCAGGATCTGAACGAGATCAATGCGCTGAAGGTTGTGTCGACGACGGCGGCGAATGGAATCGCATTCGTTCTGTTCGTGATCAACGACCAGGTGGTGTGGAAGTATTGCCTCGCGGCGATGGTGACGGCGGCTGTTGGGGGCTACACCTCAGCAAGCATGGCGCGGCGTGTGCCCCAGCGACTACTGCGCGCGCTAGTAGTGTGTGTAGGGCTTGGCATGGCGGCATGGTTCTTTTGGAGGCAGTGAGACAGAGAGCAGTGAGGCGTTGTCACTGCATCCCGACGGAGGCTGCGCTATGCTGCTCGCGAATTGCGGCGCTGAGGCTCTAGCCTTGGCCGCAGGAGCGGTTCATGTCCCTACCTAAGTCCTCCGTCGAACTTCAGCCGTTTTCCGACTGTCCCGCTCTTGACGGCTGTCACTGTGTGACGAACTCGCTGGCCAAGATCTTCCATCATGCTGGCCGACCGCTCTCTGAGGAGATGCTGCTTGGGCTTGGCGCAGGCATCGGTTTCATCTATTGGCAGATGAAGTTCGGCGGCGAGACATCGGTGTTCGTCGGTGGGCGCACCAACTTGAAGAACCTTTCCCAGGACATTGCGCGGCGCACTGGCGTCCGCATTGCGGAGATGCGCACTCGTAGCACGAAGAAGGCCGAGGACGTGCTGCTGGGGTTCCTCGAGAGGCAACAGCCCGCGATGCTTGGCGCGGATATGGGTTTCCTTCCCTGGTTCGATTTTTCCGGCGGGTTATCACTTCGGTGGCCACACGTTTGTCGCCTGCGGCTTCGACGGACGCGAGACAGCGCTTGGGTCGGACATGGAGGCGAAGACCGCGGGCGTCAAGAAGGGCTTCTATGCGCCGATCAGCCTCGAGCGGCTGCGCAAGGCACGCGGGTCGACGTTCAAGCCGTTCCCGCCAAAGAATCTGTGGTTCGAGTTCGATTTCGCGCGTTTTCACGCGCCGCAGGCCAAGACAATCGCCGAGGCCATTGCGCAGACTGCCGATGCGCAGCTCCATCCGCCGATCAAGAACTTCGGCGTGAGCGGCATGCGCCACACCGCTGCTCAATTGCCCAAGTGGCCTTCGCTGTTCAACGACTTCGCGCTGCGCATGAATCTCTTCAATCTCTACATCTTCATCGAGATTGGCGGCACTGGTGGCGGGGCCTTCCGTGCAATGTATGCACGGTTCCTCGATGAGGCGCGTCGATTGCAAAGAAGCCGGTGTGGGCCGAAGCAGCCGAAACTTTGCGCGAGTCGGCACGCAGCGCGTTGCCTATCTGGATCAGACGGGAAGCGGGAACGAGACGGCGGCACATCTGCGTGCGGATGGCCGCCTGACGCTGATGTTTTGCGCATTCGAGGGAGCACCCCAGATTCTTCGTCTGTATGGTAAGGGCACTGTGTTGCTCCGCAGAAGCCAGGAGTATGCGGAGATGCTGGCGTCGGTCTTTGGCGGCGTCGAGCCGCCCGGAGCGCGACAGATCGAGAAGTTGCAGGTGGATCTAGTGATGAAGTCGTGTGGTTATGGGGTGCCGCTTTTCGATTTTGCCGGAGAGCGGGCGACGCTCCGCCGCTGGGCGGAGGCCAAGGGCGAGGAAGAAATCGAAGCGTATTGGCGGAGGAAGAATGTCGCCAGCATCGATGGTCTGCCGACGGGGATTCTCGATCTGGTTGGCGATACGCAATCGGGACCTGCGGGCAGCGATCCCTGCGCTGTTCCGAACCCGTAAAATGGGACTATGAGCCACGAAGGCATCCGCGTCGTCAGCAAGGAAGAGGCAGCACGCGAGAACGAGGGACCGCAGCCTCTGCCGCGCATTGCGATGACGCCGGACAAGGTACGGGTTCTGCTGAGCGAAGGCAAGGGTCTGGAGATCGACTGGCAGGACGGGCACCGCAGTGCGTGGAACTTCACCTGGCTGCGAGATGCCTGCCCCTGCGCGACGTGCGTGGACGAGCGCAAAAGCGAGGGCCGGAAGATCGGGCAGGCAAAGGCAAAATCAGGGGAGTTGCTGCCGATGTATAAGGCGCCTGCGAAGCCGGCGAGCGCGCACGGTGTGGGACGCTACGCGCTGCAGTTCAACTGGCAGGATGGCCACTCAGCGGGCATCTACTCGTGGGAGTATCTGCGCCGGAACTGCCAGTGCCAGGAGTGCCGCTTCGCCGCCGCGGAGACCGTTGGAACGCCCAACTAGATTGCACTTTGTGCTTGCTTTTTCTAAGAGATTGCAGCGAGCAGCAGGTTACGGTAGGGTGGCGTATCTCACTCTTTTTAATAGCCATTGAAGAGTTGCGTTGCTAGAGTTGCTGAGCAAGGAGGAGCGCGTGTCCCTCAAGCAGTTTCTCGGCAAACAGTTCATCGACGTCATCCAGTGGAACGAGGCGGAAGACGGCATTCTTGCCTATCGCTACCCCATGCAGGACATGGAGATTCAGAACGGCGGCCAGCTAACTGTTCGCGAATCGCAGCTCGCTGCTTTTGTAAACGAGGGCAAGATCGCGGACGTTTTCGGACCGGGGTTGCACACGCTCAACACGCGCAATCTGCCGCTGCTGACCGACCTGCTGAACTGGGATAAGGATTTCGAATCGCCCTTCAAGTCGGATGTGTACTTCTTTTCGACTCGGCTGCAGATCGGGCAAAAGTGGGGCACGTCGACGCCGATTACGATTCGCGATAAGGAATTCGGGGCTGTCCGTCTGCGTGGCTACGGGATCTATTCGTATCGTGTCGCGGACCCGCGGAAGTTCTTCACCCAGGTGACAGGCACGCGTGATCGCTACTACGCGTCAGAGCTGGAAGGGCAGCTGCGCGAGACCATCGTGGCGCGCATGACGGATATCTTCGCCACCAGTGACGTGTCGTTTCTCGATATGTCGGCCAACCAGACCGCGCTGGGAGAGAAGGTCGCCGAGCAGATGAAACCGGCCTTTGCGGCGCTGGGATTGGAACTCGACCAGTTTGTTGTGGAGAATATTTCGCTGCCTGATGAGCTCGCCAAGGTGATGGATCAGCGGATCGGGATGAGCATGGCGGGCGACCTGGGCAAGTTCACTCAATTTGAGGCGGCCGAGTCGCTGGAGGAAGCCGCGACCAATACCGGCGGCGCAGCGGGCATGGGCGTGGGGCTGGGTGCGGGAGCTGCGATGGCACAGGCAGTGATGGGGCAAGTACGGCCCCTGGCTGGCAGCGCGGCGCCAGCGGCAAGCCCTGCGGCAGGAGCGAAGTTCTGCATCGACTGCGGCAAGGCGATTCCTGATCGGGCGAAGTTTTGTCCTGAATGTGGGAAGGCCCAATGAACTGCCCATCTTGCGGCGCACCGATGCGCCTTGAAACCGACAAAGACTGCCTGACGTGCGACTACTGCAAGAACATCTTCTTTCCGCAGAAGAATGACGATGGGGTGAGCGTGTTTCCAGAGAAGTCGGACCTTGCTTGCCCGGTGTGTTCGGTTTCCCTGATGCATGCGTCGCTGGCGAAGATCCGAATGCAGTACTGCACGCAGTGCCGAGGGATGTTGATCCCGATGGGCGCATTTATCGGGCTTGTCGACGAGCTGCGCGCTGGGCAGCCCGGGTCATTGGTCCCGCCGCCGCCCGATCCGCGCGAGCTGCAGCGCAGGCTGGCGTGTCCCAAGTGCCACAAGCCGATGGAGACGCACTTCTACTCCGGTGCCGGGAACGTGATTATCGAAGACTGCGATATGTGCGAGTTCAACTGGCTCGATCATGGGAAGCTGATGCGAATTGTGCGCGCACCAGACCATTCGTATCGCGACGCGGAGCCAAAGGTTTAGAGGCTTTTGGGCGTTTCCGGAGCGCCCGGATCTGCAGCTGCACGATCCTTGGCCAGCAACTCCTCAAGCCCCGCGATCAGCTCTGCCAGTTGCTCGCGTTTGCGTTCGCTCATGTCGAGGAAGCGGACGCCGACGCGGTTGCGCCTGTGCAGGGACTGTGTGACGCAGGCGAGCCGGAAGGGCAGACCGTCGAGCTGAAACTCGATCTCGGCGCGGCTATAGATTCCCATGGGAAAGCAATCGTCAGTGCGGAACTGACACCCGTTCATGCTGATATCGACGATGCGTCCGCGCAGATGTACGGCGTTGCTCAGGATTGTCAAGACAGCACTGCCATCGACAGTGTGGCGTGCTTCCTTGCGGCGTTCGCTCCGCGGCGCGGGCGGAGTGGTTTGATCTTCCGGTTCCATCGTCTACTCCGCAGACCTGGGGGTAAGGGAGAGAGGCTAGTGTCCGCCTGTCAGTTCCCAGGGGCGCGCAGCAGCGGGCTGGGCGGCTTCGCGGCCCTTCAGGCGGTCGTATTGATACAGGTCGCTGGTCGTGCCGATCGACTCGTTATAAAGACTGACATCGCCCAGCAACGACTTTACTTCTTCACTGAACGTATGGATAGCCTGCAATTGGCTCGCCGTTGCGGGCAGCTCGTATTGGGAACTCTTAATGAACTTCTGGTAGCCGCGATCAACCAGCCGAGCGACTTCGCCGCGCACCAGGATGCCGGGATGAATGGCGAACGCGGTTGGCTCCTCTTTACTCTGGCCGGGGATGAGAACTGCGCCGACCCCATGCCTGCTCACCAGCATTCCATTTGCGACGCCGTTGAAGGGCGTCACATCGAATGACTGAGAACGCAGGATCTGGAGCGCCTGATCGTAACTAGGTTTCGCGAGCTTGCGGGACATCGGCTCTCCGGTCTGCGATCATGGAGTGGGAGCGCGGAGCTTCCCTTTACCAATCTCGCACAGGTCCCGCGCGGCTCGCAAACGCATATCGGATGGAAACAAGGCTCGCCCAAACCGCGCCAGGGGTATCTTTGCCGGATCGTATAGGCTCAACTCCCCTGCTGCGTCTCGACAAAGTGGCGCATGGGCTGGAGGGGATCACTCTGCTTGCCAAGGCGGAGTGGACGAATCCCGGCGGAAGTGTGAAGGACCGGACAGCTATGGCCATGCTCCGGGATGCGCAGAAGCGTGGCTTGCTGGTGCCCGGCAAGACGATTCTGGATGCGACCAGCGGAAACACGGGCATCGCGCTTGCCATGCTGGGAGCTGTGATGGGCATTCCGGTGCTCCTCGCGATGCCCTCCAATGTTTCTCTCGAACGGAAGCGCATTCTGCGTGCTTACGGGGCCGAGGTCGAGTGGACCGATCCCGATCAGAGCTCGGACGGGGCGATTCGAAGAGCGCGCGAGCTGGCAGGCAACGACCCCGATAAGTTTTGCTATCTGGACCAGTACTCGAACGACGCCAACTGGCTGGCGCACTACCATTCAACGGGGCCAGAGATTCTGGCGCAGACAGCTGGGCAGGTGACGCACTTTGTTGCCGGGCTTGGAACGACGGGGACATTCATGGGGACGGCGCGCCGGCTGAAGGAGCACAATCCGGCGATTCAGGCAGTCAGCATGCAACCGGACTCGTCCTTTCACGGGCTTGAGGGCCTAAAGCACATGGGCAGTGCGATTGTCCCGGCGATCTACAATCCGCACCTGGCCGATCGCGAGGTGGTGGTCGAAACAGAAGCTGCCTACGACATGGCGAAGCAGCTGGCGCGCGAAGAGGGGCTATTGGTGGGGATCTCAGCGGCTGCTGCCGTGTCGGCATGTCTTCAAATTGCTCGCGAAGAAGCAGCTGAGGGACGCCGGGCCATGATCGTGACCGTGCTGCCGGATTCGGCCGACAAATATTTGAGCGAGCGTTTCTGGGAGGAGCAATGAGCGTGCTGCATCTGCCGCGCGCGGTCTACGAGAGTCTGCGTGCGCATGGTGAGGAGACGTATCCGCACGAGTGCTGTGGCGCGCTCTTGGGCAACTCCACGCCGGAGGGCTGGCGGATTGTAGAGGCTGTCCGGGCGGGCAACACGCGAACCGATTCGGCGCACAACCGCTACCACATTGCGCCCGTGGAGCTGGTGAAGATTCAGCGCGAGGCACGGACGAAGGGGCTTGAGATCGCCGGCTTTTATCATTCGCATCCGGATCATCCTGCGCAGTGGTCGCCGACGGACTTTGCGGAGGCGCACTGGCTGGGTTGTGCGTACGTCATCACCGAGGTTGCGCAGGGCAAGGCCGCGGTGACGAATTCGTTTCTGCTGGCAGGCTCAGCAGAAGAGGATAAGCGGTTCGAGCTGCAGGCGATTCAAGTCAGCGATTAAGTTGGGGATTCGGGGAATCCCCAGTATTTATCGGGGATTTTGCTTTACACGAGCGGGCACGGCGGCTATGCTTGCGCCCTGCCCCAGAGCACGTGCGATTGCCCACCTTCTACTCCCCCCGCCAGTGGTCTCTGAGCAAGTCCAGGAGGTTCACCATGAAAATCAGTCCAATTCTGTTGGGATTGTCCCTTGCGGCCGCAGGAAGTCTGTTCGCGGTCGCGCAAGACGCCGTCACCCCGCCCAAGGTTATTCAACTTCAAAGAGAGTTCATCAAGCCGGGTAAAGCAGGCGCGGTTCACGATAAGAGCGAAGCAAACTTTGTGGCTGCGATGAATCACGGCAAGCTGCAAGGCCACTACGTTGCCCTGAATTCGATGTCCGGGAAGTCACGCGCCATTTTCATCGTCGGTTATCCCTCGTTTGCCGCATGGGAGGCCGATAACAAGATTGTCGACAAGAGTCCTTCGCTGACGGCAGAGCTGGACCATGCGCTGTTGACCGACGGCGAGCTGCTGGAGAGCTACGACAGTGCAGTGGCCACCTACGACGAAGAACTGAGCTATCATCCGCACGGCGATATCGGGCACGCGCGGTACTTTGAGATCTCGCTCTTTCACGTGAAGCCCGGCCATCGCCACGATTGGAATGAGCTGACCAAGATGGTGAAGGATGCGAACGAGAAAGCTGGAACCAGCGCACATTGGGCGACCTACGAGGTTGCCTATGGGGCTGCCGATGGCACGTACCTCATTCTGAGCGGTGACAAGTCGCTGGCAGATATCGACCAGGGTTACGCCGAGAGCAAGAAGTTCGCAGAAGCGATGGGCGGCCCCGAAGGAATGGAAAAGCTGGACAAGCTGTACGGTGAGACGGTCGATCACTCGGAGAGCCAGTTGTTCTCGATCAATCCGAAGCAAAGTTATGCTTCCGACGCCTGGATCCAGGACGATCCGGAGTTCTGGAAGCCGAAGGCTACAGCTCCAGCCGCGAAGCCTGCGGCAGCGGCCAAGCCCGCTGCACAGTAGGCCAAGACGAACTCGAAGACGGCTCCAGCGCGACGCTGGGGCCGTCTTCATTTGGCCTGTGCATGGTCCAAGTCTGCGACGGTGAGCACTTTGCAACGTCCGGCCGCTGCGGTTGCCCACTGCGCCGCCTTCTTCATCGAATCCGACTCCCGCCTCATCCAACAGGAGAGACCGAGGCCGGATGAGCGCCTTTGTTACCCTTGATTTGAGAACTGAATCCAGATGCCGATCATCGCTGAACCCACCGTGCTTCCCGAGCTGACAACCGACGAACTTGCCCGCTACTCCCGCCACCTGATCCTGCCCGAAGTGGGTATGGAGGGCCAGCAGAAGCTGAAGGCGGCCAAGGTGCTCTGTGTGGGCACCGGGGGGCTTGGTTCTCCGCTCGCGTTTTATCTGGCGGCCGCTGGGATCGGAACACTGGGCCTGGTCGATTTCGACGTGGTGGATGCAAGCAACCTACAGCGGCAGATCATTCACTCGACGAAGGATATTGGGCGCAAGAAGCTCGATTCGGCGGCGGAGAAGCTGACGGCACTCAATCCGGCGCTGAACGTCGTGAAGCACGAGACGATGCTGTCGAGCGCGAATGCTATCGACATTCTGAAGGACTACGACATCGTGGCGGATGGGACAGATAATTTTCCGACACGCTATCTGGTGAATGATGCGTGTGTGCTGCTGGGCAAGCCGAACGTGTACGGGTCTATTTTTCGATTTGAAGGCCAGGCCAGCGTGTTCGCGACCGAGGAAGGCCCGTGCTACCGCTGCCTCTATCCCGAGCCGCCACCGCCGGGTCTGGTTCCGAGCTGTGCCGAGGGCGGCGTGCTCGGTATTCTTCCCGGGCTTGTGGGCGTGATTCAGGCGACCGAGGTCATCAAGCTGATCCTGGGCAACGGCAGTCCGTTGATCGGGCGTCTTCTGCTGGTGGACTCGTTGAACATGAAGTTCCGCGAGCTGAAGCTGCGCAAGAATCCCGAGTGCCCGGTGTGCGGCGACCATCCGACGGTGACACAGCTGATCGACTACCAGCAGTTTTGCGGCATTGTGCCCGAGACAGCTCAGGAGGCCCAAGTGAAGAACGGCATACCGCAGATCACGGTGAAGGAATTGAAGCAGCGCCTGGATGCAGGCGAGGATGTACAGCTGATCGATGTGCGCGAGCCGTACGAATATCAGATTGCCCAAATCGGCGGGAAGTTGATTCCCCAGAACGATGTGGCGCAACGGCTCGGCGAGATCGACGCCAGTCGAGAGGTCGTTGTGCACTGCAAGAGCGGTGGCCGTTCGCAGCGCATTGCGGAGTTCTTGAAGCAGGCGGGCTACGCGAAGATCGTCAACGTGGCTGGCGGTATTACGGCGTGGAGCGACGAGATCGACCCCAAAGTGCCTAAGTATTGAAACGGTTGCCCCATCCGGGGGCGTATCCGTGGTATACATGAGTTCATCGAGATTGGGCCTGCCGCGCAGAGGCAGGCGAATGAACTCAGACTTTCCCCTAGTCATTTACGCCCACGAAACCGATTGTGGCTAGACTGAATCGGAATCGCATTGCGGCGTTGGAGTTCATACATTTTGCTCGCTACCATCAACGCGACCGTAGTTCTCGAAGGCAAGCACGTGCGTCTTGAGCCGCTGGAGATGGGCCACGCCGACGCACTGGTCGAGGCGGTGAACGCAGCCGTCGACCCCTCTTCTCTTTATCGATGGACGCAGGTTCCGCGTACGGCTGCGGAGGCGGACCAGTATATTGGGGCCGCGCTGGCGATGCGGGATGCGGGCACGGCGATGCCGTTCGTGACGATCCGGAAGATCGATGGCGCAGTGGTGGGATCGACACGTTTCTTCGACATGCAGACGTTTGTATGGCCCGCGGGAAGTCCCCGCCATGGACGTACGGTGCCCGATGTCTGCGAGATCGGCTACACGTGGCTGGCGCAGTCCGCCATTCGCACTGCGGCCAACACGGAGTCCAAGTTTCTGATGCTGTCCTATGCCTTCGAGACCTGGAGTGTGCTGCGGGTTTGCCTGCACACCGACGTGCGCAATCTGCGTTCGCAGGTGGCCATTGCGCGCATCGGCGGCGTAAAGGAAGGCGTGTTGCGAGCTCACCGCATGGCATCGGATGGGATTGCTCGCGATTCGGCCCGCTTCTCGATCATCGGCACGGAGTGGCCCGGTGTGAAGCAGCGGCTGCGCCGGATGCTGATGCAGCCATAGGGCGGTTTGAGTCTGAATCGCGATTTGGCAGATTGAGCTGCGCCGCGCACGCTGGGCCGTCTATAGACCCCAGAAGTTCAAACGAGGCGAAAGCAGGGATCACTGCGCACAGTTCGCGGCAACGGACTGGAGAGAAGTGACGTTCACGCGGTGAGCGCTCGAATCGCCGAGAAAGACGCCCTTGACGGCAACCTTCTCGCCCAGATGATTCGCGGGGCCAAACACCGACACGCCATAGAGCTGATAGTCTCCTTCGCCCAAAGGCTGATCCCGTGCTTCGTTCAGTTCGGACGACGTTGTTCCCTGTGTCTGGGCGATCTCCTGGGAACTGGAGTGTTGGAGCAGCCTGGCATGCTGCAGGGACCAATCTCCAGCAGGAGTTTTGGCCAGGCATCCGATCACCGAACCAATCTTCAGAGAGTCTGTTCCATTGCCGTCGAAGCTCAACTGGACGAATGGCGTGAACATCTCGTCCCAACTCTGATTCATGGCGCGGAAATAGACGGCCTTGTCGGGACCTGGATTGTGCATCTTTTTCGCGGAGTTGTCGTAGTGCGCGGTCACGATCAGTTTGCTTCCGGCGGGCAACTTCAACGGTGTTTCCAGTTCATAAGCCATTTGCCAGTGGTGGCTGAAGCGAGGCACGCTCAATACAGTCTGCTCGTGTCCGTCGGGATAGACAACAGAGTAAGTGAAGTCCCTGGCGCGGTAATGGGCGTGCGGGTGAAACTGATAGATGGTCAACGGGTCGAGATAGGCTGTAACTCCGACGAGCTCGTAGTTCTCGGCAAAAGGCGGGATGGGAGGAATCGCGACATGTGTTCCTTCGGCTTTTTCTCCGGGACTGTCGGCGAGGAGCTCTTGGCGATTCGCAAGGATTGTCTCACCCGCGCCATTCACGCGATAGAGCTGGTGCTCGGGCGGAGAGGAGGCAAACCACAGCGCAATCTTCGATCGATCGATCTCCGGTTTGCCCGTGGTCTGGTAGTGAATATTGAAGATCACGTAGTTGTTCGCGCCACCCTTGAGCAGTTTTGCGCTCCCGTCCGCATAGGTTTCGAGCCCGCTGCCCGGCGTGTAGATCGAGAGCATGTCGGGGCGCGATGGATTGGTCGGCGTCATGACGGCCGGCTTGATGAAAGAGGAGACAGGCACACCCAATTGCGCGGCGGTATGCTGCGCGTCCGAAGGGGTCATGCCCGGCGGCAGTGAGACTTCAGTCAGCGCCATGTGGTGCACAACGTCTGGGTTGCTGGGCTTGGTCTGGCTGGCGGCGATCCAGCGATCCTCAGAAAAGGGCACCTTGACGAAGACAGTGACATAGGGAAAGGCGCCCTGCGCAGGAATATGCATGTCTCCGGTGAGGGCGACGGTGAAATCGGGGCTGCGGCCCTGGAATCTTGCCCAGCTGTCTTCAGGTGGCTTGGGAGGAACGCCATCCCCCCTGGGAGCGCCAGCGTCGGCCCAGGCAACGATGGTGTCGATGTCCCTCTGGCTGAGGCGTGCATCGTTGCGAAACTTCAGACTTCGCGCGGGGTCGACGGGCCACGGCGGCATGGCGCGCGAAGCGACCCACTTCCGAATGGACGCCGCACGCGCGTGCGCGGTTTCGTAGGTGGTGAGAGGAATTCTCGAGGCCAACTCGCCGGGACCGTGGCATCGCGCGCAGTTTTTGTACAAGATGGGTGCCACATCGCGGTTGAACGTGGGCGTCGAGCGCGGTGGTGCTGCTTCTCCTTGCCGTGTCGAGAGGAACGACCACGAAGCCACTGCGGCCAAGGTGCAGAGAACGTAGAGACAGATCTGCTTGAAGCGTTCAGCGCTCAACAAAGCCGCCTCCGATTCAAGGTTTGACCCCTTTGCTGCACGCTCTTCCGAACGGCTCTCTCCACTTTCCGAGCGTATCACCGGAGCCGACAGCGCGGGTGTTGTGGCTCCCGGCGCGCACCACTCGCCTCGATCGAAGGCAGCGATGCTGCTGCAGTCACAAGAGAGCAGCAGCCCCAGTCCCACACTGTCGTTCGGGGTACGCGATCAGTTCAACAAGCCATAGACATCGAGTTCGCCGGGGACGGTTGGATTGTCGCCGGCCAGCCCCGTGCTGGTGCCGCGCGTGCCCACGTAGACTTTGCCGTTGGCTACCGTCGGCACCGTGAATTTTACCGCGTGGCCAGCCGCGTTGCCGGTGCCCTGCGAACTGTTCCAAAGTTCAGTGGAGACGTTAGTGGCATTGTAGGCGTGGAGAATCGCCGAATCACACATCGACGATCCCGGCGTACAGTAGGCGCTGCTGTCAAGCGTCCAGACGATGCCGTTCGCATAGTTCGGCGTGGAAGAAACCGAGGGAGTTGTGCCGGGGAAGTTGTAATAGGTCGCCGACTCATTCGACTGACGCGTCATTGTGGCGGTCGAAGGGTTGAGGGTGAAGGCTTGCAGGTAGTTGGAGATGGGCGCGATGTAAAAGGTGTTATTCCAGAATGCGCCGGTGGCGAAGATGCCGGAGCCGGTGAGCGTCGTGATCTTTTGCCAGGCCAACGAGTCGCCGTAGCCGCCCATCGAATCGCGATTCAGTAAGTAGAGCACGTTGTCTTTTCCGCCTCCGATGACCAAATGGGTTGGATTACTTCCATTGGCGGGAAGATTGACAAGAACCGCGGCGCCGCCTGAGCCGAAATCATTGTCGTTCTCCGCGTCGTTCAACTGGTCCGACGGAGTGAAGTACTGATTGACCGTGAGATTGGGATTCATCTCGAGGAAGCTATCACCGTAATCACTGGTGGTGGGATCGAAGCTGCCATTGGCAGTGATGAAGTAGATATTGCCATTCGCATCGGCTGCCGGAGCGCCGCCACTCATCCAGATGCCGCCATCTCCGGCGTATCCGGAATACGGTGCAGAGGTGTTATTCGGATCAACGTTGAAGACGTACAGCTGCGAGAGATTGCTCGCGCCGTAACCGACCATCCAGCCATAGAACGGCGTGGTGTCTTCATGAGAGGCCCATCCGACGTAGACGACTCCGTTGACCAAAGCTAGTCCTGGGCGCTGATTTTCCTGTTGCGGGCTGAAGGTGATGGTTCCGTTGGTGCCACTCGCTGTAGGAGCGATGTTGGCTGGCCCTGAAAACTTTTCGTTGCCGCTGGTCAGATCGATCGCGTGCAGGCGCTGGTAGAAGGTCGGTCCTGAAGTGACGTACGACTTAGAGACGACGTAGAGCGTATTGGTTGTCGGGTCGATGACGGGAGTTCCTGTGACGCCTACCAGGGGCTGGATGTCGCCAGCGCCCTCCCCCACCTGATAGCCGGGAAGACCGGACGGGACAGGAGCCTCGCCGGAGTTGGCCCCGTGCGCGGTGTCGAGCAGATTCGCATGCCACAGCTGGACACAAGGACTCGCATCGGCATCGAAGGCGTACACACTGTCGTTCTGTGTGGCGACAACGACAACGTTATGCGGAGCGGAATTAATGGACACATTTGGCAGCCAGAGAGGTTGCGTGTAGATCGCCTGGTCGACGGTGCAGGAGAAGAGCTTGCCAAACGTAGTCGAATTTACGTTCGACGCGTTCAGAGCATACTCCTGCGTATTGGCTCCATCGCGCGAGAGATCGTTGTGATACGTCGTTACGCCGGCAAGATCGGTGACCCCGACGGTCGCCGCCGCAGCGATCGAGTTGTTGGTGACGCTGGTGGCTGTCACGGTATAGACACCGGCGGTCGTAGGAGGCGTATAAGTGACCGCGACCTCCGTCAGGCTCGTGGTTGACGAGAAGGTTCCGCAACCTGAGCCAGAACAACCGGAGCCGGTGGCCGACCAGTTGACGCCTGCACTATCGGTAGTGGTTGCGGTCAGAGAAAGTGTTTGATGGATGGTGATGCCCATCTGCTGTGGGGCAACAGAGACGGTGATCGATCCCGAAGAAGCGATGGTCAGACTGAGGGTGACGGTTTGGGCCTGCACCGGGGTACTGGAGTCGCTGACCTTGAACGTAAGGGACGTAGCGCTGGCGGTCGCTGTCGGCGTGCCGCTGATCACGCCCGTCGTTGCGTTCAGCGTGAGTCCTGCAGGGAGCGTGCCGCTGGTCAACGACCAGGTGTACGGTGTCGTGCCGCCGGTGGCAGCGAGTGTAGTGCTGTAGGCCGTTCCGACCTGGCCGTTGGGCAGCGACGCGGTTGTGATCGCCAGCGAACCGCCTGTGGAGGTTGCGGCGGCCAGCGTCATGTACAGCGAGTAGCAGGTGCCGCCCTGGGTGTTCGCCGGAAACAGATTCGCCAGGGATACGCTCGACGATGCGGTGTTTGCCCAGGTGCTCTCGTACGACGTGCCAGGGCATGCTCCACTATTGGTTCCCTGTTGAATTGTGTTGCTAGCCGTGATGTAGCCGACCCAGTACGCTGTGCTCGGGCTCAGTGTCGGACAGCCGCTGATGCTAACCGTATTCCACCCCGACGACGGAGTGATCGTGCCCGTCGACGCAGAGCAGAGAAGCGAATTCGGAGTGCCGGAAGAATCGCTGTAGACGCCGAGTTGGAAGCTGGTTGAAGTGGGCGTGCCGACCCAGTACGAAATGCTCGACACCGTATAGCCGCCCGTGTTGGTTCCCGTCAGGCAGGGAGTCCCCAATTGCCAGAGAGCGTTGCCGCTGTCTGTGCCCGATTGCGCCGTTAGGCCGCAGCTCGTGGTGGTCGCTGAGCTCACAGTGAGGGCGAGGGTGACGGACTGCGTCTGCGCCGGGCTGCTGGAATCAGTCACCTTAAATGTGAGCGATGTGGCATTCGCAGTCGCCGTCGGCGTGCCGCTGATGACTCCGCTGGACGAGTTGAGGGACAGGCCGGCGGGTAGTGTGCCGGTAGTCAAGGCCCAGCTGTATGGTGTCGCGCCGCCAGAGGCGGCCAGCGTGGTGCTGTAGGCAGTATTGACTTGGCCGTTGGGAAGAGACGATGTTGTGATCGAAAGCGTAGCGGTAGACGCGGCGGAGATGGTCAGGCTCAGAGTCACCGATTGAGTTTGCGCAGGCGTGCTCGAGTCGGTGGCGGTGAAGGTGAGCGACGTCGCATTGGCGGTCGCAGTTGGCGTGCCACCAATGATGCCGGTGGAAGGAGCCAGCGTGAGGCCGGCGGGCAGTGTGCCGCTGGTCAAAGACCATGTATAGGGTGTGGTGCCGCCGATGGCGGTCAGGGTCGTGGTGTAGGCCGTCCCAACCTGGCCGTTTGGCAGCGAGGTCGTGGTGAT
>CAZPEZ010000082.1:0-22478 GCA_964585715.1 uncultured Occallatibacter sp.
CTACTTCGATCCCGCAAACCGCATTACTCCCACTTCAGCCGTTACAGGCCACTAGAGAAGCGGCGCAGGCTGAACGAGATCGGCAGACCGATGATCAGCATGGCGAGGACCCCCTGGATGAGCCCGCGCAGCTGGTAAGGTCCGGCGGCGTGGAGCGCGGATAGAGGAAGCACAATACAGGTTCATGCCCAGGAAGACAGCAATGCCATAAAACATGCCGCAGACCAGCCAGTGATCGCACAGAAACGGAAGTCGGCGGCTGGCGAGACAGTAGATTGCCGCAGCAGAGAAGGCGATGGTGAAGTGAAGCGCGATGCCGAGGATCCAGATGAAGAGACTGCCACTCTGGATCACCTGGCGGCCTAGCAATCCTCCTTCGATTGCGCGTGGGACTCCCCAGCCGAAGGTCATGAACGCCGAGATCTGGTCAAGTATTCCGGCAACAGTTCCGCCCACGAGGATCGGGCGGAGCAGGGTTCCGGTTTGCGAACGCTCCAAAGGGACTGCAAGGGCCGTGGTGCCTCCAGAACCCGAATTCTAGGGTCGAGAAAGCGCGAAGCAATTTGTTTTGATTCGAGGCGGATGCGAGAGGAGCGGGGCGGTCGAGCACAGCGCCGCGTCGGCCAGGAGTGAATGCGGTTACCACAAAGACCCATGAAGCGACACGGACTTTTGTAACCAATGCAGTGCGGGAGGGGAGGCTGAATTGACTCAATGCAGCGTTAAGATGTGCGCATGGAATTCCTTGGATTGTTTATTCCGCTGGGAGGAGCGGCCCTCGTGCTCCTGCTTCTGGCGCGGCTGATCGCCGGCACAGCGGACAAAGGCAGGGAGGCGGCACAGATAGCCGCAGGTCACCTCGAGTTCAGGCCGAATCGGCGGAGCTACTGGGGCGTATATCTGTTTATTGCCTGCTTCGGATTTACGGCGATTGTCAATTTGGTGCACGCGGCACGATCCAGTGCCAACCTGGCTGTTGCAGGAACATTGATTGGGTTTGTTCTCTTGCTGCTGATGGCGTTTCCAGCGACGATCGTCGCCGATGAGCAGGGACTCGAACAGGTGTATTGGCTTCGTGGCCGCAAGCGTATTGCCTGGAAGGAAGTTTCCAGCGTGTATACAGACGAGAAGACGGGCGAAGTCATAATCATCGGCAGGAGCGGAGTGAAAATTGTTCACACGAGGCAGCTCCCGGCGAAGGAGACGCTCCTTGCCGAAGTCGAGAAACACCACACCGAGCGGGCGGCTGCTACTGTGGCCCCTCCGGCTTTCGCCATGAGCGGTCCCGCAGCGTAGAGCGGCGTTTCCGACCCTATCTGGGCGGCAGGCTGTTGTCGCCCGTCAGAATCCTTGTCTCTGACCCGAACCGCTTGTACTGGTCGAAGACAGCGTCGTTCAGGAACGTCTTGGCCGGACCCTTGTAGTCTGCCTTCGAATACATTCCGTGCGGCTGCTCCGTGTGCGCCTCCAGCAGAGAGATGCTCCGCGCTGGGCAGATGTAGTCCTTTCCGCCGATCTCGAACGGGGCATATTCCATGACCACACCGGCATTGGAAACCAGCCCGTTGATAGGCAACTCGGCCCTGATTGTCAGACGCAGAATCGTTCCATTCGAGGGATCGAACGCGATCTCTCCGTGGTACGCGCTCTGTTCATCGAAGGGGAGCAGATCGGGCTTGCCACTTGCGTCATAGCCGTTGACGATGCAGCAGAACTTGACGCGATAGTTCGATTTGTCTTCGAGCACCGAATAATGGAAGACGGCAAGACGGCCGCTCGCACCTTGTTCCCAGCGCGCCCAGCTGATTCGACCCTTGAGGGCGTCAGCAACGACGACGCTCAGGATCGGACCGAATTCACCGCTCGTGATCATGCCGCCGATCTTGCCCTCGTTCCCACCCTTCCTGGTGCGTTCATCGACGATTTCTTTGCGATCGCGGAAAGTAACTGTGGCGAACGACCGCCCGACAAAGTGCAACGGCTGGTAGCTGTAGCTGACGATGCCTGTCGCTTCCAACGAGTCTTCTTGCGGGCGGTCTTCAAAGCCGGTGGTTTCGCGCGACGCGATGAGATTGGGCAACTGCCGCAGCGTCGTGTTCACATAGCCGACGATCTGGACGAGCATTTGACGCGTTGCTGCCGTGTCCGGCGCGGGATTGGCAGGGATTTCGGCAGCGGGAGGATCGAGGAATGCTGACTTGTCGGCCAACAGAATCAAGGCCTCTCGGGATTTCACGCCGGGCAGCGTTCCTGACAGCCGGGTAAGTTGTGTCCCGTTGAGGCGTTCGGTGAGCTCAATGGTAGAAAGCTGCTCGGCCAAGTCGGCATCGCTCTTGCCATGCGATGCGGTCAACGTCTGCGCCAATTGATCGACACTTACGCTCTGCGTCGCCGGAGGCTTGGATTCAGCTTGAGCTGTGATCGAGAGAAATGCACTCGTGAACAGGAGGATTGCAGGCGAGAGTGTGCGCATAGAGCTCCGCTTAAAATGTCGCAACCATCTTACGCGCGAGAAATAGGACGCACAAACGCGAGTTACCGCCGAACAGGTTAGATCTTCTGCAGGTTGGCGAATTTCTCGACCAGTTTTTTCATGCCGTGCCGGTTGAACATGACGGTCAGCTTTGCGTCTTCGCCGTCTCCCTCACGCACCAGAATTGTGCCCTCGCCATATTTGGCGTGGCGCACGCGCTGGCCCTTCTTCAGACCGCTCGCTCCGGTCGGCTCAGGGATGTCCATGCGTGGACGAACAAAGGGCCCAGTCTTTACATTTCCCGGCTTTCCGCCAAAGAAGCGGGCAATGTTGTCGATCGAACCGGTGTCCGGCGCAGTGGCTTTGCTTCTCGGACGTGAGTTCTCTGCAGCGGACATGCGCGGGACGTCCTGGCTTTCATCTTCGTAGTTGTAGTGACGGCCTTCGAAGTCGTTGGTGCGGTCGGCCCCATGGGCGCGGCGCGAGGCAGCGCCGTAGCTGTAGGCCGGCGTAGACCAGGCAGGAGACCGGCCGTTGAGGTTTTCGATCAGGTCCGGCGGCACCTCTTCGAGAAACCGTGAGGGGACGGTTCCTTCCGGTGCATCGTTGCCATAGCGTCGGCGATAGTGCGCGCGCGTCAGAATGAGCGTATTCATGGCGCGCGTCATGCCCACGTAGCAAAGACGGCGCTCTTCTTCGAGCTCTTCTGGATTCATGAGCGTGCGCGAATGCGGGAAGAGCCCTTCTTCCATGCCGCCCAGAAAGACCAGTGGGAACTCGAGCCCCTTGGCCGCATGCAAGGTCATCAGCGTGACACGAGCTTCGGGATCGTACTGATCCGTGTCGGACGCGAGCGCCGCGTGATCGAGGAATTCGGCAAGCGTCTCGCCGCGCTCCTCGGCATCGTGCGCGGCGTTGGCCAGTTCCTTCAGGTTCTCAATACGGCTGAAGGCTTCCGGCGAAGCTTCGGCTTCGAGCGCCTTAATGTAGCAGGTGCGGTCGATGAGGAACCGGATCAGCTCGGGAAGTGTGGCGGCATCGCCCGGCTTCCTGAAACCGTTTCCGTGCCCTTCACCCTCGGCCGGAGGTGGTTCTGCGGAGTCGTCGCCCCCGCTTTCCGGCCGATCCATGTCGGCCGTCTGCTTCGGCATCCTCAGGAACGGACGCTTGGGCTCGGCGGCAAAGGGCGAGAAGTGGCTTGCATCGAGCAGAGACATCTGGTCTCCGTCGTTCTCGCCGAAGAAAAAGTCCGTTGCGGTTTCAAGCTGCGCGACTACTTGCTGGTTTTCTTCTCCCGAGCGCGCCGACGTACCAAAGCTAAAGTCCGTGTCGGTTTGTTCCGGTAGCCCCTCGGCGACATCAGCCGAGAGCTTCCCGGCGAAGTCGGGATCCATCATGGCCTGCGCATCGACAATGAGCTGGCGGAACGACTCGAGAGCCGCGAGCGCGCGTGCCGGAATCAGCCGATCGCGCAGCGCGGAACCGATTGCGTCCCATGTGGAAGAGCCGGTTTCAAGAGCGAGGCGCTCAAGCGTGGCCAGCGTTGTCGCGCCGATGCCGCGCGGCGGTGTGTTGACGATGCGTTGCAGCGCCATCGAGTCGTGCGGATTCCGCACCAGCCTCAGGTAGCTGAGCAAATCCTTAATCTCGGCGCGCTCGTAAAAGCTGAAGCCGCCGACCATTGTGTATCCGATGCCATAGCGTCGCAAAGCTTCTTCCACCAGGCGCGATTGCGAGTTGGTGCGATATAAGACGGCGCAGTGGCCCTGCTCGGGCCTTTCTATTTCGGAGGAGCTCTGCGATTGGCGCAGAAACGCCTGAATGCGATCGGCGATGAAAAGCGCCTCGTTTTCCCCATCGGGCGCTTCGTAGTAGCCGATCAACGAGCCGCCCTGGCGATCCGTCCAGAGCTTTTTTCCTTTCCGGCGAATGTTGTTGGCCACAACTGCGCCTGCGGCCTCCAAAATAATCTGTGTCGACCGATAGTTCTGCTCGAGCCGAATGATCTTCGCGTTGGGAAAGTCTTTCTCGAATTCGAGGATGTTGCGGATATCGGCGCCGCGCCACGAGTAAATGCTCTGGTCTTCGTCGCCGACGGCACAGACGTTCTTCTCCTCGCCGGCGAGCAGCTTCATCAGCTCATATTGCGGCCGGTTTGTGTCCTGGTACTCGTCGACGAGCAGATAGCGGTAGCGGCGCTGATAGCGCTCACGAGTTTCGGCAGAAACCTTCAGCAGGCGCGCAGCCTCGAGCAACAGATCGTCGAAGTCGAGCGCGTTGTTCTTCTTCAGCTCGGCTTTGTAGCCCTGATAGATATGCGCGATCCGCTCGCTGTTCGGGTCTTTGGAGTCGAGGTAGTACTCTTGCGGATCGACCATGTGATTCTTGGCCCAGGAGATGCGGCCCAGGACAGTGCGCGGCGTGAGTTGCTTGGTATCCAGACCCATACGCCGCATGATCTGCTTGACGATGCCCTGCTGGTCATTCTCGTCGTAGATGGCGAAGGAACGCGTGAGGCCGTCGTTTCCGACTTTCAGCGCTTCGATGTCGCGGCGCAGGATGCGCACGCACAGCGAGTGAAAAGTCGCAATGAGCGGCTTGGCCAATGTCGAGTGGCCCAGAAGTTTTTCGACGCGTTCGCCCATCTCGGCGGACGCTTTGTTGGTAAAGGTGACAGCCAGAATCGAGTCGGGCGCGATGTTCTGCTGTTGAATCAGCCAGGCAATCCGGCTGGTGATGACGCGGGTTTTGCCCGAGCCGGCCCCAGCCAGAATGAGCAACGGGCCATCCGTGGTTTCAACGGCCGCGCGCTGTTCGGGATTCAATTTGGAAAGAAGCGGCTGCACGGCCTAGGTCCTGGACTCGCATCGCTGGGGGGGAAGGGTCCTGCATCCAGTTTACCCGCCTGATCGATTGCGTGCAGCGCCGTGCAACAAAGCGCGCGCGATGCGTTCCAAAGCGAGACGCCTAGATCGGTTTTGGCGTCGTGTTCTGTGCCTTGGTCACGTTATCCGGCTCGTCGCTGAACGACTTCTCACGGCTGTAGGCGTATTTTTCAAATCCCGAGCCGGCTTTGCGGATGGCATCCTTGGCGCCGTCGTCCCAGGTGATGAGAGCGTCTCCGTTGACGTAATTCCACGTACCGTGAATGTCGCCGAGGGTGCGCATCGCGTTGCCGTCTTCCTTCAGGGTAATAATGAACGTGTTTCCGTTGCCATCGCCCACGACCCACTTGCCCGTGTAGCGGCCGCGTGCGGGCGAATCCGCATTTGAGCTGACGCCGGAAACTGCGCCCGTGCCGGTGAACTCGACACGAGAGATGTCGGCAAGGCTGAAGATCTGGCGATGGCCGTCCTTGAACACGATGACGATGGCGTTGGCCGAGTCTTTCTTCTCGGGCGGTGTCTTTGCGCTGAGGGGGAGGGCGGAAAGAGCGAGTGCAGCGAAACTGGCGAGAACGATCGTTCGCATAGAGTGTCTCCGCAGCAGCGCCGAAAGAAACCCGCGCTGCACTGAGAATGGTACGCCGAATGAGTGCAATCGGTTCCCGGAGCGATTCATACGGCAGAAAGGCGCAGCGCGCTATGCTGACAACACGATGATTTCGGAGAAGGATGCTGCGCGGAGAGTTGCGGTGTATTGCGGCTCGGCGAATGGAAGCAATCCGGCGTTTTTGGCAGGGGCGCGGGCGCTGGGGACGGCGATTGCCGGCGCGGGTCTGGGGATGGTCTACGGCGGAGCCAGCGTGGGCCTGATGGGCGCAGTGGCCGATGCCGCGCTAACCGGCGGCGCCGAGGTGATCGGCGTGCTGCCGGAGATTCTCTCGGGCAGCGAGATCGCGCACAAGGGACTGACCCGCCTCGAAGTCGTGAAGACCATGCACGCGCGGAAGGCACGGATGGTGCACCTGGCCGATGCGTTTCTGGTTCTGCCGGGCGGATACGGGACGCTCGACGAGTTGATGGAGATCCTGACCTGGAAGCAGCTGCGGCTGCATACGAAGCCGTGTGTCCTCATCAATACGGCCGGATATTGGGACGTGCTGCTGGACTTTCTGGACCTGACGGTCGAGTCGGGATTTCTGAAGGCGGAGAACCGCGATTTGCTCGAGATAGCGAGAAATGCTCACGAGGCGGTGGGAATGGTGCAGAGCTAGGGACTAGGGACTAGGGACTAGGGACTAGAACGAGGCTCGCCGGTACGGTTTCAAGCATCTCCCCTCCCCCCCAGACTCTGGGCATAAAGTCCTCGTTTTCATCATGTTGGCGACAGTCAGTCGCGGCAAAGTCGTCTCGGGAAAGAAGTTAGTCGCAGAGTCGTCTCAGGATTGAACTTAGGAACTGCCGTCAGCTCTCAGTGGTCGGTTTCCGTTCTGACCCGCGAGCTTCGAGCTCTTTTCCGTTTTTCATTGTGCGCCGGGAAGGGGAAATTGTTCGCAAACGGGTGCTGCGGTTTACCTGCGTCTTGGCGCGCGCTCCTCTTGTTGGAACCGCAGTCACATTTTCATCACATCCCTTGACATTCGACAGGAGAATATCCCATCATCTTGTCGAATATCGAGGGGAAGCGATGCCGACTTCGACCGATCTGCTGCAGGGGACGCTGGACCTGCTGATTTTGCAAACGCTCTCGCTGGAGCCCATGCATGGTTGGGGCGTGGCGCAGCGCATTCAGCAAATCTCAAAAGACGCACTGCAGATTGGGCAGGGTTCGCTGTATCCGGCACTCTATCGGCTCGAATACAAGGGCTGGATCAAAGCGGAGTGGGGCAACTCGGAGAACAACCGGCGGGCCAAGTTCTATCGGCTGACGGCGGCAGGCCGGAAGCAACTGGAGAGCGAACTGCAGACCTGGGACCGGCTGTCGACGGCGATCGGGCTGGTGCTGGGCCGGACTGTGGAGGCGTCGCGATGATTCGAGAGCTGCTGACCCGTATCTGGTTTCTGATCTTTCGCAAGAAGCGGAGCGAATTCGACGATGAACTGCGGTTTCACCTGGAGCAGTCGATTGCGGTGAAGGTTGCTGAGGGCACGCCAGCAGCGGAGGCGCGTCGGCAGGCGTTGATCGAGTTCGGAGGCGTGGAGGCGGCACGCGAAGACTGCGAACGGCAAAGACCGGGATGGTGGCTGGGCACAGTGGCGCAGGACATCCGCTACGCGGTGCGGGGAATCCTGGCGCACCGGTGGTTTTCGGTGGCGATTATTGCGACGCTCGCGCTGGGCATCGGCCTGAACACGATGGTCTTCACCCTGGTGAACGCGGTGCTGTACAAGCCAGTGTCTGTGCCCGGGGGCGACCGTCTTGTCTCCGTTGCCGGTCGCCTGCCCTCTCGGGATGAAAGCAGTGTGCCTCTTTCGTATCCGGATTTTCTGGACTACCGCGCGCAGGCCACGTCGTTTGAGTCGTACGAGGCCATCGACGATGAACGCGTCATTCTGAGCGAGAGCGACAATCCGCCGCATCTATACCACGTGGCGAATGCGACCGCCGGTCTTTTCGCAATGGTGCATACAAAGGCTGTGCTGGGGCGGGCTTTTCTGCCGGCGGACGACCGTGCCGGCGTCGAACCCGTAGTCGTGCTGAGCCACAAGGTGTGGCTGGAACGATATGCCGGTCTTGCCAGTGCGATCGGCCGAACGGTGCGCGTGAACGGGCAGGCGGCGACGATCGTCGGCGTGATGCCGAAGGGCTTCCAATTCCCCAGCGGCGTGGATCTGTGGGTGCCTCTGATTCCGACGGCGGACCTGGCCAAGCGCGACAACCGGCAGTTGCGAGGCTACGCGATCCTGAAGCCAGGAGTCACGCTGCGGCAGGCGAATGCCGAACTCAGCGGCATTGCTGGACGGCTGGCGAAGCAGTTCTCGGCCGATAAGAATCTGGGCGTGAGCGTGCTGACGTTTCAGCAGCGCTTTAACGGCGGCAACATTCGCACCGCGTTTCTGCTGATGCTCGCGGCGGTGGGCTTTGTGCTGCTGATTGCGTGCGCCGATGTGGCCAACATGATGTTGAGCCGCGCCCTCAGCCGGCAGCGCGAGATGTCGATCCGCACTGCACTGGGGGCAACACGCCGGCGCCTGATTCGCCAGTTGTTAATTGAAAGTGTGCTGTTGAGCACGGTGGGGGGTGTGCTGGGCTTAGGGCTGGCGGAGGCCGGCATTCATTGGTTCGATCTTTCGACGCAGACCATCCGGCCCTCCTGGATCGAGTTTTCGATGGACTTCACGGTCTTCGGATACTTTGCCGCACTGTGCATTGTGAGCGGACTGTTGTTCGGCATCGCGCCGGCACTGCGTTCGTCGAAACCCGACCTGGCGGGAATTCTGAAAGAGGGCGCACGCAGCGTGGGGCAGCACCGTGGCGGGTGGCTCTCGTCGGTGCTTGTAGTGTTTCAGTTTGCCTTGACGCTGGTGCTGCTTTCCGGAGCAGGCCTGTTTGTCCGCGCGCTGCTGAACAGCCTGTCGATCAATGCGTTTGTTCCAGCGAACGAATTGACGATGGCGTTGCTGCAACTGCCGGGCAACCGCTACAAAGACACCGACGCCCGCCAGCGTTTCTACGATCAGCTTTTGCCGCGCTTGCGCGAACTGCCCGGCGTTGCGCACGCCGCAATTGCTTCGGATGGACCGGGGCTGGGCGCCAACCGGCGACAGATCGAGCTGGAGTATGCGCCGATCGCGAACCTGGCACAAAGGCCTTCGGTCGCGTATGTTGTGCAATCTCCCGGATATTTCGAAACGATCCATCTGCCGTTACTGGAGGGACGCGACTTCAACGACATCGACGGCACCGCGCATCACGAAGCAGCGATTGTGACGCGGGATGCTGCGACACGGTTGTGGCCCGGCCAGAACCCGATGGGCAAGCGCTTCCGTCTCTACGACGACAAGAACAAGGCGAGCGAGTGGATCATGATCGTGGGCATCTCGGCCGACATGGTGCAGGAGATTCAAGAGAACGACCCGAGGCCGCTCCTCTTTGTCCCGTATCGACAGGAAGGTTGGGACAACATGGCGGTGATGGTAGAGTCGGCTGGCGACCCGCTGCAGGCGATGCGCACGACGGTCCAGAGTCTCGATCCCGAACTGCCGCTGAACGATCCTGCGCGCATGAGGGATGCCCTTGAACGCCAGACCTGGTTTCTGCGCTTGTTTGGGCGGATTTTTCTGGGATTTGCGCTGATTGCGATGCTGATGGCCTCGATGGGGATCTACGCCGTGATTGCACATGCCACGAACAGCCGTACGCAGGAGATCGGCG
This sequence comes from uncultured Occallatibacter sp., assembly GCA_964585715.1. Lineage (GTDB taxonomy): Bacteria > Acidobacteriota > Terriglobia > Terriglobales > Acidobacteriaceae > Telmatobacter. Next base: position 9,731 of record CAZPEZ010000082.1, read on the forward strand.
TGCGCCTGGCGCTCGGCGCGACGATGCGGAACATCCTGCTGCTGGTGATGAAGCGCGGATTGTGGCAGATCGGTGCAGGGCTGGCGCTGGGTCTTGGCGCGGCATTGCCGTTCGCGCATTTGATGGCATCTCTGCCCTTCGGCATGGCGCGATCGGATGCGTCGATGTTTCTTATAGTCGCCCTGGGCTTGGCGTCGGTAGGCGTGTTTGCGTGCTGGCTGCCGGCGCGGCGGGCCGCTGGTCTCGATCCCGTGAAGGCGATTCGCTACGAATAGTGCCAAGGCTCTACTTGCGGCGGGCGCGCTCGCGTTGAAGTTCGCGGTAGAGCGCGGACTTGGATTGGCCGAGTTCGCGGGCCAGGCGCTTGAGGGCTTCCTTCTCGTCGATGCCGGACTCGGATTGGAGGCGGGCGATTCGGGCAGAGATGGATTCGTGGGTTGGGGGATTCCCCTCCCAGGTCCCCAAAGGCGAGGGACCTGGGGCACCCAGATCCGAGGCGCTCGATTTTGATTTTGCAGGCGCCTCGATCAGCAGCACAAATTCGCCCCGGATGCGGTCGCGGGAGGCTAGCTCTTTGCGGATCTCGGCGACAGTGCCGCGAAGAAATTCTTCGTGCAGTTTGGTCAGCTCGCGTGCGACCACTGCGTGGAGCGTGGGCCCCCAGACCGCTTCAAGGTCAGAGAGAGTGCCAAGGATGCGGTGCGGCGCTTCGTAGAAGATCAGCGTCTGTGCGGAGTCGCGCGGCACGGCGGCCAGGTCTTCGAGACGGGTGCGCCGTGGGCCGGTCTTCTCGGGCAGAAACCCCAGGAAGTGAAATTCCGATGTCGGCAGGCCGCTGGCGATGAGCGCGCTGAGGGCGGCGTTGGCGCCGGGAATGGGAATGACGGGGACGCCGGCGGCGATGGCTTCCTTCACAAGAAGACCGCCGGGGTCGCTGATGCCCGGCATCCCGGCGTCGGATACGACAGCAATCCGGCCTCCGGCCTTGATTGTCCCAATCAATTCGGAAGCGCGCTCGCGCTCGTTGTGCTCGTGGCAGCTGATGGTCGGCGTGGTGATGGAGAAGTGGTTGAGGAGCTTCTGGGTCTGCCGTGTGTCTTCGCAGGCGATGCGATCGGCGCGCTTGAGAATGTCTAGGGCACGGAGGGTGATGTCGTCGAGGTTGCCAATGGGCGTGGCAACGAGGTAGAGGCCGGGCGGTAGTGCGTCGGGGGCCATGGGTGCTGCTTACGATACTAAGGGACTAGGGACTAGGGACTAGGGACTAGGGGACGCCTGACTACTATTCGGCTTCTTCGCGTTCGATGCGACGCTGTTCCGCGAGGAGGGTCATGGAACTCATCAGGTTCTGGACGCTGACGATGCCGACGACGCGGCCGCTCTCGGTGACTGGAATGAGCGAGAGGCCGCGGCCCGCCGTGAGGCGCCGGATGGTGGCGCCGAGCGTGTCTTCGGGGCGTGCGACTTGGAAGGCCCGGGACATGACCGACTGCACGTAGCCGTTGCCATCGTTGCGGAGTGCGTCGACGATGCGCTGGCGAGAGACGATGCCGACCAGCTCAGGCCCGCGCACCACGGGGAAGTCTTCCTGGAGAGAGTGGACGCAGCGGCCGAGAGCATCCGCGAGCGTGTCGGAGGGCGAGAGGGTGGCGAAATCGGTGAGCATGACTTCGCGCATGCGGACCGTGTCGACGACGGATTGGAAAAAGACGCCCTGGTCTTCGATTTGCGCGCCGATCATGATGAAAAAGCCGGCGATGATGAGCCACGGGCTGTGGAGGAGCATGCCCGCAAGCATCGCGGCGAGGGCGATCAATTGGCCCAGGCCGGAGGCGGCGCGGCCGGCAGGAGCGAATCCATGGGTGCGCGCGAAGTTGCCGCGCAGCAGGCGGCCAGCATCGAGTGGGTAGGCGGGCAGAAGATGCAGAAGGCCGAGCCCGGCCTGCATCCACACCATGCTGCGCAGCAGGTAGGCTGGGGCGATCCAGGGCTGGTCAAAGAGGTGGGTGTCGCCGCTCGCGCCGAGGAAGGTGATGCCAAGGGCGGCAGCGGTGGCGCAATTCGCGATGGGGCCGGCGAAGGCGATGGCGAATTGGCCGATGCCCTGATTGGCTATCTCCTGGCTCTCGGGGTTGGCGTAGGCGAACAGGCCACCGATTGGGAGTACGAGAATGGCGCGCAGGCGCAGGCCGAGCCAGGCGGCGACGAGAAGACGCGCCACCTCGCGCACGATGACAGCTGCGGTGAGAACGAGAAACAGGCCAATGCCGCGCAGGTACCCGTCGGAAGTGCTAAGGCCGAGGCACACGACTGCGAGGAGGAAGAAAAAGGTGTGGACGCGCAGTTCGACGCCGAACCAGCGGCCGAGTGGAACGGACCAGCCTCGCATAGGGGAATTGTAGTAGCTGGCACCCCATGGACAGGGACGAATCGAGCAAGGTGTCGCGGCGGAGCATTCCGGCTCGGATATGCTGAGGGGCAATGCGCATCATTGCAGGAACGTTTCGGTCGCGGCCACTGCAGGCGCCGGCGGGACTGGCGACGCGGCCGACCAGCGATCGGCTGCGGGAGACGCTGTTCAACGTGCTGGCTCCGCGGCTCGTGGGAGCGCGCTTTCTGGATTTGTATGCGGGGTCGGGTGCGGTAGGGCTGGAGGCCCTGAGCCGGGGTGCGACGTCGGTGGTGTTTGTCGAGAATGCGCCAGCGGCGTTGAAGATTCTGCGAGCGAATCTCGAGCGGTTGGGCGTGAAAGACAGGTTTGTCGTGCAGGCGAGCAGCGTGCGCGAGTCTCTACGGCGAGCGAAAGGCACGGCGAGCGGCTTCGATGTCGTGTTTCTGGACCCGCCGTATGAAGCGGAGGCCGAGTATGCGACGACGCTGGGCGCGCTGGGCGGCGCGGCGTCGGGAATGCTGGCCGATGGTGCGGTAGTGATTGCGGAGCACCGGCGAAAGCAGCGCCTGGAAGATTCCTACGGCGCGTTGCAACGAGCCAGGTTGCTTGAGCAGGGCGATGTGGCGTTGAGCTTCTATCGCGTCGGAGAATCGGCCACGAACAGCTAAGATGAATCCGGCTGATCGCACCCGGTCATCAGCGACGCGAAACCCGGACAATCTATGAGAATTCATTGGAGCTTTGCAGTGGTGCTGGTGTGCGCCGCGGCGCTGCACGCACAAAACGTGCAGCCGCAGAATGTGCTGCCCTGGGTAATCGGGCCCTTCACGCGGCCTGCGGAAGGGAATCCGGTGATCACGCCGGAGCCCGCGTCGACGTTCGTCGATCCGATTCTAAAGAAGCCGGTGGCATGGGAGGCGCTGCACACCTTCAACCCTGCGGCGGCGGTGCGCAACGGCAAAGTGGATGTCCTGTATCGCGCGGAAGACAACTCGGGCGCGATGGAGATTGGCGGGCACACGTCGCGGCTGGGGCTGGCAGAAAGCACGGATGGCATTCACTTCAAGCGCATGGGCGAGCCAGTGTTTTATCCCGCGAACGACGATCAGAATGCGCGCGAGTGGCCGGGTGGGGTTGAGGATCCGCGCATTGTGGAGCGGGATGACGGTACGTATGTTCTGACCTACACACAGTGGAATCGCGATACGTACTCGGTAGGAATCGCGACGTCACTCGACCTGATGCATTGGACGAAGTACGGACCGGCGTTTTTGACGGCGGCGGGCGGCAGGTATGCGCATTTGAAGTACAAGTCGGCGGGCATTGTGACGCACGTAGAGAAGGGCCGGCTAATGGCGGCGCGCATCAATGGGATGTACTGGATGTATTGGGGCGAAGGCGCGATTCACATTGCCACGTCTGCCGACCTGATTCACTGGACCCCGGTGGAGGAATCGAGCGGCGCGCCGGTGGAGTTGCTGCTGCCCCGGGCAGGGCATTTTGACAGCACGTTTCCGGAGACAGGGCCGCCGCCCGTGCTGACGAGCGCGGGGATTGTTGTTCTTTACAACGGCAAGAATGCGACCAGTGGAGGCGACGCGGAGCTGGGGCCGAATGCGTATGCCGCCGGCGAAGCGTTGTTCGATGCGAAGAATCCGATGCATCTCCTGACGGAAACAGACGGGCCGTCGCTGAAGCCGGAGCTGCCCTACGAGATGACGGGGCAGTATGCGGCTGGAACGACGTTTGCTGAAGGGCTGGTGTGGTTCCACAAGCGGTGGTTCTTGTATTACGGGTGTGCGGACTCGCTGGTGGCGGTGGCGACGGCTCCCGCAGCGCCGACGGCGGCGCCGCAGGTGCAGAATGGGGCGCGGCAGACGCTGGCCGAGATGCAGCCGCCGATTGCACCGACGCGGAAGCCGAATCCCGACACGGATAGTTTCTATCTGCGCGATGGGGACACGGTCGTCTTCTATGGCGACAGCATCACGGAGCAGAACCTCTACAACCAGTTTGTGGATCTCTATGCGGCGACGCGATTCCCGTTTATGCGGGTGCGCTTTTTCGGCGCGGGTGTAGGTGGCGATCGCGTGACGGGCGGCAGCGGTGGACCAATCGATCAGCGGCTGGAACGCGATGTGTTCAGTGAGAACCCGACGGCGGTGACGGTGATGCTGGGGATGAACGACGGCAAATATCATCCCGCGTCGAGCGAGAACGATTCAGATTATGTGCACGGCTACGAGCATCTGCTGGAGTCGATTCACGAGCATGTGCCGGGCGCGCGGGTGACGCTGCTGGGGCCCTCGCCGTATGACGATGTGACGCGGCCGGTCAGGTTTGCGGGCGGCTACAACGCGGCGATGCAACATTTTGCTGAGCTGGATCGTGGGTTGGCGCAGAAGTACGGCGCGCGATTTGTCGATCTGAATCCAGGAGTGGTGGAGACGCTGGAGAAGGCGCAGGCACTCGATCCGCAGATGGCGAAGCTGCTGTTGCCGGATCGCGTGCATCCGGAATGGCTGGCGCACTGGGTGATGGCCGAGGAACTGTTGAAGGGATGGAACGCGCCTGCGCTTGTGTCAGCTGTGACGATCGATACGCATGGAGGGCAAGTGACGGAGCAGAAGAATGCGCTCGTGGATCACCTGGAGATGAATCAGGCTTCGGTGCGGTGGACAGAGACCGAGAACGCCTTGCCCTTGCCGTTGTCACGGAGCAATGCGATGCAGGCGCTGCTATTCGATTTGACTGACATCGAGAAGGAACTGGACCAGGAGCCGCTGCGCGTGACCGGACTCGCTGCGGGACGCTACGAGTTGCGTATCGACGAAGATGTGATCGGGACGTTTTCGGCGGACGAACTCGCGAGCGGGATCAATCTTGCGGACTACGGGACGCCGATGTTTCATCAGGCGCAGCGGGTGAGTTGGCTGGTGCGCGATCGCGACGAAGCGCATTACATCCATTTGCGCATGCGGGTGCGCAAAGCGGATACGGGACTGCAGACAGGCGGACCGGACGTGATGCAGGCGTTCGAAGATTCTCTGGCCGCCTCGATCTATGCCGAGGCCGCGCCGAAGGCGCACGTGTACACGCTGAACCAGGTGAATGCTGCTCAGTGAATCAAGTCAGGCGGAAGGCGCTGGTGGCTTGCAGAGGCGGAATGTACTGAAAGCACCCAGAGCGAGGCCCAGGGCGATGCCGGCGAGTCCTGCGACGTAGCTGTGCGTGGTTTGGCGCAGCCATCCCATGGCGACCGGACCAGCGAATCCGCCGAGATTGCCGATCGAATTGATGACGGCGATGTGCGCGGCGACCATGGGTCCGGCGAGCGAAAGAGTCGAGGCGCTCCAGAAGACAGGCATGGCGGAGAGAATTCCGATAGCCGCGACGGCGAAGCCAAGGATGGCAATGGGCGCGTTCGGAGCAAAGGCGGCGAGCAGAAAGCCGATCGCCGCGCAGAGATACGAGATCGTCAGGTGTGCGCGGCGTTCGCGGCGGCCATCGGAGCTGCGGCTCCATATAATCATTCCCGCAATCGCGGCGAGATAAGGCAGCGCTGCGACCCACCCGAGATGCGTGAGCGCAATGCCGCGTGAGGCGAGCACCGTGGGAATCCAGAATCCAAGGCCGTAGAGACCGAGCATGAGGCAGAAATAGGCGAAGCTCCAGCCGTAGACGGTGGGCTCGGCGGTGAAGGCCCCAAGAAGCGCGTGAGATTTGGGAAGCGAATGTCCTTTGGAGCCGTGCGCTGGCGCGCCGGCGCGGAGATCGTGCGCGAGCGTCCGCTTCTCGTCTGCTGAGAGCCATGGGACGTCGTCGGGCTTGTCGGACAAGAGAAACAGAACACAGAAGCCAAGCAGGATCGCCGGTGCGCCTTCAAGGATGAACAGCCACTGCCAGCCTTTGAGTCCGGCGAGGTGATCGAGAAGAAGAATCTGCGCCGAGAGCGGTGAGCCTACGATATTGGAGAGTGGAATCGCGGTGACAAAAAGCGCCATCACGCTGGAGCGCACCGAGGGCGGCAGCCAGAAGGTGAGATAGAGGATGACGCCAGGATAGAAGCCGGCTTCGGCCGAGCCGAGCAGAAAGCGCAGCACGATGTAGAGGGTTGGGCTCGGGACGAAGGCTGTCGCGACCGAGACGATGCCCCAGGCGATCATCAGCAGCATGATCCAGCGGCGCGCGCCCACGCGGAGAAGCATGAGGTTGCTGGGGATTTCGAAGAAGAAGTAGCCGAGGAAAAACATGCCGGCGGCGAGGCCGAAGAGGCTTGATCCGATCCCGAGGTCGCGATTCATGGTGAGCGCGGCGAAGCTGATATTGACGCGATCGAGAAACGCAACGAGATAGAGCAGGATGAGAAACGGCACCAGGCGGCGCGAGATTTTGCGGTAGATAGGATTCATGCAGTGGAGTCGGCCGCGGGTCGTGAGAAGACACACGGAGTATGGCATGACGACGGACGCGCGGCAACGTGTGGCAGGTTGGCGCTTCTATACTGACGGAGTTTGAGAGGAGTGCTGCCGCTATCGAGATCTCATTGCAATCGGTACTGGAGTCGCCGCCAGGCTCGCATGAGGTCACCACTCATGCGGCAGGGCCGGCCGGAGCTTTGCCGCTGTCAGCGGAGATGCTGTTGACCGCACCGTCGGGGAATCTGTTCGGGCTGACGCAGAACGCAGGCATGGGCTGGGAGACATCGCGCCTGCTGGACCCGGAGTTTCTCATCCTGAGCACACATGGCGGATTGCGTGCGGACGATGGACAGCCGATCGCTCTCGGCTTTCACTCGGGCCATTGGGAGGTGGGCCTGCTTGTCGCGGAGGCGGCGCGGGAGTTGAAGGCGCTGCATGCAATTCCGTTTGCCGGGACGTGCACGGATCCTTGCGATGGCAGGACGCAGGGCACCACGGGAATGATGGATTCCTTGCCGTATAGGAATGACGCAGCCGTGGTGCTCCGGCGGTTGATGCGGTCATTGCCCATGCGTAAGGGCGTGCTGGGCGTTGCGACGTGCGACAAAGGGCTGCCGGCGATGATGATGGCGCTGGCGTCGGCCGGGCCTCTTCCAGGGGTTTTGGTTCCTGGAGGCGTCACGCTGCTGCCGGAGTCGGGCGAAGACGCGGGCAAGGTGCAGACGATTGGCGCACGGTTTGCACAGGACCAGATCACGCTCGAGTATGCGGCTGAAGTTGGCTGCCGTGCCTGTGCGAGTCCAGGTGGTGGATGCCAGTTTCTGGGAACGGCGGCGACGTCGCAAGTGGTAGGTGAAGCATTGGGCTTGTCGCTGCCGCACACGGCGCTAGCGCCGTCTGGACAGCCAGTGTGGCTGGATGCGGCGAAACGTTCGGCCCGGGCGTTGCTGCGCATGCATCAATCCGGCATTGGCGCGAGAGAGGTTCTGACCCCTGGCGCGCTGCGCAACGCGATGGTGCTTCATGCAGCGTTTGGCGGTTCTACAAATCTGCTGATTCATGTGCCGGCCATTGCCTTTTCAGCAGGTCTGAAGCGGCCCAGTGTAGACGATTGGGCGGCCGTGAATCGCGAGGTCCCGCGGATCGTGGACGCGCTGCCGAATGGGCCGCGGGGTTTTGCGACAGTACAGGTATTTCTGGCCGGCGGCGTTCCCGAGGTGATGCTCGAACTGCGTTCGCGTGGACTCTTGGATGAGAGCGTCAAGACCGTGAGCGGCGAGACGCTGAGCGCATGTCTCGACTGGTGGCGCGACAGCGAACGGCGGCGCGCGGTGCGGATGCGGCTCAAGGACCTCGATGGGATCGATCCCGAGGACGTGATCATGAGCCCGGATCGGGCGCGTTCGCGCGGGCTGACGTCGACCGTGTGCTTCCCGATGGGCAATCTGGCGCCGGAGGGTTCGGTCATCAAGAGCACAGCCATTGACGCTTCTTTGGTCGACGCGCAGCAGGTGTATCGGCACGTTGGGCCGGCGCGGGTATTCACGACGGAAGAAGCTGCGATCGGGGCGATCAAAAGCGGCGCGATTGGGCACGGCGATGTGATTGTGCTGATCTGCGGAGGGCCCAAGGGCGCCGGCATGCAGGAGATCTACCAGGTGACATCGGCGTTGAAGGCGCTGCCGCACTGCAAGCATGTGGCGGTCATTACGGACGCGCGGTTCAGCGGCGTGTCGACCGGCGCATGTGTCGGGCACATCTCGCCGGAGGCACTTGCCGGCGGGCCGATCGGCAAGGTGCGTGAGGGCGATGCGATCGAGATTGTGGTCGATCGGGCGAAGCTGGTGGGGACCGTGAACCTGGTGGGGGAGGGTGAGCGATTGTTCGGGGCAGAAGAGAGCGTTCGCGTGCTGAGCAAACGCGGACCGAGGACGGATCTCAGGCCGCATCCGGCGCTTCCTGACGACACGCGGTTGTGGGCGGCGCTGGTGCAGGCGAGCGGTGGCGTGTGGGGCGGATGCGTGTACGATGCGGATGCGATTGTGGCGAAGCTGGAAGGTGCCTAAACGACAAGCCGGGACTCGTGCTCTCCCGGGTTCAAGAAGCGGAGCCAGGGGCACCCAACGTGTCATAGGGGTTGGCGCAGTACGATGGCTGGGATGAGAATGCCGAATGGAATTCTGGCGGTTGCCGTTGCGGGACTTGTGGGCGGAGTGCTCGGTCTCGGGATGCGCTCGATTCTGGGTGAGGAACCACCAGCCCGGCCGCAGCCGGTCATCATCGATACCGACGTTGGCGACGACATCGACGATGCGTTCGCCCTTGCCTTGGCACTGCGCAGTCCGGAGCTGAGGATTCTGGGCGTGACGACCACATTCGGCGATACCGCGATGCGGGCGCGGCTGCTGGACCGCTATCTGAAGGCGGTCGGGCGAGCAGACATTCCCGTGGCGGCGGGACCGGCGTCCAAAACCAACAATGTGATGACGCAGAAAGCCTACGCGCTGCAGGCTTCGGCGACGGTTCATGCGGATGGGGCCACGTTTTTGCTCGACCAAGCGAAGAAACATCCAGGGGAGATCACGCTGATCGCCATTGGGCCTCTATTTACAGTGCAGGCGGCGATTAAGCTCGATCCAGAGGGATTTCGGAAGCTGAAGCGGGTCGTGCTGATGGGCGGAAGCGTCGAGCGGGGGTATGACGGGAAAAATGGCGAGCGGAGGGCGGCGGATGCGGAGTGGAACATTCTGAATGACCCTTCGGGCGCGCGAGCGCTGCTGAGGGCCGGTGTGCCAGTCTTCATGATGCCACTCGATTCGACGCAAATCCATCTCGAGTCGACGAACCGCGAGAAGATCTTCGGCCACGGATCGCCGCTCACCGACCAACTGACTCTGCTCTATCACCAGTGGATGGAGCACGCGGAGGGGCACAGCCCGACGCCGACGCTCTTCGACCCTGTCGCCGTGACGTACACGTTCCGGCCTGATTTGTGTCCGGCGAAGCCGATGCGGATCGAGGTGGACGACAAGGGGTTCACGCGGGCGGAGAGCGGCGAGCCGAATGTGCAGGTTTGCCTGCAGTCAGACGAGCAGGGATTTCTGAAGTTGCTGCTGGATCGGTTAGCGGGCGACTGAATCAATCCCTGAGCCGTTCTTTGGAGGATTCGGGTCTGCCTGTGCGGATTCCGTGAGGGGGGAGAAGCGAACTGCCCACAGATAAAAGCATTGAGTGTGCGTTCGGTCACGCTCAAGTCCATTGACAGCAAGAGAAAGTAAGAGAAAAATGGCGGGTCGAAGAAGTAAGAGCCATTTTCAAGTGGTCTAGGGGGACAACGTGAGAAACAGATTGCAGATGAGGGTTTTGGGCGCAGTTGCGCTGTTGGGTGCGGGGATGGTTCTGGCTGGATGCAAGTCGGCACCGGATTTGACCCAGCCGCAGGCCTTGTCGTTGGTTCAGGCGTACTACGACCAGCAGGCGCCGCAGGGGATTTCCATTCTGGTCAACAACGACGGCATGGTGCAGGGTGCGCTGGCCAAGTACTGGGCGCGCACGACGATCTACCCCAACAAGTATTGGGCGGACTTCAAGCTGACCGACGACGGCGAGAAAGTGCTGAAGCTGCCCGCTGGAGGCGATAAGATCGAGTGGCGGCCCGGGAGCCTGGACGATAAGACCTACACCTACAGAGTGGTGACGGTGCAGGCGAATCACCTGCGGGGCCACGATCTCGGCGACATCACCGACGAGATGGTGGCTGGCGTGGACACGGCAAAGGGCGCCGATTTCACCGAAGGTGTGGACATGACCGGCGTGCCGGACACTCTGCAGCAAATTGCCCACAACCCCGGCAACCGGCTGAGCGCCAAGCGGCACGTCGATTTCGCGCTGGTCAACGGCGCGTGGACAGTGCACGGGATTCAGTAGGTTCTCCCAGAAACCACGGGCAGGGTTGAATGTGTTGACCCTGCCCTCTTTTTGCCCGGCGAGGGATGACGCAGATCCTAGAGGCTGTAGTCGGCCGAGCGACCGAGGTCAAAACGGCTTGTTGTGTCGGGCTTTTTCGCCAATCCGGTGTCAGGAGCTCAGGCCGTCTGGTCAGCCCAGATCGCGCAGAACAGCGGGGGCACACTGACTGGGGCGGCCACGGTCACTTCGAGCGCGGTCCAAAATAGCGGCACGTTCACGGTGCCCTGATTGGTCCTTCCCAATCGCCATGCAGGGCCACTGCGGGGCTCTTTTGGGTCTTCCCGATGACGGATAGTCGCGAAAGCGCGGTAGTGTTGACCCTACCCTTTTTTGTTGGTATTGTTATTAGGTTCCGCAAGAACGCTTCCGGACGTGTGTCATGCGACGGATGCGTAGGGCAGCCAAGCCAAACTATTGAGGCGGCTGAATCCCACGGCTGAGCGCAGTCAGGCCGGCCATTCATCCCTGGATAAGCTCTTATCTTGCGAAGGGCAAGGGAATGATCGCATCGGTGTCCGCGCGTTCCTCCACCTTGGAGGGCTATGCGGGCCGGAATTGGCGAAACGGAGTCGGCTCCTTCGTAACGGACGCGCGACCACCGTCCCAGTTCTCGTCTGGAAGTGGAACGAAGGCAGACGCGAAGCAGCAACCTTGGGGCTTTTGCGCCTTACCGCGGCTTCATGCTGCACGGGGCCAAGACGCCACGAAGTGGTGCGCGCGCGGCTGAAGAGATTTTGGGTGTTTCGGGGTAAGGAGTTTCGGTTTGCCGACTTTTAATCAATTGGTTCGCAAGGGGCGTACGGCCCCCCGTTACAAGACGGCATCGCCTGCACTGCAGGCCTCGCCGCAGCGGCGCGGTGTGTGTACCCGCGTATATACGCAAACACCGAAGAAGCCGAACTCGGCCCTGCGCAAGGTGGCTCGTGTGCGCTTGACCAACGGCATCGAGGTCACCACCTACATCCCCGGCATCGGCCACAACCTGCAGGAGCACTCGATTGTGCTCATCCGCGGCGGCCGTGTGAAGGATCTACCGGGCGTTCGCTATCACGTGGTCCGCGGAACGCTGGATTCGGTGGGCGTAGCGAACCGCAAGCAGAGCCGCTCGAAGTACGGCGCCAAGCGCGCCAAGGGTGGAGCAGCGCCGAGCAAGAAGTAAGCTCCGCTCTTTAGCGTTTTTGGAATCGGGCGGCGGGGTGCGGTTCCCGGATGGAGTGCTTGGGTCGGGACTGGGGTAACAGAAGTTGGCGCGGCGAAAGCGCTGAAGGATAAGGAAAAGAATGCCGAGAAAAGGGCACATTGCGAAGCGGGAAGTTGCAGTAGACCCGGTGTACGGGTCCGAGCTGGTCACCAAGTTTGTGAACTCGATGATGTGGGGCGGCAAGAAGTCGACCGCGCAGGGCATCTTCTACCAGGCCATGAAGAACCTGGAGGAAAAGGGCGGCGGTGATGACGCGCTCAAGCTCTTTAAGAAGGCCGTCGAGAACTGCAAGCCTCTGCTCGAAGTGAAGACCCGCCGCGTGGGCGGCGCCAACTACCAGGTGCCGATCGAAGTGAATGCCGACCGGCGTACGTCGCTGGCGATTCGCTGGCTGATCACCTATGGGCGCAGCCGTGGCGAAAAGGGCATGATCGACAAGCTGACCAATGAGCTGCTGGATGCGGCCAATGGGCGTGGCGCGGCGATGAAGAAGAAAGAAGACGTGCACCGCATGGCCGAGGCCAACAAGGCCTTCGCGCACTATCGCTGGTAAGTTTGGGCTGGCCGCCAGGATCGCGTCCGGACATGAATTCAACGAGTTGGACTCTCGATGCAAGCGGTTCGAGAGGGTTTCAGAGCAGTAAGAATAACCGCGGACGAAAGTCCGCAAGGAAGATATCGCCGTGGCTCGCACCATACCTCTGAACCGTTGCCGGAACATCGGAATCATGGCGCACATTGACGCCGGGAAGACGACAGCGACAG
>CAZPEZ010000083.1:0-20907 GCA_964585715.1 uncultured Occallatibacter sp.
CGCAGGAGCAATTCCGCGAAGTGGTGCACAAGCAGTACGTGAAGAAGTTCGGCAAACTGGGCGATGCGGTTGTCCAGTCGAACATGGAAGTCATGATCCAGGGCTTTGAGCAGGTGAAGGAGATCAAGATCGGCGAGCTGGCGGCACCGGATCGCTCTTCGCTGCGCGGCGTAGCTCTGCTGCCGATCCTCGAGGCAGTTCCCGAGTACGCTGCTGCCGGCTCCTGCGATTCGGGTGGCTGCCGCTCGCACGCCACTCCTGAGGGACAGGGACCGCGCACGCCGGTCAGCTCGATTGCAACCTTCGACGCGGAGTTCCGCTCGCACTACGGATATAACCAGCCGGCCACGCCGCTCTCGGCGATGGGCGTGATTGCCGCGGCCACCGGCGACACCGCTTCCAAGTACGTGGCGCGTCGCGAAACCCCGCTCTACATTGCAGAGAACTGCACACAGTGCATGGAGTGCATCTCGGTCTGTCCGGATACGGCACTCCCCAACACCTCTCAGGACCTGAGCACCATTCTCACCATGGCCGTCTCGCGTTATGTCGGCGACCAGGGTGAGCGCGCCAAGATGCTGGCCAAGGTACCGGAGATCGAGAAGCAGACCCGTGCGCGTATGCTCGCGGAGATGAAGAGCGGGACGCCGCTGCCGAAGATTATTCGCGAGGTAACCGAAGCGGTGGACGGATTCTCGTCGGCGGCGAAGGCCCAATTCTATAACATCATCGATAAGGTGCCGATGGCGTATCAGAAGACCAACGCCATCTTTTCGTCGCCGGAGCGCAAGGCGCCGGGCACGGGCGGCGTCTTCTCGATCTTTGTGTCGGACCTTTGCAAGGGCTGCGCGGCTTGCGTGACGGCTTGCGGCGATCACCAGGCGCTGAAGATGGTGCAGGAGACCGAGGAGGTCAACGCCGAGCACGAGTCCGGCACGGCCTTCCTGGATCTTCTGCCTGACACGTCGCAGAAGTACCTGGGCCTGTTCAGCGCGGCCAATCCGGCCGATTCAAAGACGGCGACGCTGCGCAACATGTTGATGGTGCGCACCAACTACGACGCACTCGTCTCGGGCGACGGCGCCTGTGCCGGCTGCGGCGAAAAGAGCGTGCTCCGGTCGATCGCAGCAGTGACCGAGGCCTACATGCGGCCGGTCTACCACGCCAAGAGCGATCGCTTCGTGGCCAAGGCCGGCCAACTCGAGAAGCACGGTGTTGGACGGCTCGAGGCTCTCAAGCAGCGTAGCGAATCCGAGTACAAGCTGCTGCGGCAGACCGTGGCGCACCTCATCCTCGGCCTGGGTGGCGAGGACGATGCCGACACCGTGGCGCGTATCAGGGCCTACGAAGAGAAGAACGGGCCGATCACCGATGCGCAGATGGTGGAAGCCATCGCCGCGGTGCTGCTCACCGAGGCTTTTAACCACAAGAGCCTGCAACCGGTGGACGGACGCCTTGCCAACGGCATGAGCGTGATGGCGATGGCCGCGCACACGGGCTGCAATACCGTGTACGGTTCGACCGCTCCCAACAACCCGCATCCCTATCCGTGGATGAACTCGCTGTTCCAGGACGGCATCACCGTGGGATGGCTGATGGGCGAAAGCTTCATCGTTGACCATGCAAGGCGTTCGGTCCTGCCGGAGCGCGTTACCGACATCCTTCTTGGCCGCGACGAGAACGTGATCAGCGATCGCGAGTACTACGAGTTCACGCACTTCACTGATGCGTTGATGACCGACCAGGAGATCGTCGAACTGCCCAAGGTCTGGGTCGTCGGCGGCGACGGCGGCATGGGCGACATCGGCTACCAGAATATGTCGAAGGTGATTCTGCAGAACCGGCCCAACGTGAAGGCACTGATGCTCGACACGCAGGTCTACTCGAACACCGGCGGTCAGAACTCCGATTCGACCCCGATGCTGGGCGGCAACGACATGAACGTCTTCGGCGTCGCTACACAGGGCAAGAACACCGAGAAGAAGACCGTCGCCGAGACCTTCCTCGCCGGACACGGTTCGCCGTTCGTCGCACAGGTCTCGATGGCCAACGCGCCCAAGCTTTACCGGGCGATTCTCGATGGCCTCGAATATCGCGGCACCATGTTCCTGCAAGCCTTCACCACCTGCCAGCCGGAGCACGGGGTGCCCGACGACATGGCTCTGCACCAGGCGCAGCGCGTCCGGGATTCACGTGGTGTTCCCGAATTTGTGTTTGATCCGCGCAAAGGCGAGAGCTACCAGGAGTCGCTCGACGTCAAGGGCAATCCATCGCCCGAGCTCGACTGGTACGAGACCAAGATCAAGTCGACCGGCGAGACCATGCGCTACACCGTGGCGCACTGGTGCACGACGGAAGCGCGCTTCCGCAACCACCTGAAGAAGATCAAGCCCGAGCAGGCGGAGAAGCTGATCTCCCTCGACAACATGCTGGTGCGCATCACGCAGCAGGATGTTGTTTACCGGCGCTATCTCAACCCCTCGCACCGCGCCTTTATTCCCGACTTCGGCGTGTACATCAAGTATGAGGACAACGGTAAGATCGAGTACCGTGCCCTTTCGCGCCAGCTGGTCATGTTCTGCGTCGAGCGCCGCAAGGCATGGCGCATGCTGCAGTCCAAGGCTGGCATCGTGAACAAGGAGTATGCAGCGCAGAAGGCTGTGCTGGCCGATGTCGATACAGGCAAGATCACGCAGGCCGATCTGTTTGCACGCGGCCACGAGTTGGTGCGCGAGAAACTGACAGGAGCTCCGGCACAGGTTCCGGTCGGCGCCAGCGCGTAACTGAGAGCGCAGTAGGACAGCAAAGGCCGACCTCGCGGTCCGCCTTTGCTGTCTCAGCAGAAGATCGGCCGGTCTTTACCGTCTTAGGGCTACGTACTTCCGTCCTTCGTAGAACCGGAAGCCGCCCGCAGGGTCAGCCGTCACCTGCAACGGTACCGGGCGCTTGATCTCCGAATCGCTCGATGAGCTGACGGTCAACACGTCGTGCGCGCCTACATCCGTCACGACAAACTTGTCACCGGGCACAAACCCTACACCATACACACCTGCGGGAAGGTTCTGGCCGCCGATCTTCAACGGCACTTCGGCGATGAAGTAGGCCTGATACTTCGATGCCACGTCACTGGAGTAGCCACTGGTGTCGACCAATGTCGCGAGCACATAGTAGCCATCGGCGAACTTGACGCCGCCCGAGTTGCGCAACTGGGTGGGCGCCGACTGGGCCTTGTAGTAGACGGCGGCGGGCAGGAGCTTTTGCGTATCCGCTGGCTTGAGAAGGGTGTCGCCGCCTTGCGCCAGGGTGAGAAGCGGGGATAGGAGGACTGCAACTGCGAGAGCCGCGACCGCGGCGAGCCTGCTGATTCCTTGCACGTTCATAAGAGGATCTCCAATTTCTAGCTGCGACCGGAGTATAACGCACCGCACTTCAAGGGAGGCTGCGCCACAGGGCGATAGAAGGCCAGATCAACACGGGTTCCGCTATAATCGGCCCCATGGCGACGTTGGTTCCAGAGCTTGACCAGGCCGAGTTGAAGTTGCACATACTCGAAGATCGCCTGCGCGCGCTGGGCAGTGTCATGGTCGCCTATTCGGGTGGCGTGGACTCGGCATTCCTTGCAGCAACGGCACATCGGGTGCTCGGCGACCGGATGTTAGCTGTGCTGGCCGATTCGCCCAGCTTGGCGCGGCGCGACATGGAGCAGGCGCGTGCCTTTGCCCAATCAATCGCCATGCCGCTCCGCGTAATCGAGACCGGCGAGCTCGATAAGCCCGAGTACCAGCGCAACGATGCCAACCGCTGCTTCCACTGCAAGACAGAACTGTTCGAAGGAATGAAGGTTTTGGGCGCGAAGCTTGGCTTTGCGAACATCGCCTATGGCATGAACGCCGACGACACGCGAGACTTTCGACCTGGACAGCGCGCTGCGCAGGACCAGGCGGTGTTGGCGCCGTTGGCCGACGCTCAACTCACGAAGCAGGAGATTCGTGCATTGGCCAAAGCAGTTGGCTACACTTTGTGGGATCGCCCCGCAGCGCCCTGCCTGAGTTCGCGCGTTGAATATGGACGCACCGTGACGCGCGAGGTGCTGGAACAAGTAGAGCGTGGCGAAGAGAGCCTCCGTCAACTCGGCTTTCGCGAGTTTCGCGTGCGCCATCATGGCGCGCTGGCACGGGTCGAGATTGCCCGAACTGAACTGCCCCGCGCACTCACGATGGAGATGCTCGACGCAATCACGGCGGAGCTGCGCAAGGCCGGCTTTCAATATGTCACCCTCGACGCCGCCGGATTCCGCTCGGGGTCGATGAACGTCGTTCTTCCCGCAGAGATTCTCGCGCGGCGCGGCGCGTAACCCAGGACTCATGCGAATCGGATATCTGGAGTGCTTCTCCGGCATCAGCGGCGACATGCTGCTGGGCGCACTCGTCGATGCCGGCGTCTCTTTCGACCTGCTCGCCGAAACCACGGCTGCGCTCAACGTAGGAGCGCGGCTTGAGCTGCACAAAGTCAGCCGTGGCGGCATCGGTGGGACCAAAGTCGATGTCGTGACCGATGCCGAGGCGACGGATCATGCACATTTCCATAGGGCCGACAACACACATCAGCACCAGCATGCCCATGCGGAGCACGAACAAGAGTCGAGTTCGGCGCACGCTCACAGCCACACGCATACGCATTCCCATCCGCACACCCACGACGGCGAGCACGGGCACTCACACGATCCCGCTGTCATTGGTGAGCACACGCACGAGCATGCCCACGAGCACACCCACACACACGAGCATCATCGGTCGCTGTCGGCGATCCTTGGCATCATTCGTTCGGCCACTCTGTCCGATGCGGTCAAGGAGCAGGCCAGCCGGGCTTTTCAATTGTTAGGCGAAGCCGAAGCCGCGATTCATCAGATTCCGATCGAGCGTGTGCATTTCCACGAAGTGGGCGCCGTCGACACCATCGTCGACATCGTCTGCGCGGCCGCCGGATGCACGGCGCTGAATATCGATCGTTGGATCGCCTCGCCTCTCAACGTTGGCAGCGGCACCGTCCAATGTGCGCATGGCATCCTACCTGTCCCTGCGCCCGCGACACTTGCGCTGCTCAAAGATGCGCCCATCTATGCAGCCGGCCCGCCGATGGAGCGCGTGACGCCGACCGGCGCGGCAATTCTACGCGTGCTCGATGTGCAGTATGGGTCACTGCCGGCGATGCGCGTGACTGCGTCCGGCTATGGCGCCGGCGGCCGCGATACGCCCGGCCAGCCAAACCTTGTACGCCTCCTGGTGGGCGAAGCGGCCGGGGAGATTGCAACCGAGCCGATGGCGATCGTCGAGACTGTGATCGATGACTCGACGCCACAGCTCCTTGCCTATGTGAGCGAGTTGCTGCTCGAAGCGGGCGCGTGGGACGTGTATCGCGTCAGCGTCCAGATGAAGAAGGGACGCACCGGCACGCAGTTGACCGCTCTCTGCCAGCCCGATCTGGTGCCCGTGCTGCGCGACCTGATTCTTCGCGAGACGACGACCATAGGATTGCACTGGCGGCTCGAACAGAAGGCCTCGCTGAAACGTGAGTTTGCCGAAGCGCAGACGCCGTGGGGCCCAGTCCGCATCAAGATCGCTCGCTGGCCTTCCGGAGAAGTGGCCAACGCCGCGCCGGAATATGAAGATTGCCGTGCCTTGGCCCGCAAGCACTCCGTACCGCTAAAGCAAGTAATGCAGGCGGCAATGCGCGCCTTCGACAAGGAGACGCACTCATGAATCGGCTCCAGATCGAAGCGCTGCTCAAAGAAGTGAGCGAAGGACAGATGAGTGTGAACAGCGCGCTCGATCGGCTGAAAGACCTGCCCTTCGAAGACCTCGGCTTTGCCAAAGTCGATCACCATCGCGCGTTGCGCACCGGCATGCCTGAGGTAATCTTTGCTGCCGGCAAAACAACCGCACAGGTCGCGGCGATCTTCGAGCGAATGGTCAAGGCAGGTGGCAATGTGCTGGCCACGCGGGCCTCGAGGGAAGCATTTGAAGCCGTGGCCGCCATCGAGCCTGCGGCAATCTTCCACGAGGCAGCGCGTGCCATTACCCTCGCGCAGGCGCCAGTGAAGCCAGGCGTGGGAACTATCGCCGTGGTCTGCGCCGGCACCAGCGATCTTCCGGTCGCCGAAGAAGCTGCCGTGACCACGCGGCTGATGGGCAACACGACCGAGGTGATTGCCGACGTCGGTGTCGCCGGCATCCATCGGCTATTAGCGCAGAAGGAGTCGCTGCAAACAGCGCGCGTGCTGATTGTATGTGCGGGCATGGAGGGCGCGCTGCCAACCGTGGTAGCCGGACTCGTCAATGCACCGGTGATCGCTGTGCCGACGAGCGTAGGCTATGGAGCTTCGTTTGGTGGGGTCGCCGCCCTCCTGGGCATGCTGAACACCTGCGCGCCGAATGTGTCGGTAGTGAACATCGACAACGGATTCGGCGCCGCCTGCATTGCCTCTCTGATCAACCATCTGTAAGTCTGCGTCCGATCAAGCCGATTTCGCCCTGGAGTCGGTGATTTCTGCTGAATTCTGAGCTTCGAAGCCGCTCAAAGTGATCACCATCACTGTTTGTGGCCTTCTCCCAAGCGAATCATCGTTCGTGAACAGGGACCGCCCCGCGCAATTGCTGTCCTTTGAGAACGCGTGAAGCGAAGGGTGTGTTTCCCCAGGCGTTGCGTTCGATCGCTGCAGCGCGAAGGAGAGTTGTGGCTCACTCGACGTTGCCGGCGATGCGCAGGGCCTCGCAGATCTTCTTTCTGCTCCTCTTTCTTGCGTTGCTCGGCTTCTCGTCCCTGCGGCCGTCGTCGAGCAGCAGCGGCGACATTCACATGCCCGCACCAGTGCGGCTGTTCTTCGAGTGGGACCCGCTGATCGCACTGACCAACGCTCTCGCTGGGCATGCTCTCTATCGCGGGCTGTTGTGGTGCCTGGTGATTCTCGTGCCCACATTGTTTCTGGGCCGCTTCTTTTGCGGCTGGATCTGTCCGATGGGCACGCTGCAGCACTGGGTCGGCAACATGCCTTCGGAGTCGAAACGCGGCAAGCAGCGCATCGAGTCGAACAGGTACAAGCGCTGGCAGACGTTGAAGTACGTGGTGCTGATTGCCGGTCTGATCGCCTCAGTATTCGGATCGATGGCCATCGGCTGGCTTGATCCCTTCAGCCTGCTGGTTCGCTCGATCGGGCTTGCGATTCTTCCTGCATTCAACTTCGCTGTGCGTGCCGTGCTCACGCCGCTCGAGCATAGCCACGTCGCCGCGATCCGAGTGACAGGCGAATCGCTGCACACCATCCTCCAGGCCTTGGTGCTCGATTTTCGCCAGACGCACTTTTCGCAGGGTCTGGTCCTTGGCGTTCTGTTTGTGATCATCCTTGCGCTGAGCCTGCGCACCACGCGCTTCTGGTGCCGGTCGATCTGTCCGCTGGGTGCGTTGCTGGGAGCGGTCTCGCGCTGGTCGGTTTTGGGCCTGCACAAGGACCCGGCCAGTTGCGACAAGTGCAATCGCTGCCTGCTGCACTGCCAGGGCGGCGACGATCCGATCGGCGGCGCACCGTGGCGCAAACCCGAGTGCTTGATGTGCATGAACTGTGTCGGGAGCTGCCCACACAACAGCCTCGAATTCCGCTTCTTCCGCAACGAGCACGAAGTGGCATCGCCCGACATTGGACGGCGTAAGACCATCACTGGTTTGGCCGCGGGTGTAGCTGTGGTGCCCCTCATGCGGGCGAACACCGGGCTAGGCAAAAGTCGCCACGACCTGCTCCTGCGGCCGCCGGGCTCGTTGGACGAAGAAGCGTTTCTCTCGCGTTGCATTCGCTGCGGCGAGTGCATGAAAGTCTGCCCCAACAATTCATTGCATCCGACACTCGATCAGGCCGGCATCGCAGGGCTGTGGACGCCGACGCTGGTCCCGCGCATCGGTTACTGCGAACCAAGCTGCGTGTTGTGCTCTGAGGCCTGCCCGACTGGCGCCATCTGGCAGATCACGCCGAAAGAAAAGGGCTGGGTTGTGGGCGTCGGGGCGCAGAGTCAGCCCATTCGGCTCGGTACGGCTTTCTACGATCGCGGACGCTGCCTGCCTTGGGCCGAGGCCACCGAATGCATCGTGTGTGAAGAATGGTGTCCGGTGTCGCCCAAGGCCATTTATGTGGAAGAAGCCGAGGCGATCGATTCGGCTGGCAACACAAAGACGTTGAAGCAACCGCGCATCGATCCCAGCCGCTGTGTAGGGTGTGGGGCATGCGAGTATGCATGTCCGCTGCAGGATCGCCCTGCTGTTTACGTGACGAGCATCGGGGAAAGCCGCTCGCCCAGCAGCCAGATTCTGCTCAACAGATAGGAGAAACGCGCCGATGCACTACAGCATCTGGAAAAGGTCAATTGTTGCGGTCGCGATGGCCGCTTTGGTTCTAGGTTTGGGATGCAACAAGACCCAGCAGGACCCGTTTCCGGTGTCGGGCGCGATTACGGGATGGCAGAAGACCGACGCAACGCGTGTATTTGCAGCCAAGGATCTCTGGCAGTACATCGACGGCGACGCCGAGCACTTTATCCAGGCAGGCGTCGTATCGACTTCGACCTCGGACTACACATACAACGGAAACCTGGAAGCCGTAATCGATGTGCACACAATGAGCGGGCCCGACGGAGCACGCAAGATCCTTGAGACGGGTCTGACGCGCGATGCGAAGACGATTCAGTTGGGCGATGAGGGCCTGCAATATGCGCAGAGCGTGAGCTTCCGCAAAGGACGCTACGTTGTGCGCGTTGTTGCATACGAAGCAACTCCGGATGCGCGCCAGGCATTGATGGCTTTGGCGCACGGCGTGGAGGCAAGATTGTAACGCAAATGCAGCCTGTGGGGCTGGCGGAAGGGGAAGGCGATGAAGAACCGTCGTGAATTCTTAAAAGGGACCGGAGCCGTGTTGCTTGGATCGCAGAGCGCATTTGCTCTGGCTGGGTCGTTGTCGAGCGCAAGCGCGGATCAGGATGCCAGCTCTGCGAAGTCAAAGGTCGTGATCGCCCGCGATCTAGCACTGCATGGTCAGGGTTCGGAGCCAAACGAGCAGCGCGTGATCAATTTGCTTGACCACGCAATGACGACCTATACCGGGCGCGACCCAAAAGACGCGTGGAAGCACGTGATTGCGATGGGCCTGGCGCAGGACAAAGTCATCGGACTAAAGGTGAATGGACTCGGCAGCAAAGGAATTGCGACGCACACCGCGCTCATTATGGCGGTTGCCGAGCGTCTGCAGCTGGCCGGAGTGAAGGCCGGCAACATCCTGGTGTGGGATCAGAATGCTCACTTTCTCGAAGCCTGCGGCATGACCGTGAATACCGATCCAGGTAAGATTCGCTGCTACTCATCCGAAGTCGCCGGCTTCGAGGAACAGGAGTCTTCGTGGGGTGTGGCGCGCATTCGCATCACCAAGATCCTTACGCGGGAGTGCGCGACGATCATTAACCTCCCCATTCTGAAGGATCACAGCATGGCGGGCGTGACCTTTGCCCTAAAGAACATGTATGGCGTAGTGGATCGGCCTTTCACACTCCATGCAGACAATTGCAATCCAGCCGTGGCTGACCTGAACGCGATTCCTGTCTTCCGCGAAAAGATAAGGCTCACCATCGGCGATGCCATGTCTTCGGTGTACGATGGCGGCCCGGGTTTTCATCCCGAGCGTCTGTGGTACCCAAATGCGCTCATCGTCGGTGAGGACCGTGTTGCTGTCGATCAGACGGCGTGGGGAATCCTGGAGAGGAAACGCGCTGAGGTCGGCATGCCTACATTGGAGGCAGCAGGTCGTCCGCCGCGCTATATTGCGACCGCCGCGGATGCGTCGCATCGCCTCGGGACCAACGATCCGAAACGCATCAACCTGGTTGAGGTGTAGTTGTATGGCCGGCGAGCTCGGCAATCATTCGGCAGCACCGCCAACAGAGACGCTGACGCGGCGCGAAGCGATGGTCCAGTTGCTTCGCGTCGGCAGCGTTGCTGCGGGTGCGGCAGGCGTCGGGTTCTGGTTGAGTGAGCGCAGTTCGCGGCCAGCTCCTCCACATGCCGAACAGGCCCGGCGCGATCACCGTGTGGCTGCGGATGCGCAATGGCCAAAGCTCACGGTCGTGCAGTATCCGATGGCTGCGGATTCAGTTGCGATGAGAGGCGAGCCGCGCGCGCTGGCTGCGATGGCGCTCGCCAATCTCGGCGGGATCAGCCGATTCATCGCCAGGCAGGATGTTGTCGTCGTAAAGCCGAACATTGCCTGGGACCGCACACCCGAGCAGGCCGCAAACACTAACCCGGAGTTGGTCGCGGAGGTCGTAAAGCAATGCTGGGCCGCGGGCGCTAAGCGCGTCATTGTCACCGACGTCAGCTGCAACGAGCCGCGGCGCTGCTTCCTGCGGTCGGGCATCCAGGCCGCGGCGCGAGCCGAAGGCGCCGAAGTGATCCTGCCCAATCCCGACATGTTTCGCGAAGTCAATCTGGGCGGCGTAGTGCTCAAGAGCTGGCCGGTCTACACGCCGTTTCTCGAGGCCGACAAGATCATCAACCTGCCGATTGCGAAGCACCATGAGCTCACCGGCGCAACACTAGGCATGAAGAACTGGTACGGCATTCTCGGCGGCCAGCGCAACCGGCTGCACCAGCAGATTCATCAGAGCCTTGTCGATCTGGCCAACTTCATGCTGCCCACGTTGACCGTCATGGATTGCTATCGGATTCTCCTGCGTAATGGACCGACCGGCGGCAATCTTGAAGATGTCGCCCTGAAGAAGACGATCGTTGCCGGAACCGATCCTGTCGCGCTCGATGCATGGGTCGCCAAGTCCTACTGGAATCTCGACCCCGAACATCTGCCCTATCTCAGCATGGCGGCCACTCGCGGACTTGGCACCCTCGACTTCGACACGCCGCCTGTGAAAATGACCCAGCTGAGCTAGCCTGGGCGTCCAATCCTTCACGCCACACGTGCAATAGACGCGGGTTTGCCTCCGACAGGCTCCTTGATTTAGTGTGTGCCTGCCGAAGCATGACGGAGTTCTATGGCCCAATCGCGTAGATCATTTCTCAAGACTGGTGCTTCACTGGCGCTTGCGGTCATGGCGAAGCGTCGTGGAGCCGCATCGACTGCCCCGAACGCGCTTGCCATCGCGCCCAAGCTGCAACAGTTTGGCTATGGCGAAGTCACATTGCTCGAAGGGCCAATGCGGACGCAGTTCGACCGGAACCACGCCTTCTATCGCTCGCTGAACGAGGACTCGTTGCTCAAGCCTTATCGCCAGCGTGCAGGCCTGCCGGCGCCGGGTGAAGACATGGGCGGCTGGTACGGTTGGGCGCCGCTCAGCGATATCGATACGCGGCCGAACAACGGCTTCTGCCCTGGACACAGCTTCGGGCAATATCTTTCAGCGCTTTCTCGCTACTCTGCCGCAACCGCGGACAAGGCAACGCAGGAGAAGGTGCACCGGCTCGTCAGCGACTTTGCCCCCGCGATCACGGCGCACTTCTGGGACGACAATCGCTTCCCGGCCTACATCTACGACAAAATCTCGGTCGGCATGATCGACGCGCATGAGTTTGCAGCCGCCCCGCAAGCATTTCGTGCACTCGATGCCGCGTTGGATTCCGTGAAGGACCGCCTGCCGCCTCGTGGATTGTCGCGCGACGAACAGTATGCTCGGCCACATCGCGACGAGTCGTTCTGCTGGGACGAGCCATACACACTCCCGGAGAATGCCTTTCTCGCCTGGCAGCGCGGCGCGGGCGATCGCTATCGCGATCTTGCGATTCGTTTCCTGGCCGACGACTGGTACTGGAATCTGTTGGCCGCCGGAGAAAACGTCCTGCCGGGCAAACATGCCTACAGCCATGTCAACGCGATGAGCAGTGCCATGCAGGCGCATTTCGTGCTGGGCAGTGAAAAGCATTTGCGCGCCGCGATCAACGGATTCGACTTTGTGCGTGCGCAAAGCTTTGCCACGGGCGGCTGGGGACCGAACGAGAGTTTTCGCAAGCCGGGCAGCGGCGACATCGGTGAGAGCCTAACGAAAACCCATTCGAGCTTCGAGACGCCGTGCGGATCGTATGCCCATTTCAAAATCACGCGGTACCTATTGCGCACAACGGGCAACAGCCGCTACGGCGACAGCATGGAGCGAGTCCTCTACAACTGCATTCTCGGGGCGAAGCCCATTCAGGAAGACGGCCATGGTTTCTACTATTCCGACTACAACAACGATGGATCGAAGGTCTATCACCCGTACAAGTGGCACTGCTGCACGGGAACGTTCGCGCAGGTTGTGGCCGATTACGGAATCAGCGCCTACTTCCACGATGCCGATGCGATCTATGTGAATCTCTTTGTCCCGTCGCGCGCGACATGGATGCGTGGATCGGAGCGCGTGGTTTTGACGCAGACGACGCGGTACCCTCATACTCCGGCAACGCAAATCGAAGTGAACGTTAATGCTCCCAGCGCATTTCCGGTATACCTGCGCATCCCCGCGTGGTCCGGTCCCAGGACGGAGATCGCGATCAACGGAAAGCGTGCGATCTCTGGACCGGAGCCGGGCAAGTTCGCCAAAATCGAGCGGACCTGGGAAAGAGGCGACCGAATCGACTTCGAATTCGACATGCCGAACGCGCTCGAATCCGTCGATGCGCAACATCCGAACCTGATGGCCGTCGTGCATGGGCCGCTGGCGCTCTTTGCCGTGGGCGAGATTCCCGCAAGCGTGTCGAGGAACGAGTTGCTTGCGGCGAGCCAGCTTGCCAGCGGATCGACGGACTGGCAAGTGAAGACAGCGAGGGGGCAGATCGCGATGCGACCGTTCACCGCGATCGAAGACGAGCACTACCGGCTGTATTTGAATGTAGCGAGCTAAGTGCAGATCAAAGCTAGGTCTGAGCATCAGCTCCGGCCTTAGCATCGGTCCACCCTGCAGCGCGATTCTCGTTCGCCAATAGAGGAACTGGCCGGCGGCATGCGACGCGCCGTCCCTTCTAGTCGGTCGGCCGGTCGTAAAAGCGGAAGAACAACGATGGCTTCGCGCAAGGCTCGGCTCGGGCGACTAGCTCGGTTTGCTGCTTCTCATTGAGCGGCGTAAACTCCCGCGCGTACTGGACATTCTCCTCGAGCTGCGCGATCGTGTCGCAGCCGATGATCACCGTGCTCACCGGCCTCGAGAGCGTGTAGTACATCGCCTCGCGCATGGTCAAAGTGCCGGGCTTGTCGGTCTGAATGGCCATGCCCTCCCACGAGTGCTTTTGCGCCTCGATCGATGGCGGCGTCCAGGTTGACAGAATGCGGCCGCGGCCGGGAATCTTCATCCCGATGATGCCCATCTGCTTTTCCACGGCGAGGGGAAGCAACTGCTCATTGAAGCTGTAGTGATGCGGGTCGGCGGCGTTCATCGCCATCAGGATGGTGTCGAAGGGATAGCGGTGGATGCACTCCATCAACACATCGGGCCGGTAGTGCCCGGTGACGCCGAGATAGCGCACAACCTTCTGCTCTTTCATCTTAAGCAGCGCTTCGAATGCGCCATCTTTGCCGAAGATCTCGTCGATGTTCTTGTCGATTCCAACATCGTGAAGCTGCCACAGGTCGACATGGTCCGTATTCAGCAGCTGCAGAGACTTCTCGATCATGCGCAGGGAGCCGTCGCGCGTGCGCTCCTTGGTCTTGGTGGCGAGGAACGCCTCGCTGCGGCGATGCGCCGTCACCTTCCCCACATACTGCTCGCTCCAGCGGTCGGGTCCGCCATAGATCGACGACGTGTCGATATAGTTCACGCCAAGGTCGAGTGCGCGTTCAATGATCGGCACAGCGACATCGAAGTTGTTGGCCTTCTCGAGCGAAGCCTGTCCGCCCAGCGAAAAGATGCCGACCTTGTAGCCGGTCTTGCCCAGGTTGCGTGTCGGCATCGCTTCGGGCGAGCGCGGGTTGGAAGGCAGGCCGGGCAGCTCCTTGTTCGGCGTGACACCGAGCGCGGCAGAAGGTGCAAGCAATGCGGCGGTCACGGCTCCGCCGGCTTTCAGGAATTCGCGGCGGCCCTGCTGACGGGCGGAAAGCGGATCGATTTCACGCATGGAGTCCTCCTGGAAATGGAGCGACTCCAATCATAAACCTGAGGCGTCGAAACGCGCTCCGAGCCGATGTCGGCAGAGACCATTTAGGTGGCCTTGTCTTAGCTCTTCTTCGACGTGACGGCGGAGAATGCCAAGACGAGCTGGTGCACGCGTTTGCCGCCGCAGTGCGGGCACTTGACTTCTGTCTTCTCGACGTCGGAGATGTGGTGTTGCTGGGTGAACTCTTTGTCGCAGTCTTCGCAGTGATAGGCGTATTGAGACATGGTCGTGACTCCGGCGAACATCATAGCGCCGTTCGCCTGTGCATCGTCGCACACGCATCGCAGAGAGTTGGCTGTCCGGGCTATCGAGTGCCAAGGACTGGGCCGTCCAGGCAGACTGCTTCGCTTGGCGACATGACGATTGGGAAAATCGGATCGCTTGTTTTTTAGCTAGCCCGGCCCGACGAACACCTCAGGACTTACCGCGGCGTGTTCGCGCGCCAGCGCCGATGCCATCAGCAAGCCCGCGGCCACAATCAGCACGCTGCCGGCAAGCATCCACATCGTCGGCAACTCGCGCCAAATGAACCAGGTCAACAGCGCGCCTGTGATCAACTGCGTGTAATGGCACTGCGACACGTGCACGGGCGAAGTGCTCTGCAACGCGACGAAGAAGCACATGCTGCCAAGGGCGCAAAAGAGGCCCATCGCTCCAAGTGTTATGCCGAGCTTGAGATTCACCGGTTCGGCGTGCCAAATCATCAATCCAGCGCAGGCCAGGAACTGCGTCACTCCGGAAAACAGAGTCAGGCTTTCGGGTGTTTCCGTACGCATCAGCACCCGCGACCACACCATGTTCACCGAGAAGCACGCGACGCAAATCATGCAAGCCACGAAGCCGATCCAGTCGCCCTGGCGTGCGGCCCCGAAGGGATTGACCGCAATCACCACGCCTGCGAAGCCGCCGACAACGGCAACGATCTTGCGCCAACCCAGCCGCTCGCGCAGAAACGCGGCGGTCAGCAGCGCTGTCGCCATGGGAGCCAGAAACACCAGAATGTAGAAGAGCGTTAGCGGCAGGTGGCGCAGCGCGATGACCACGCAGAGATTGTTGGCCAGATCGAGCAATGCCCGCACGGTCAAGCGCGCGGGGCTCTTCGGCAGCAGGCCCTGCGGCGCTCCCCGCGCGAACCCACGCACCACCATTGCCACCGCGACCACGAGCGCCTGGCACGCGACAATCTCGTACGCCGGCAGCCGCGAGTTGCCGGCCAGCTTCATGCTCGTGTCGGCAAGGACCCAGAACGTAAAGCCTGCCAGCGCCAGCCCGATCGCGCCGAGATGCGAAACACGGGAATCCATCAATCGGTGTGGCTCCGTGACATGTATCTAGACTACGCACCGGGAATGGACCACGAGCCAGTCGCATGCTATGGGGCACCCAGGGATTAGTTTGGATCAGGCGTCCTGAGACTTGGGCCACCCGCCGACGGCTCTCTCCGGCGCGTCCTAAGAGCGCGTCGCTGTGCAATGTGAGACAGTCGGCAGGCCCGGAACAGCGCTAAAGTGCTTCCCATGCCAGACCGAATCCTGATACTCACCACAGAGCGCGACGGGGATGATGGCCTCATCGTAACCTTTTCGGACGGGACGACGGGCGCGTATGTCGTTGAGGAGTTGCTGGAACTTAGGCCGTTTCGAGAACGAGTAGAGACCAAGACAGTTCGGACACTACCGCCCTCTCCCTAGTTCCAACATAAGGACCGAGAGGTACTCACCTACCTACGGGCCGTAGCCGGCGCGGCCCATCATCCCACGCTTGCTTTTGGGGAGGGGGATTTCCAAGCTGCCTTCCGGGAGGGCCATGAGGTCGTCGATGTCGATCTCGTGATCGGCCAGCATCCGGGCCAGCTCGTGTTCGCGCGCAATGCAATCGGCCTCTCGTTTGTTGGGGCGGAATTTGTTGACGTGCGCTTCCGGGGCTGCTTCCTGCTCCGGATCGACGAACTCCCGGATAGGTCCGTACGGAACGGGCGACCACGCTGCGCAGGAGGAAGGGACAGGAAGCGGCGCAGCAACCACCGCAGGAACCAGAACCTGTTCTTCCTCGCCACGAACCAACACCCGATTCCCTTTCTCAAGAACCGATTCCCCACAATCCAATTCCCGTTCGTCAGGGCCCGTTCGTCGTGATCCCGGGCCAAATCCGTTGCGGTTGCGGGCAGCGCCAATGGCTCACGCTCGGCGCGTTCGCGGCGGTCGCGCCCCTCGTCGATGCGATGGCGGAAGCTCTCTTTGTTTTGCCGCGCGACGTTCTCGCAGCCGACCCGGTTGACGCCGGTGCGGCATTCGTCGTGGGGCTCACACAGGCCCGCTTCCTGGTCGGCGATGTCGACGCCGATGCCGTCGCACTCGGTAGCCTGCACGATCTCTTGCGGCGGAGTTGCGGAGACCCGGTCGAGGGCCTGAACCGCCATCTGCAGGCCATCGAGCCCATGATCTGCATCAGGGCCATCTGGATGCCGCATGCATCTTCGAGCGAGGGCAGACAGAAGGCGCCTTTGCCGTCGCGAAGGCCGTCCAGGGTGTAGTCGTGCAGCTTCTCGTGGAAGTAGCAGTACGGGCGATCGCGGAGCGCGGCGGCTTTGCACTTAACGCCGCGGGGCATGATGTGACGACATTCGATGAACATTGGTTCTCTCTCTCCCCCACCCCCTTTTTGGGGAAATATCTGATTCTATGGGGTTTACGAAATCAATAACTTACGATAACCCGTTTGAAATGAGCGGGTTGTGGCTAAATACCTCTGCCCGTTCGACTTCGCTCGGGACGATCGTTCGCGGGTACGCGGACGGACCCAGACGAGCCGGTTCACCGAACGAGTTCAGTTTTTGGGGGTGAATTCAGAGTAGCGGAGTCGGGGAATTAATGCGCAAAGAGTGAGGGACGGTTGACCGGTGTATATATAAAAACGATAATCTGTATATACGGGAGGCGCGATGCCTGGGACTTTGACATCGATTCGGTTGGACACAAAGCTGGCGGATGAGGCGGTTCGCGTGCTGGGAGCGAAGTCCCGAACGGAGGCTGTGCACATCGCGCTCGAAGAGATTGTGCGGCTGAAGGGCTTCAAGAAGCTGATGAAGGAACACGAGGGTAAGCTCACCTTCGCCAACTACGACAGGTAAGATGGTTGTCTTCGACAGCTCGATTCTGGTCGATGACCTTCGCACTGGACGTTACAGCGTGCGCATTGCAGGCCTGGATGAATTGGTGCGCACCTCCGTCGTCGTCCTTGCGGAACTTTGGCGCGGTGCGGTGACCCCTTCAGAGCAAGCATTCCTTCGCGCACTCGAGCGAAGATACCCCGTGTTAACGCCCACCGAGAAGAACTGGCTCGAATCGGGCGACATTCTCGGCCGAATGCAACGCGATCACGGTTTTGAAGGGCGTAAGTTGCGCGATCTGCATTTCGATGTGTTGATTGCGCTGACGGTGCGGACGCATGGGGCGCGGCTGATTACGTCGAATCGCGCGGACTTTGAGTTGATTCGGGAGTATCGAGGGTTCGAGCTGGAGGCGTGGTGCGGGACGCTGAGTTCGACGGACTAGATGGAGGATAAGATGGGCGACAATTCAAACGAGAATCGGGACCGTGGACTTGATCATTTGCATGGTGTGGAGCTTTCAGAACGAGAACTCTTCCATATCGGACACATCGTCGCGCAATGGGGGCTTTAGAGTACGAGATTTTCTCTCAAACGCTTGAGACTTTCGACTTGCGCGCAGAGACTCCTCCAAAGAATATAAACAATATGCAGCCCTCGGCAGTCTAGAGTTGTGGAAAGAGCGCGTAGTCGATCGGTGTGACGGGGAACAGAGAAAGAAACTAGAAGAGCAATATCGCCTGATCCGCCACTATAAAGATTACAGAGACGCGCTGGTCCATGGAATGTGGGATTGGGATACAGCCTCGCCAGACAAGATCAAAACAATTCGCGTTCGCAGAGAAGAAGTAATAACCGTACATTTTACGGCCGCCGATCTAGAAGAATTCTCTCTGGCAGTTGCAAGGATAAATTTCAACGTTCGGTATCCAAGAGGCGCTGACGATTGGGCAGAGATGATGATGCAAAAAGGGGGCCATATCGGCCCTAACAATGAGCATGCTTCGGGGCAATCCTGTGGCAGAAGAGCTGATGCCGGCTTTGAAATTCCCAGAAAATCAGACCGGAAAGATTTCTAAGGATAGTTGACCACCTTGGGAGCTGCGCTGCGAACATGCCAAGAGCACCCCGAGAGGCCGCCCCTGCGGGCGGCCTTTTTGCTGGCTGATGCTACTAAGGGACGCTCTCTGGACGGCGAGTCCCTCTAATTCGAGCTATCCAGCTGACGGATGTCGTCGAGGCCCAGAGACTCCCACCGTTGCAGTGCGATGGGCACATTGCCATTGAGCCAGACTGAATCGTGGAATTTCTGCAGGCTGAACTGGTCACCTTGCTTCTGTCGCGCGTCGGCGAGCATTGCGAGGATCTGGAGCTTGCCGATCTGATAGGCGATCTTCTGCCCCGGCATCTCGCCCATCTCGACGACCTCGGTGCGTCCATCGTTTGCGTCCATCGGGACGTTGTGTTCGAGAAAATCGACGGCCTGCTCGGGCGTGATGGTTCCCAGGGCAACCTCGACGTCGGCGATGACGCGGAGGGCGCGGAGGCGCATCTGGTTGTAGACGATTTCGCGCGTGTGGGGGCTGTCGTCGTAGAGTCCCGCCTGAAGCATCATCTCTTCGGCATAGAAGCCGATGCCTTCGTTGGCGCCGGAGTCGTAGTAATGGCGGCGGATCGGGTCGGGGTTTTTCCACGAGGCGCAGAGCTGCCCGTAGTGGCCGATGGTGCCCTCATGGTCGATTTGAATGCGCGGGTCTTTGGCGTCGGCGACCCAGAAGTAGCCGGCGGTCGGCGATGGAGTCGTCACGTAGCGGATTCCGTTTTGATCGAGGCGCGAGGGGCCGGTGAAGTCATCGGTCTCGACGAAATCGCCCAACGCGGCGAGATACGGCGGCATGGGGCGCAAGGTGAAGTGCTGCAGCCAGTCGGGTAGGGTGAGGATTTTTCGCTGATCGACGAAAGCGCGGACCTGAAGCTCGGCGGATTGATTGCGGGCGACGAACTCGTCGAGGGTGGCGGCCATGACTAGGGGCGGCACTGAGCGATTTCGATTTTCTTCGAGACCTTCGAAGGCCACGGCGCGGCGGAATTCCTGCTCGGCGCGGGCGACCATGTCCTCGGGGGAGTAGGGCATGAGTGCCACGTTGCGCAGGAACCATACATAGTTGTCGCGGCCGATGGCGGACTGCTGCGGCAGGGAGGGCAGGGCCTTCTGGAGCCAGGCGCGGTAAGCCTCAAGAGATTCGGCAGCGCGGCCGGCGGAGGCTTGCCAGTCGGCGGGGGCGATGGTGGTTTCGGGCGGCAGCGTGCGTGCGACCCGGTCCAGTTTTGCGCGGATGCCAGCGAGAGAATCGATCGCCATTTGGGCGAAGGGGGCGGGCGGCGCCTGGAGGTTTTGCTGCGCCTGCGCGAGGATGCCGGGAATGTTGTTGAGCCGCGACAGAATTTCGCGGCTCTGGCTCTCGTTGTAGGGACCGGGGACACCGAGAGCTTCGCCGACAGGGGTGAGTGTTTGCTCGATGTAGAAGTTGGGATCGCGCTGCCAGCGCTTGAGAATGTCGAGCTCCCAGTGCACGCGGGCCAGTGCGGAGCCGATGAGGCGATGGTCGACTTGTTGCGGGACGGGCGCTGTCGCGTCGGCGAGACCCTTCCAGCGCCTGTCGAATGTGGCGATTGCTGCGCGCTGTCTGGCGATGCTGGCAGCGGACCAGTCGCGGATGACGCCGCGGGGACGTTCCATGCGCGGGATGTCATCGCTGGTGTACTGGGCGTAGTGAGCGCGCCATGTCCAGAAATCGGCGGCGAGTTTCTGGTCGGAGTCCGCGGCGGATTGGGCGAGGGCGGGCGTGAGCACGGCGAAACACAGGGTGACGACGGCGACTGGGTGTCTCAATTCTGTGGTCCTCAATTGCGGAGATGGTGCTGCGTGCCGGCTAGATGAGTAGAGTCATGCTAATTGATTTGGGTGGGTGGATTGGCGGGACTGGGCTGAGTGCGGGTGGAGTCGGGTCCTGCTTGCCCACCCTTGCGACAGGAAGACATTGCAAGGACGGGGCACCCAGGTTCGCGGGGAGTTAGAGATCGAGCAAGAGAGAAAGGCCACCCAACGCGGGTGGCCTTTTGTTGATGCGGTTCGTGCGTTGAGGACTGGCGCCGAAGGCGCGACCGCTGCATGCAATGCCTGGGCGAGCAGTCCTAGTCCCCGGCGACGAGGTCGGATTCCTGCTGCCGGTTCCGGTTGATGGGGCTGGTGGCGTTGTTGGAAGCGGGCTTGATCGAGCTGAGGCTTACCAGGCCCTCGATTGGCTTTTCGCCGAGCACGTGTTCGCGATAGAGCTTGGCCATCCTAGCATCTTCGGCATCTTTCTTCAGATCACGGGCGCGAATTTTTTCTTCGCGGGCGTTCTTGGCGATGCCGAGGTTGTCGAGGGTGTGGTTGGCTTCGGAGTTGACGTGCTCCATGTTGAGCACGAGCTCGTGGCCGACGTGGCTCATGCCGACCTTCTTGCCGCCAGCGAAGATTTCGTGACGGCCGTGTTCCTCGTACCACTTGGTGAGGGTGGCGGTCATGTGCATCTTTTCGATGATGTTGCGCCAGCCCACGCCGGTGTTGTAGGCGCAGAAGCTGATCTCGC
>CAZPEZ010000084.1:0-10260 GCA_964585715.1 uncultured Occallatibacter sp.
CGTCGGGATTGCTCATGAAGTTGACGTAGCGCTTCATGATGTCGGGGTCGAACTCGAGCGTGTTCTTAAGGACGGATCTATACTTGGCGTTCTCTTCGTCGCGCAGCATATTCATGAATGCGCTGTTGTAGACGCGGTGCATACCGAGGGTACGGACGAAGTAGCCCTCCATCAGCCAGAACGCCTCAGCCAGAAGCAGTGTACCGGGGACCTCGGCGGCGACGCGGTCGACAACTTCACGCCAGAATTCCTGAGGCATGATCTGGTTGAACTGCGCGTCATCCATGGCGTACTCGGCGCGCGAAGGGATGGCGCCACTGGAGCCGGGTCCTGGAAACCAGAGGCGATGAAAGTGGCGCTTCGCCAGGGTCATAGCGGCGTCGAAACGAATGACCGGGAACAGGCGCGCGACGTGGAGGATCGTCTGAATCACCTGCTCGCGCACGGCGGGGTTCAGGTAGTCGAGCTGCGCGGTGTCATTCCACGGGAAGCTGGTGCCATCGTTGCCGTGATAGATGAAGCGCGTCTCGCCTGAAGATTTATCGCGGCGGCGAAAGACAACGGCGGCATCTGTCTGCGTGAAGTAATGGTCTTCAATTTTGATCTCGACGCGACCATCGCTGGAGAGATCGGGACCCTCAAAGCTGTAGGCGGGATAAGGAGGCTGCGGACGGGAGATGAACCACTCGGGGTGCTCGACGACCCACGGCGAGTCAATCCCCATATGGTTGGGAACCATATCACTGGCGAGCCGAATGCCCTTGCGATAAGCCCGATCGCGCAGATTGATGTACGCAGGCTCTCCCCCGAGATCATCGGCGATGCGGTAATCGTAGAGCGAATATGCCGAGGCGACTGCATCAGAGTTGCCGCAGAGCAACTTAATGGTTTTGGACGCTCGGCTGCGTTCCCATACGCCGATCAACCAGAGCGAATTCAAACCGCGGCGTGCGAGAGTTTCCAGTTCTTCGTCAGGAATTTCGTCGAGGCGCCGGATGTGCCGGCTGTACTGTTTGCTGAGCTGCGCCAGCCAGACATAAGTGCTTTTGGCGACGAGGACTGTGCTCGGCATCCAAGCGGTATCGGCGCTGAACTTCTCGTACTCGTAGTGCGGGTCGCCGAAGATGGGGACCTCAGACTTGCTCACAATCGAGGGCCACTGCTGTTCGCCGCGCTCGCGACGGCGACGCGCCGCCTCCTCCGCTGCCGCACGGGCGCGACCGGCATCGGGATTGAACTGCATCCAGACGGCGAGCTCCTCTTCGCGGAGGATTTCGCCGGCAATCATCAGGAATCGGTCCAGCGTGTCGCCGAGGAGATTTTTCCAGAGACGGCGAATGAGGGAGAGCTGTTCGCTCAGAGAAAGAGGTGCGCTGCTTGCCGGAGCGCGTAACAGATCGATGAGGTTGACCTGGCCGGAGCCTTCCAGCGGAATGAGCGGGCGTGTGGCAAAGTACTTCGGGAGTTCTCGGGTAACCTGCCGATAGACAGTCTTTTCGGCGATGGACCTCTCTTCGAAGAGTTCCTCGAAGGGCTTGAAGGCCTGGTTGCGATTGGCCGCCCAAAGGAGCAGAAGCTCTTCGAAAGCGATCGCTCGATGGGGGGTACCCTCGGTTGAGCGATCAAGCCATTGTTGAGGTGTTTCGACGCCGCGCATGACGCTTTGACCGGGGAAATGCTCGACGAAGGTAAGCAAGAGGCGGTCGAATTGCGCGGAACCGACCTGCCCGCCGAACCAGTCCAACGCAGCATTCATCACTTCGGGGTCGAACTGCTTACGGTACTGGGCCATGACCAGGTGACTCGCCTCGTCGATCAGCCCCATGGCGAACAGCTGACCTGCGTGTACCGCACGATCCGGATATTTGTGCGCCTCGCGCACCTGATTCATGCGATGCGCGAAAGACCGGCAAGCGCCCAGGTCGGCAAATACAACGTTCCCGTTGAACGAGAAAAGAGTGTGTTCGAAGTGATACCGCTCACGTGCGACCCGCGAAATATGAAATTCCATCATGAAACCGTGCGCTCCAGACCTTAGATGCCATGGGGGCCCAAGCCATTCACGGAACCCGCATCCGCAAACAGGCAGAAATCGGATCATACATCCGACCAGGGCAGAGCATCCTTAATAAGTGGGCAGCAGGGTCGGGTTCGTCAAGCCCCAACGACGAACAGACCTCACACAATCGCGTTATTTGCCACTGACGCCACGCCCCGTTAAACTGAGAACTGCACAACCGATTTTTCCAATGCCTAACGCTGCCCTTTTCGGATCGCGGCGGCTCGTACGGAGAGGTGGCAGAGCCCGGTTGAATGCACCTGACTCGAAATCAGGCATAGTCGAAAGGCTATCGGGAGTTCGAATCTCCCCCTCTCCGCCAGACATTGAAAACAAAAACCTTATGGACCGTGTTACCATCCGTGTGACACTTTTTCTAAGTAGATAATCAGGGATCGTCACTCGACGTGGGTATCAACCCGAGGGGAGATACCACGTGAAAGTGCGCATCTACATTAGATGCCGGCTGACGGACGGAAGCCATCCGTTCCTCGATCCAGTCAAAGCCGGAAACAACAAACTTAGACCTCTATACGCGCTTGTGGATGATGTCCCTCAACGCCATTCCGAGGGCGTGTACTACCTGCGCTACATGCGTAACGGCAAGCGCGTGTGGGAGCTCGTAGGGCCTGATCCATCCGCCGCTGTCACGGCTGCAAAGAAGCGAGAGCTGTGTGGGTTTGACGATTCGGCCAACCCCGAACCCGGTACACCTGAGCCGGTCTCGGTTGGCCGGAATCTCGAGGAAGCCGCAATCGAATATCTGGATGAGGTAAAGGCCGCAAAGTCGCGTCGAACCTTCCTCGCCTACTCGATACCAGTAGTCTGGGGATCATCTATCCTCTGGGCGTGGCAGTCGATGCGGCCGGCAACGTGTTCATCGCCGATCTGAACAACAAAGTAGAGGAAGTGACCGCGGCGGGCGTTGCGTCGGTGGTGCAGACGGGTAGTCTGACCCTGAATTATCCCTATGCCATCGCTGTGGACGCGGCGGGTGATCTCTATGTTGCCGATACGGAAAACAGTCGCGTTGTCAAAATCGCAGCTGGTGGAGCGGCCAATGTGTTGTCGACGGGCAACCTAACTCTAAGTCAGCCGGCAGGCGTGGCGGTCGATGCGGCTGGCGATGTCTATATCGCCGACTCCATGAATTCGCGCATCGTGGAAGTGTCGTCGACTGGAACCGCGAGCGTGCTTCAGCTGAGCACAATCAACGGAGCTGCGATGAGCGATCCAGTTGCGGTGGCGGTTGACGCAACCGGCGATGTGTTTGTCTCCGACATGGGGCAGGATCTGATCCCCAAGGTGGCTCAGAATCAACCACGCGTGGAAGCGTTCGCGACCACGACGGTCAAGGGGCAGACCGATGCGGTTGATGGTCCCATCACCGTTAGCATCGCGAATATCGGGAATGCAAATCTGACCTTCATCGCTCCGTCGTCAGGAACAAACCCCAGTTATGGAGCGAGTTTTCCTGAAAACGGAAATGACGCAAACCTGTGCTCCTCGGGCCAGGCAGTGCCCATGGGGGCGTCCTGCGATGTTTCGATGAATTTCGTTCCTCAAACCGGGGGCAGCATCGCGAACACTGTCGCGCTGACCGACAACAGTCTGAACGCGTCGGCGCCCAGCTATGTAGAGCAGCAGATTGCCGTGTCGGGGTCGGCCTATGGCAGCCTGATGCCTCAAGTCGGTTTCAGTCCTTCGCCCAACAGCCAGACCTACGGGACGGGCCTGACGGCAGGGACTCTCGATGCCACGGCGAACTATAACGGTACGGCTCTGGCGGGAACCTTTGCCTACTCGATCTCCAATGGAACAACGGCGGGGACGGTGGGTCTGGGGTCGATCCTCGCACGAGGAACGTATGAGATCACCGCAGCGTTCGCCCCGACCGATACGGTTAACTACCAGCCTGCTTCGTCTTCGGCTGGGTACACAGTGAATCTCGCGTCGGCCACGGTCTCGCTCAGCGGTTTGAGCCAGACGTTTACGGGAGCTCCGCTTCATCCCATGGTGACAACCGTTCCGGCCAACCTCGTGGTTGCCTTGACCTACAACGGGGGCACGACGGCTCCGACCGCTCCTGGCAGCTATGCGGTGACGGCTACGATCAACGATCCGGATTATCAGTCGTCTCCCGCAACAGGAACGCTGGTGATTGGATTGGGCTCGGATACGACGACAGTTACGTCGAGCGGCGGGGATATCAATCCCGGACTCGGTGTGACCTTCACGGCGCAGGTTGCCTCGTCGACTTCCGTCGCTCCGACGGGAACGGTGAGCTTCTTCGACAACGGTACCCTTCTCGGCACCTCGCCTCTGCTGGGTCTTGCGGCAACGTACACGACCAGCACGCTGTCGGCTGGAAGCACGCATGCGATTACGGCGACCTATAGCGGTGATCCAAACTTTCTACCCAGCACGTCCACGGCCACCTCGGTCACGGTCGAGCCTTTGACGTTCGTGATGGGCGTTCAGGGTGCATCAACGGCGAGCGTAGCGGCAGGCAGTGCGGCCACCTACAAGGTGCTGGTGACGCCAACCTTCGGGAGCTACCCAGGAGCGGTCAGCTTCCGCCCTCACAGGTCTTCCAACCGGAGCCTCGGCGACGTTCTCGCCTGCCTCGATTGCGGCCAATGGTGGACAGCAGACGGTGATCGTTACGATCCAGACGGCGGCATCCACTGCCACCTTGGAAGCGACCCCTCAAGCAACGCGACGGGACAAGAAAGCACTATTGACACTGGCTCTATTGCTGCTCCTCGGCGTAGGTAGTTTGCGTAGACATGCGCAGAATCTGCGGAAGATGATCTGCGTGATGATACTTGTTATGGGCGGCACGATTGTGATGCTTACAAGTAGTTGTGGCGGCACACACTCTGGGCCGGGAACAGGCGGCGGGTCTTCTCAACAGACACCGGAGAATTACGCCCTCACAATCACGGCAACGAGCGGTACTCTGCAACACTCGACGACTGTCACGCTCACCGTGCAGTAGCGCAACCGAGCTGAACAGAGGCAGCACGACGCTCGTAACCTGAGCTATGGACTAGTTCACCGTTGGCGCTTTTGTCAACTGATCCGGATGAGTAGAGGAAGGTACAGGCAGGTCGATCAACACCGATCCAGCACGTACACCAAACCACTACCACCGGCCAGTTCCCTGCGCGGCCGGGTTATTTCCGTTCGAGTGTGAGCGCGTAAATATTCACCCCTCCTTCGTCACGAAGCAGCATCGTTTTGCCGTCGGGCGCCGACAGCTACGCTTCCGGCGAACCGTCGAGAAAGGAAGGGCCAAACCTGCGGGCTGAACGTGAGCGAGCAACTAGGACATGCCTCTGTTGCATTCACGGTCGAAGTCTACTCGCACGTACTCCCTCACATGCAAGACACTGCCGCGATCAACGTTGAGGCTCAGCTGATGGCTGCGTAATGCGTACCGGAGCATCTGTGGGGATGGGCCTGAAGGCCGGCGAGCTTGATCTCTCTCCCCGGCCTCCGGCACCTTGCAGCGACGGAGCGATGAATCGCTGTAAGAGAAGGAGGGCAGCATATGTATGAAGATGCCGTTCTCCGTAGTTCGCACAGCAAAGATTAGCTTTCCTGCTCATGCGACGCTCTGTTCCAGGAAAACTGCGGGCCGCTGTGAAAGCCCGCTCTTGGTGAGGATTCTACTCCCTAACGCCTTTCGGGTGTATACAGATTCAGGCTTCCTCTAACTCCCTTGTTGGTCTTGTTGGTCTGTTTATTACTTTCTATATAGCGCCTATCCAGCCCGGGATTTGTGTTCAGTCCGATTGATCCTGGTCGGTCAAAAGGCTGCGAGGCGGTCCGGTCGATTTCTATGTTTATCGACTGCATTAGAGCGTATAGTGCTCGCAATTCGACTGGGTAGGGCCATATCATTTTCGTTCATTCCTGGCGCACCCGCCGAGCTGCTCTAAGAATGACATCAAGAAGGCCCATTTCGAAGGAAGTAGGCCCATCCTCCGCCTATTTCATAGACTTCGCTATGTCCTATAGCGGACGTATTGATGAGTTGCTTCGCCAACTCATGGAGCGAACCCCGGACGAGAAAATCCAAGAATCTGTCGCCTCGTTCTATACCCAACTAAGCAATCGACCTGGAAGCGCCACAATCCTGTCCCGATTGACTCCCGACGAATTGGAACGCCTCAAATTCAGACAGTTCCAGCACCTTCTTTTACTTCTGTCCGGCGGCGTAACTCCGCAAGTGCAGTACGAGAGAGCGCTCCATGTGGGTTGGGTTCATGAAATGGTCGGCGTCACTGTTCCCATGCTCGTGGAGGCCTATCATCTCTATCACGGCAAGCTTGAAGAGATTCTCCGTGCCGCGGATATGGATACCGAGCAAACTGAGGAACTCAGAGGGGCGCTCTCCCAGCGATTGCAGCTTGACATCGAAGCGCAGATCGCGAGCCACACCCAATTTGAACTCAGAATCGGGTCGCTGCAAGCCGCCCTGGATGAGGTCACTCAGAAGTCCAGCAATCTCGCCGACTTGTTGGGGCATAGTTTGCAGGTATTGGGAGATTTCGAGGGAATCCTGGGGTGCCTGTTCGCGCGGCCCGATGCCCACGGGGTCATGCGAATCGAAGCCGAAGGTGGCAAAGAAGGTCCACGCTACGCCGAATCCCTGCGGCTGAAGCGCGTTCCATCGTTCGAGACCGAGTCAACGTCAAGTGCCGGAAACGGCCCGGCCGGATGCGCATGGCGCTCAGGTCAAATCCAGTTCAATGACTCGTTTCACTTCGAAGCAGCCGTCCAACTCTGGCGCGACGAAGCCGAAGACCGTGGATTTCGCTCGTCCGTTGCCGTCCCTCTGCTCGACGAGTCGGGGCAACCGTTTGCGGTTGTAAACCTCTACAGCGGATGGCCTGGGTTTTTCAGTGCAGCCAACCGGATCGTCATGCTTCGGCACATACAACAAACCATGAGCCCCGCGATCAAACGACTAGAGCAAAACGTCGTCATTCCCACGAACCTGCGCACCTCTTATCGGCAACTTCTCGAAGAAGGTGCGGTAGAAATGCTCTATCAGCCCATCATCGACCTGCACACCGGAAAGCTCGATAGCCTGGAGGCTCTGGCGCGGCTACGCAACAAGGGGGGAAATTTAATTGCACCAGCGGCCTTTCTGCCGGCATTTGGTAGTGCCGGTTTGCTGCGCCTGTTTCAGCTCGGTCTGGAGCAGGTTTGCGGAGACGCCCGAAGGTGGATCGAGCAAAATCCTCCATTTGACCTGCTCGTGTCGATCAATCTTCCTCCCGATGGACTCACACAGGACGCCTATCGAGACAGCGTTTTCGAGATCCTGTCCCGCTGGGGAGTCCCTTCAACCGCGCTCGAATTGGAGGTTCTGGAGACGAAAGAGTCCCTTGACATCGCCAAGAGGGACGCTCGCATTGCGGAGTTTCAACAAGCAGGCATCCGGATTGCGCAGGATGACCTGGGCTCAGGACACAGCTCTCTGACGCGAATGGATCGCCTTCCGTGTGATCGGGTGAAGATCGATCAGGCGCTGGTGCGCGGCACGCTCAAGAGGCCAGTCCGAGCCTTGGAGTTCATCTACCATCTGACACTTCTGGCTCAAGGGTTCGGTGCCCAAGTGACCGTTGAGGGTCTCGAGGATGAAGGATTGATCGAGGCCGCTACAATTCTGGGCGCAGATCACGGCCAGGGGTACGGAATCGCACGGCCCATGTCGACACGCGAAGTGATGCCATGGAGCGAGAAGTGGTCCTTTCCCATCGATCCGGAACAACCCAGAACGGCTCTGGGCGCTATGGCGGGATATTTGCTTTGGGATCATAAGCTGAGCACACTCAGCGATTTGCCTGAATTTGCAGCGCAATTCATCAAGGAGGCATGGCTCGTCCATCGCTACTTGAAGAACAGCGAGAAATCCGACCCCGAATTATCTGTGATGTTGGAACGGACACAGATCGTTGCCTTGAAGGGCCAGAAAAGCGCAAAGTACAAACAGATGCGCAACGACCTTATCGAGCGGCTTGGCCAGATCTGGTTGGAGGGTAAACCGTGAGGTGGCTGATCGCTGCCCGCGCTGGGCTTCGGGCTTCCGCTACGCTTCAGCCCGAAGCCCAGCGCATCTCCATCCACGAGGCGTACCCAATACCCTCACAACTGGGCCAAAGTTAATTGCCGCAGATGGGCCAAGAAAACTTGCCAAACGCAACCGCCAATCCGTGTGACACTTTGTTACCATTTTTATCTGCTTCACGGCCTTCTGCGGCTAAAAGGTGCTTATACTGATTGAATCGGCGAGAGCCGCTACACCCGCGTCAACAGCGGCGATTTGTGATTATCGGCTTTGTTTTCAGTGCATAGTGAAAAGGGCTTTGAACGAATCTCCCCCTCTCCGCCATATCCTTGCAAAGCAGCGAACACTAGAGCGATTTCTCACTCTGCAATCGGCGAATAAACGCGCCCCTTTTCCTAACACAAGTCAACTCCTGGCCGCTGAACCGCATCGGAAGGACAGAGGAGTGGCAGCGCACCCGCGCCCACTTGTGCCGTGGGCAAGCTGCATTCTCCCCACTTGCAAGGAGGATTGTAATGAATAAGCTGCTGTGTGTTTTGGCTCTGATGACCAGTGCTACGATTTCGGCTCATGCGGCTGACGATGCGAGCAAGCTCGATGCGCGATTGAATTCAGCCAAGACGACGATCGACCAAATTATGTCGATTCCGGACAAGGCTGTTCCCGACGGGATCGCGCAAAAAGCCGTCTGCGTGGGAGTGGTGCCCGGCATGGTCAAGGGCGCTTTCATTCTTGGCGCCGAGTACGGCCAGGGCGTGGTCACCTGCCGCACAGGCACGGGGTGGAGTGCGCCGGTCTTTATTCGATTGGCAGGCGGATCGGTCGGATTCCAGTTGGGTGGCCAAGGCACGGATCTGATCCTGGTCGCCGTGAACGACAAAGGCTTCCAGGATTTGCTGCATGACAAGTTCAAGATCGGCGGCGACGCGTCGGCAGCCGCTGGGCCGGTGGGACGCGATGCGCAGGCCGCAACCGACTTGAGTATGCGCGCAGAGTTGCTGACCTGGTCGCGAAGCCGCGGCGTTTTCGCCGGGATCGATCTGAATGGTATCTCGGTGAGCCAGAACCGCGAAGACACCGATGAGATCTACGGTGGAACCCACACGTTTAACCAGATTCTCCACGGGTCCGTAGCTCCTCCTGCAGCCGCTGAGCCTTTCCTTCGCGCGATGGCACGCTACTTTGGCCAAGCGCAGGCTGCAAGCCGCTAGAGGCTACCCAGGATCAGCACAAGTTGGGGCTCGGTCGCGGCGATCATGCCGTGCGCCCAGCCCCCTCTCGTGCTGTCTCTCGTTCCAGGGCAAGGAGGGCAGCACCGCGCGACCAGGGCAAGCCACTCTTGGCTCC
The DNA here is from genome assembly GCA_964585715.1 of uncultured Occallatibacter sp. GTDB lineage: Bacteria > Acidobacteriota > Terriglobia > Terriglobales > Acidobacteriaceae > Telmatobacter. Next base: position 9,492 of record CAZPEZ010000084.1, read on the forward strand.
CATCCAGGGGCTCTGTCGATTCAGTCTTTCCGGGGTGGCGGGGACGACGGTGCCCGAGCCCCCGACGTCTGCCGTTACAGCGACCAACCATTAATTTTTCAATGACTTACAACACCACGTGGATTGCCTAAGGACGCGGAAGTCGTAGAAGACAGCATTAGGTGTGGGTTGGACTGTGGGTTGAGAATAGATTTGCAGCGAGCGGACAATTGGTCACCGACCGAGCCGGCTTGCCGCCCCAGATTGCCAGAGTCAGCATGCCCGAAGCCAGATTCTGCCGTGTGATGTGCCGTACCTTCAATGGATCGCGAACAATATCGACGTCTGGATTCGGGTTGACTACGGCGCTCTTCGCATCCCCGTGTCCCATGGTGTTCATCACTGCCGGGCACAATAGAGGACCGGGTTCACCGAAAGAGCGGCCGCTTCCCTGGCGGGTACTCAGTGCCGGTTCACCATCGCCGCGGCCGATGCGCTTGCCCATGTAACACGACTGCCAAACCTAGCCTTCCGTTCACTCTGCAACCCAAGCTTGAAGAATTACGCGAACTAGATCGCTCGTTGAAATGAATCGTTACCGTCAAACCAGAAGCAACACCATCTGAGTTAGGGACGGGTCGGCCGCCATCCGATTGCGATTGCTGCTTTGGCTTTGGTTCCTGGCCTCAGAGATCCGTCTCGGGGTGGAACGTCTGCATGGTGAACATCGAGGCTATTTCGAAGCCATGAGTGCCCCTGTAACGACGATCGCAAGAAAGTTGAAGCCAGT
>CAZPEZ010000084.1:10360-20174 GCA_964585715.1 uncultured Occallatibacter sp.
GGTCTTATCGTCATCATTCCAAATGTGTAAGGTTGTGTGATTCGTACCTACAATCAGACACTAGAGCTTCTTGTGAAGTTATGTTCGCGGAAGCCGAATTTATGTCCTCTCCAATTCTGACTATAAGGCTCAAGGTACTCTATGAAATGTCGTGTTATCGCAGTGTTAGGAACCCGGCCCGAAGCAATCAAGCTCGCCTTAGTGATTCAGGAGCTGCGTCGCCGTCCGGAGGAATTTGAAATCGCAGTTGTTCACACCGGGCAGCATCGTACGATGCTGGACCACGCGCTGAAGCTTTTCCAGATCAAGCCCGATTTCGATCTCGACGTGATGCGTCCCAACCAGACGCTCAATTCGCTTACCTGCCGTGTGCTCGATACCGTCGAGAATGCCTGCCACCGATTCGAACCGAATATGGTTCTTGTGCAGGGAGACACGACTACCGCCTTTGCTTCGGCGCTCGCGGCGTTCTATTGCAAGATTCCGGTGGGTCATATTGAAGCGGGTCTGCGCAGCGGCGACATTTACAACCCGTTTCCTGAGGAAGTGAATCGCCGCATGGTCTCCGTCATGACCGAAATTCATTTCGCTCCCACGGCACAGTCGCGTGACAATCTGCTCGCAGAAGGAGTTCCCCAGGAGAAGATCGTCGTCACGGGCAATACTGTGATCGATACCTTGCGTGCTCTCGGGCAGTTGCCCGAGCAGTCGTGGGCGGGCACCCCGCTCGCAGGTATTCCGCGAGATGGGTCGCGGCTCATTCTGGTCACTTCGCATCGCCGCGAATCCTGGGGCACCGATCAGGAGCAGATGTGCCTTGCGTTGAAGGACCTGGTCGACGAGCACAAGGATGTGCGTGTCATCTATCCGGTGCATCTGAACCCCAACGTCCGCAGCACCGTGAACGCGCTGCTCAAGGGGTGCGATCGGATCCACCTTACCGAGCCGCTCGAATACGGAACCTTCGTGAGTCTTTTACGTAAGTGCTTCCTCGTGCTGACCGACTCGGGGGGCATCCAGGAAGAGGCACCGACCTTCGGTAAGCCAGTCCTTGTGCTCCGCAAAGTGACCGAGCGCCCCGAAGCGTCGCAATTCGGCATGGCCAAGATCATCGGTATGGCGCGAGAAGCCATCGTTACCGAGGCCCACCGGCTGCTGACCGACACCGATGCCTACCTCGACATGTCAGAAGGCAAGAACCCCTACGGAGACGGTCACGGTTCCGAACGTATCGTCGAGGCGATTGCGCGGTGGCATGCGCACAAGACCCCGCTCCTCGAGCCAGACCAACAGTTCAAACTGCCTCCCCCGCCGATCCGGCGCAGACGCAAAACAGACTGCGTGGCGACGGCGCTCGGCGCAGTGGCCGCCGGCAGAGATTAGCTTCCCGCAAGCCGGAAGGCGGCTTAGGCTATGGTTTATTGCCTCTACTTCATTGTCGCGCTGATCTGCGTATACACTGCGCGGCACTATTGGTTCACGCTCAATCGGCTCTTCGGGTTCCAGCGCCATCCCTATATTGACGTCGATACCGCCGATTGGCCGCCAGTGACGATTCTCGTCGCTGCCCACAACGAAGAGAAGGTCATTGCCAATATCCTCAGTGCGCTCATGACGGTCAGCTATCCAGAGGATCGGATGATCGTCATCCCCGTCAACGACCGCTCCAAGGACCGCACGCGTGAGATTATCGACGAATTTGTCGAGCGTTACCCCGGGCGCATCCGACCCTTTCATCGCACGAGCGGCAAGGGCGGAAAGGCGGCAGCCCTCAAAGACGCGATGGAGCTGGTCGAGACCGAAATCATTCTCATCTTCGATGCGGACTATATCCCCGGCATGGGGCTGATTCGGCAGCTCGCGGCGCCGTTCTTCGATCCCGAAGTGGGCGGTGTGATGGGGCGAGTCGTACCACTCAACTCCGGACACAATCTCCTCACACGTTTGCTCGATCTCGAGCGTTCCGGCGGATACCAGGTCGATCAGCAGGCGCGTATGAACCTCCGACTGGTTCCACAGCATGGCGGCACAGTAGCTGGGGTGCGCCGCAGTGCGTTGCGCGAAATCGGCGGTTGGAACGACTCATCGCTCACCGAAGATACGGATCTCACCTACCGTCTCCTGCTCCACGGCTGGAAGACGGTTTACCAGAATCGCTCCGAGTGTTACGAAGAGGTTCCGGAAACCTGGCCTGTCCGGATCAAGCAGATCATGCGTTGGGCCAAGGGACACAACCAGGCGATGGTTACCTATGCGCTGCGTCTCCTGTTCGGCAAGCATCGCGCCACGCTGCGGGAGCGGCTTGATGGAACTCTGCTGCTCGGTGTCTACATTATGGCCCCGGTGACGCTGGTTGGATGGATGCTTGCCCTGGCGGTCTTCTATCGAGGCATTGCCCCCCTGCACGGGGTCATCGTGCTGCTCTCTCTCACCGCCTATGCCGCCATCGGCAATCTGGCAGCCTTCTTTGAGATTGCGGCGGCCGTGCGCCTCGACGGCAACCGCAAACGAATCGCCTTGTTGCCTTTTCTTGTCCTGGGCTTCGCAGTCAGTATCTTGTCTGTGTCGCGGGCGGCAATTGGTCAGACTATCGATGCCATCACGGGCGCGGAGTTTCACTGGGATAAGACAGAGCGCTTTCGAAAGGCAGCCTAATGAGCGCGACCCTTGCGACATCCGCTCTTATACTGGCGTTCTTCGCTTTCCTCGCAGTGCCTCTTATACCGGCCTGCAGCGAGCTGATTCGCAAAACCGATCACGCTCCACTCAATGTTGTTCAGCAATATGCCGGCGACATTCGATTTTTTGCCGATGGATTTCGTCACTACCTCGCCTCTATCCAGTCAAACCTTGAAGATGCGGCGTTGAGCGGCTTTGATGCAACCATCGTCATGCCCGACGGCATTCCGTGTGTTGTTCTCGCACCGGATGCGGCGTCCCACGACCTCGGAATCGACAGCGGAATCTGCGCCAGGACGATCGTTTCACTCGGGGATTTGGCTCTGCCTGCGGCGACGTCTTTCGTAAGGGACATTTACGCGCGGCGTAATCTCGAGGGCGGCACAGGCGACCAATATCGCGCGGTCCTCGGAGAGGGCGATGTGCACCTCGCTCTAGATTCGATCGTGATGCGCTGGGTGCATGCGGTTGGCGCAATCGACTGTGCTCCCCACTGCCGCCTCTACGGCCGCGTGTCATCGGACCGATCGATCCTCCTCCATCCAGGCTGTAGCTTTACGCGTTTGAATGCGCCGCGCATCGCGACGGGTGATCACGGCGATGGCGGATCTGCGGAATCTCCTGAAGACACAACTTGGACCACTCCGAACGAGATTCTGGAGCGCGTTCTGCACGAGGGAGATTTCCGCATCGCTGCGCGCGAGGTCTTTGTGAAGCATCTCGTCGTCCGCGGGGAGCTGTACATAGGCGCAGGGGCGCGCATCCTGGGGAACACAAAAGCGCAAAAGAACGTCGTTCTCGAGCCCGGAGTCATTGCGCAAGGCAGCCTGATCAGCTCGGCGGCGCTGAAAATCGGTCCCAACTGCCGCCTGCGTGGACCGGTTATCGCCGAACACGCGATCTTCATCGGAGAAGGAGCACAGATCGGCTCCCCCAAAGCTCCGACAACCGTAAGCGCTCCGAGGATTGAGATCGCAGAGAACGCCGTGGTCTTCGGCACAATATGGGCCAGAGAGCAGGGCCAGGTGGTCGAGAGCACATGAAGAGGCTTCGGATTCTGGCCGCCGTGGCGCTCTTTGCTCTAGTGGCGCTCGCAGTCGCGTGGACGCGATGGAATCGTGGAGTGCCCACTGCGGACGAGATATTACTCTTGCTTCCCGACGATCTGCCGCTAAATGATCCGCAGGTCAGTCTGTGGCTCGACGCGGCAAGCGAAGAAGGCGTGCATGTCATGGCGGTCCACGACTCCGAGTTTGTGCGCCCACTGTTTTCCGCGCGGCGCTGTGCCGGAATCATCTTGCCTGATGGCATTCATAAAAGAGCAAACGACAACTTCATCGAGTCCATTCAAAACTACGTCGCAAACGGCGGGAAGCTCATGCTCGTCTACGATGCCGGTACCCTCTCGCCGCAGGGGAGCTACTCTTCGGCCAAGTCACGGTTCTCCGGACTCGCCGGCATCGACTATGCCCTCTACGACACACTGCGCAGCGGCACCATTGCCTGGAGTCCGGTAACCGGGGCCATCGAATCGTTCGCGCAGCTGGACATTCCGCCGGGCAAATACTATCCATTCGCGACCCCTGTGGGGACGAGCTCGAGTTCAGCCCCCCAATCCGACGCGACACTGGTGCGCTACCGAGTCCCGGAATTGGATTATCCAAGCTTTGTCACGTCGGGAATGTATCAGGGCAAGGTCATCCTCCATTCCAAGGCCGGCGTGGCAGCGGGCGAACGCGTCTTCGGCAAAGGGTCGGTGCTCTTCATCAACCTGCCTCTTGCCTACCTTAAGTCCAACACCGACGGTCTGCTGCTCCACGCTTTCCTCGAGTATTTCGCGCAGCATATGCTGGGCTCGCCCTCCCTGGCCTCGGTGCCGGACGGCATCGGTGGGATCATATTGAATTGGCACGTCGACTCCAACGCAGCGATCAAGCCTCTACAGGAGTTGGAATCGTGGAGCCTGCTGAAGCAGGGACCCTATTCCATTCACATCACGGCGGGGCCTGACGGGCATACCATCGGCGACGGTCTTGGATTCAACGTCGATCACAATCCGTCCAGCCAGGCACGCATTCTCGAGTATCTTGCGGCAGGCGACACCATCGGCAGTCATGGCGGCTGGGTCCACGACTACTTCGCCGCCCACGTCGACAAGGATCCCCCGGAGCAGATGCTTCCCTTCATCGAAAAGAACAATCAGGCCCTCGAGCGGGTAACCCATCGGCCGGTAACGGAATACTCGTCGCCCAGCGGCGATCAGCCCGTGTGGGTCACAAAGTGGCTCGATGCAAACGGATTTCTGGCTTACTACTTCACAGGCGACACCGGCATGGGGCCTACGCAAGGCTACCGCGAGGGGGTTCGTCCGGGGAGAAATATCTGGGCATTTCCCATTGCGCACCTCGGCCCCGCTGCGGCGTTTGAAGAGATGCCAGGATTTGGATTCCAACCTTCTGAGATCCTGCAATGGCTCGACGGAATGGCCGGATTCACCGCGAGCCATCACACGGCGCGCCTGATCTACTTCCATCCACCGGGTATTCTCCCCTACCACAACATCATCGACCAGTGGATGAACAGGACTGCGCAATTGAGCAGCGATGGCAGTTTTCGTTGGTACACCATGTCGGGCCTCGCCCAGTTCCTGGATTCTCGCAAGCAGGTGGCATGGACTGCTTCAGAGACTTCCGGGCTCGTGATCATTCGTGCAAGCCACCCCACCAGCCTCGCGCACATGACGTGGCGTCTTCCCGCTGCGCGCTTCGACCAGCCCGCCGTCGTCAAGGGTGTGGCGCATGTGACCCGGGACGGAGACGCGTGGACCGTTGTGGCGGGTGCCGGCCAAAAGCTTGAGTTCAACGCACGGTTACATACACCATGAAAAACTCCACCCCCAAGTCGCTCTCATGTTGGCATCTGCTGTTGCTCTTCTTCGCCCTGGCTACGTCCTCGGCGGCCCAGGACAACCTGCAGGCTCAGACATCGGCTGCCAATGAAGGTCCGCAAGCCGCGCCAGAGCCCGCCGCAACGGAGGAATCTCCAAAGCTGCTCACCAACTATGTGGAGAGCGGCGCCAACTATCTGCAATTGACCGACAACTATGGTTCATGGGCTGGGGGTTATGCGCGTACGGTGTTTCAACGCGGCAACAATGTTTGGAATGGAGAAGTCAGCGGTCAGCGCGAGTTCGGGGATAAAGGCGTGTATCTGGCCGCAGGAGACGCGCACACGTTCTCTTCTAATTGGTACGCTGCGGTGACCTTTGGCTCCAGTGTGCAGGGATTCTTCTGGCCGCGTTTCCGCACCGACGCGTTCCTCAATCGTAAGCTGCTTGCCCACAAACAGTTGATTACAACCGTCGGTTACGGCTACTACGCTGCCAAAGACGTCCATCGCAATCACTACGCTTATCTGGGCAACACGTATTACTTCACGAAACCGTGGATCGTGGAGCAAGGACTGTACCTGGGGGTGAGCAATCCGGGAGCCGTATTTGCGCCTTCGGGATTCGTTGCCGTGACTCAGGGAACGAACAAACATCACTATGTAACGCTGCGCGTGGGACTGGGCGAAGAAGGCTATCAGTTGGTAGGTCCCACCTCGACCCTCGCCAAATTCGAGAGCCAGGACCTGACTGGGACGTGGAGAAAATGGATCGGTACGAACTGGGGATTCAATCTGGTTGGCGACTTCTACCACAACCCCTACTATTCGCGTGGCGGCCCCACGTTGGGCCTCTTCAAGGATTTCTAAGTGAAGAATTCGACGCACGAGTTGACGACTGAGCTGAAGCGTCTCGATCAGGATCGCCTGCGTGGCCATCGCGGCGGCTCGATCGCGATGCATCGTGCCCTTGTCCACTTTCGTCTCGGCCGGATGAACCTTGTCGTCGCAGGCGTGTTGTTTGTGTTCTTCTCCGCCCTCTGGTTGATGATTCTTCCCTACGTGTGCGCTGTCTGGCAGCTGTTGCTCGCCCGCGGCCTTCAGGCTCTTCATCTCGATGCCCGCCTTGACCTCGTCGTCTGGCAGAGCGGATTCGTGAAAATCGCCGTCCCATGCCTGCGCATGACCCCGTTGCTGCCGGAGTTTCGCACCTGGTTCTGGAACTGTTTGATCACTGTTGGAGCATTCGCCTCGACTTACTTCTTGCCGAAGCATCTGGTCCCGATAATCTATCTCTCGCGCGGCATCCTGCTGATCCATGCCACAGCCTGCGTCTATTTTGCAATCTGGCCCGCGCAGTTTCCCCATACACCCGATAGCTATCTTCAAGGCCTGATGCTCTCGAGCATTGCGATCATCACGATCGTGCCATTAGTCTTCGCCCTTACCTATTACATCTTTGACTTCGGTCTCTGGCGCAAAGCCTTCCTGACTGCGCTGACCATGGCCTATCTCACCCTCTTTATCCCCATCCAGGTGCTGTTCCAAGCCGTTTTCCTGCGCAAGACAGTCCTCTACATGCCGCTTCTCTACATCGTCTTTGCCATGCCGGCCGATGTTCTCATCATCGTTGCGCTTTATGCCTGGGGCATGACTTGGAGATTCCGCGAAAGCCAACACTAGCTCTCGATGTAGGAAGACCAACTACATCAAGACCGCGTGCAGAGGCCCAGAAGCGGGCTCTGTTACCTAATTGCCTTATTTGAAAAAGGGCCCCCGAGCGTTCAGGTGCTCAGAAGTGAGTCCTCTTCCCGTCACCAGGGTTGAAAACCAGAATTGTCAGCGCAACCACAAGCAGCAAGTGAATCAGGCCACTCCCAATGTGAAGGTTGGAGCCCAGAGGCACAAAACCAACATAATCACGAAAATCGTCCAAAGGAGAGAGTCGTCTGGATCCCCTGCCACTTGCCGAACGACCAACCGACGGGGTGCACCTGCCCTCTTGGATCTCTGTTCGCAGTCGGATCGGGACGAGATGCAGGCCACTGGGAACGACAGGTCGAGATTGCACACCATGAACTTGAGACCGCAGACACGCTGCTGAGTTCCGTCGACGATCCACAGCAACCTCGCAACGTAATGCAGGAGCGCAATGTCAGCCATGAACAACGAGCACTCAGAACATTCCCAACCCCTCGTCGCAGATCCGACGAAACAAGGGTCACCGCTTGAGCCAGGCCGCCGCGAATTCCTCGCTGGGCTGGGAAGCGCTGCCGTCATGGCAACACTGGGAAGAGGAAGCGCATCTGCCCAGACTGCAATTGGAGCGAAAGCGCAGCATGATCAAGTTGCGATCGCCCATAAACGCAAGCGGATGGGGCATTCCTAGAAACGTTCCGAATGTAATCGAGCGATCCGGTGCGCTTCTCGAGTTCGCGGTGCCTTCTGGTTTCAAGCATCCAAGTTAATGAGATGATAGAGATGTTCATTTCCCATTCCTACATTCCTATCTGTTGAAGACCGCTTAGTTTTGTTAAGACGCGAGGCTCAAAATGTTGATTCGGCTTGGGTATGACATCCAGTTCCAAGTCCCAACCAGTGTCGCCATGGTTGCGCTGCTCAGCGTCCATCCTTCGCGTGCAAGCGATCTTCAGGAGCCAGACGAACTGGAAACGGAACCGGAGCTCAAGGTTACCCAATATATTGACAGCTTTGGCAATCGCTGCTCGCGGTTCGTTGCTCCTCCAGGACTGCTGCGGCTTTCCGGTTCAACGCTGGTTCTGCAGTCGGACGAGCCGGATGAAATGAACTTGTCTGCTCGGGAGGCCCCGGTTGGCGAATTGCCGAATGAAGTGCTCATGTATCTGCTGAATAGCCGGTATTGCGAAGTGGATCTGCTTTCAAACACTGCCAGTGAGCTCTTTGGGAGTGTGCACCCAGGGTGGACGCGGGTGCAGGCTGTCTGCGATTGGGTGCACAATCGAGTTTCGTTCGACTATCAGCAGGCTCGACCGACGAAGACCGCCTTCGATGTTTACTCGGAAGGTGTCGGCGTGTGTCGCGATTATCAGCATCTTGCCATCACGTTTTGCAGAGCTCTCAATATTCCGGCGCGCTATGCAACAGGTTACCTGGGAGACATTGGAGTGCCTGTACGTCTGCCAATGGATTTCAGCGCCTGGTTCGAGGCATATCTCGAGGACAGATGGTGGGTCTTTGATGCTCGCAATAATCAACCGAGGCTGGGGCGGATTCTAATGGCCACGGGCCGCGACGCAGCTGATGTCGCCATGACGACCTCGTTTGGGCAAGCTGACTTGCGCAATTTCTTTGTCGTGTCGGAGCTCGAGGAAGCTGCGATTCCAGACTGAAACGCCGATCAGGATTCGATGACTTCCAGGTCAACTCCGACTTTCAGGGTATGCGTTCCCCCACCGAGTATCAGGCCGTGGAGAGGACTGACATCGCCGAAGTCTCGTCCCCATGCGATGGTCACATGACCCGTGGAGGGAACGACATCGTTGGTGGGATCCACGTCAAGCCATCCGAGTCCTGGGCAAAAGGCGGATACCCACGCATGGGATGCGTCGGCTCCCACCATGCGTGGTTGACCGGCAGGCGGATGGGTGCGCAGATAGCCACTTACGTATCTCGCGGGCAGATTGATTGAGCGAAGGCAAGCGATTTGGATGTGGGCAAAGTCCTGGCAGACGCCTCGCTTCTTCCGAAAGACCTCCTCTATTGGGGTTCTGACCGTGGTCACTTTCGAATCGAAGCGAAAGTCGCGATGAATGAGTGTCGTCAGATCCAGCAGCGATTCAACCAGAGGCCGGCCGGGAGTGAACGATTGTTTGGCATAGCGGGCAAACTCTGGCCGAAGCCTGATGCGCGGGGATTCAAACCGGAATTGATAGGCATCGAGGCACTCAGGGCTTAGATCCTCGGGCAGGCTCTTGACCGCATCTTCCCAGGAAATAGAGCAGATATGCGGATCTCGTGCAGTCTCTTCGATGACAACTTGGCTTCGCGCCTCAACAACCAGTTCATCGTGTGGCTCTTCAATGGTGAAGATGTACTGGTGGTTGCCGAAATAATCCATTCGTTCGGTGACGATGGTCGGGCTCGGTATGATTTGCAATTCGCTTTGCGTCAGGCGATGATGCGCCAATGTGCGCGGCCTGAGACATGCAACGTGGCTGCCGACCGACACGGGGTATTTGTATTTGTAAGACGTTCGATGAACGATTTT
>CAZPEZ010000085.1:0-18446 GCA_964585715.1 uncultured Occallatibacter sp.
AGATCTGGAGCCAGCACGCCATCGACAACGGCGATGGCGACGGCGGCATCTGCTATCCCTACTACCCCAGCCGCGAGCACTACCTCAAGCCCGCCCAGGGTCCCGCCGACTTCATCGACTGCGTTTGCCTCGATGGCTGGACTTGCGACTTACTCACCGCGCGCCGCGACGGCTTCCAGGGTGGATTCAACAGCCGCATGGGCGTCGGGCCCATCGAGACCGTGGGCAACCTCGGCGTCGAAGCGGGCCGCCGCGAGATGCTCGCCACCACCGCCATGCACTTCGATCGCGGCCACGACCTCAGCGGCTTCGGCTGGGTCACGGGGATCTGGGAGACATCCCTCGGCCACGACGACGACCTCGCCTGGTGGCTGCAGGCGGTGCGCGAGCGCTGGCCCGACACGCAGGTCATTACCGAAGGCGCCTTCGGCCTCGCCTGGCGCGACCACAACCCCAACAATGACAAACTGCACTATCGCTTCGATGCCCGCGGCACCGGTGCGCCCGGCTCAGACGCGAATCTCGAAATCGAGTGGTTCATGAATCGCGAGTTTCGCCTCGCCCTGCTCCACGACTGGACCAAAAACAGCCCGCCAATGGCCATCGACTTCACCCGCTACGACCTCAAAGCCGAAGAGCCGCAGACTCTCCAGCGCGAGTGGAGCCTCATGAACATCCTCAATCAAAAAGGCACCCGCCCCCAGGACAAACCCGTCCGCCTCAGCCAGCTCAGCCCGTCCGACCAGCAGCTCATCTACTCTCGTTATCCGGAATTGAAGCCTTTCGCCGAAATGTCTTGAACGTCCTTCGCGAGAGCCAATCTCCTCAAAATTCCTGGTCGGTTCTAACTGTTGGTCACTTGTTTAGAAAACCTTCTAACTGTAACCAATCGGCAAATCTGTCAATCCAGTGATCCGTGGGAATGTTCTGCTTTTGCATTCCAAACCCATGGCCGCCCTTGACGTACATATGCAGTTCGGCCGGCTTTTGAGCTGCAGTCCACTTCTGGTAAAAAGCGACGCTCTGTGGCGCAAGGCCGAGCGTATCGTCGGTCGCAGCCGCGATAAACAAAGGCGGCGCGTCCGCTGGTACCGGAGCATCTTTCATCAATCCGCCGCCATAAATCGGAGCTACAAATGCCGGCCGGCCTTCGGGCTTGTAGAGCACCGCAACCGCCGCCGTCACCGATCCACCCGCGGAGAATCCGATGATTCCTACCCGATCGGCAGAAACTCCCCATTCCGGCGCATGCTGCCGCACATAGGTGACCGCCGCTAACCCGTCCGCGATTGCCAGGGGCGCAACGTTCGCCATCATCGCATCGAACTTCTGCGTGTCGGCAAACAAGGGACGGAACTCCTCGGTGGCGTCCCCGGCCGTCTGCGCCAGCCGATACTTCAGCACGAACGCGGTCACGCCTTTCGCGGCCAGGTATTTGGCAACGTCCGTGCCCTCGCTGGCGATGGAAAGGGCCATGAAACCGCCGCCGGGGCAGATCACGATGGCGGTCCCGTTTTTTAATTCCGGAGAAGGTTTGAACACGGTTAGCGTCGGCCGGCTCACGTTCGTGACAACATCCGTGTTCCAGACAGTGGAGAAGTACTGCTTCTCCGGATAGGTTTCCTGCGTTGAGCCGGGAGCCGTGCCGGGATAGAGAGGAATCACATCCTGCGCGGCTGCGACGGCCACGGGCGACAACACGATGCAGAGAATTTGAAGCGCGAAGGTTTTCACGGCGCGACAAGTCTATCAAAGACTCAGACTGCCTCGCGGTCGCCTGCCTACGGCTCCGGGTCCCCGTCGACAGGTCTCGTCGATGGGATGGCTAGAGCTCGGGGTCGCCACGAACAGGCCTTCGTTCGTGGCGTGGCTATAGCTCCGTACTCTGGCTCCCTGCCAACCCTTTCGCCTTCGCGATAAACTCCGCCAGCGGCATCGAGCTCTGCTCCGTCTTGCCGCGTGTCCGCACATTCACCGCGCCGGCCGCCTCTTCCTTGTCACCGAACACCAGAATGTACGGCGTCTTCTGCAGCGCAAAGTCACGAATCTTCGCGTTCATCTTCTCGTTCCGCGCATCCACTTCCACACGCAGCCCCCCGGCCTTCAGCTCTGCTTCCACCTTCGCCGCATACGCCGTGTGCTTCTCGCTGATCGGCACCAGCCCCACCTGCACCGGCGCCAGCCACAGCGGAAACGCCCCCGCATAGTGCTCGATGAGCACGCCGAAGAATCGCTCCACCGATCCGAACAGCGCGCGATGCACCATGACCGGCTGATGCCGCCAGCCATCTTCGCCCACATACTCGAGGTCGAACCGCGCCGGCAGATTGAAGTCGAACTGCACCGTCGAAAGCTGCCATTGCCGTCCCAGCACATCCACCAGCTTGACATCGATCTTCGGACCGTAGAATGCAGCCTCCCCCGGAATCGTCTTGTACGGAATGCCTTTCGCTTGGAGCACTTTTTCGAGCGATCGTGTTGCGAATTCCCAATTCTCATCCGAACCTACATAGTGCGCGCGGTCCTTCGGATCCCAGGTCGACAACTCAACCTTGAACTCGGAAAATCCGAATGTCTTCAGCACCGCCTCGGCAAAATCGATGCACGCCGCGACTTCGCTCTCAATCTGGCTCGGCATGCAGAAGATATGCGCATCGTCCTGCGTAAACCCGCGCACGCGTAAGAGCCCATGCATCGTTCCCGAGCGCTCATAGCGATAAACGTTACCCAGCTCCGCATAGCGCGCAGGCAAATCCCGATAACTCTTCGGCGAGTTTTTGTAGATGAGGATATGAAACGGACAGTTCATCGGCTTCATGCGATACATCGCATCGTCCAGCTCCATCGGCGTGAACATGTTTCCCGCGTAGAAGCCCTCGTGCCCCGACGTCTGCCACAGATTCACCCGCGCGACGTGCGGCGTATACACCAGTTGATACCCGCGTCGCAGGCACTCCTCGCGCATCCAGTCTTCCATTACCTTTCGGATCATGGCGCCCTTGGGATGCCAGAAGATCAGCCCCGCGCCGGCGAGCTCCTGAATCGAGAACAAGTCCAACTGCTTTCCCAGCACGCGATGATCGCGTTTCGCCGCCTCTTCCAGCTTGGCAAAATACTCGTCCATCTCTTTTTTGGAGAAGAACGCCGTCCCATAGATCCGCTGCAGCTGAGGATTCTTCTCATCGCCCAACCAATACGCGCCCGCCACCTTCGTCACCTTCACCGCCTTCACACGCCCCGTCGAAGGCACGTGCGGTCCGCGACAAAAGTCCACGAATTTGCCGTTGCGATAAAAGCTCACCTGCGACCCCGCCTCCGTGAACTTGGTCACGAAGTGCGTCTTCATGAAGTCGCCGTCCTTCTCAAACTCGGCAAGCGCCTGCTCGCGCGGTTCGTACTCACGCTCAAATCGCTCGTCCCGCGCTACAACCTCCGCCATCTTCTTCTCGATGGCCTCCAGGTCCTCCGGCGTGAACGGCTTCTCCCGATAGAAGTCGTAGAAGAACCCCGCGTCCGTCGCCGGTCCGTGCCCCAGCTTCGTCTCCGGAAACAACTCCAGCACCGCCGTCGCCAGCACATGCGCCGCCGAATGACGCACCACCTTCAGCGTCTCCGGATCGCTCTCTTTCAGTAACTCCAGCTTGGTGTTCGCCGTCAGCGGCGTCGACAAATCGACAAGCCGCGGCCCCGCGGCGCTGTCCGCCGCATACATCGCGGCTGCCGAGTCATCTTCGGCCTCGCCGTCCGGCTTGCCCTCGCCACCCTGCCCATCCGCGGTCTTCGGCGCATTGGCAGTCAGGGGCGTCAGCCTCGCCACAACCGACGCAGCCGCCAGCCGCGGCGAAATCGAGTTCGCAATCTCAAGGGGCGTCGTGCCCTGCGGCACTTCCTTCACCGACCCGTCCGGCAGGTGGATAGCTATGTTTTGCGTGCTCATATCTTCGGTGCCCAATCTGAATGCGCTTCTTGGCAGCGCGCGATAAGAAGGAACCCTTCAGCATATACCGCACATCGGCTCAACTCGGCGCGCCAACCCCGCAGGGTGAGGACTTGCCATCCTCCACACCCGCCGTCTACCCTGTCTCCATGCATCGATGTCGCTGACACCCCCGCTGGTGATGGCCCGATGCCTGCAGTGCGCCTGGCGCGCACATCCGTTTCCGCACCCGATCCACATTGGCCCCTCCCCGCGATGGCAACTCCGTGAGGGCTGTTCCTGAACAAAAGGAGAAATCATGGCGCGTATCGCCGCAAATATCACTGAACTGATTGGGCACACTCCCTTGCTGCGCCTCAACCGCGTCTCGGCGGGACTCCCCGCCACCGTCGTGGTCAAACTCGAGAGCCAAAATCCGCTCGCCAGCGTGAAAGACCGCATCGGCTTCGCCATGATCGACGATGCCGAAAAATCCGGCCGCATCAAGCCCGGCCAAACCGTTCTCATCGAGCCCACCAGCGGCAACACCGGCATCGCTCTCGCATTCGTCGCTGCCGTCAAAGGCTACAAGCTCATCCTCACCATGCCCGAAACCATGAGCCTCGAGCGCCGTGTGCTCCTGAAGGCCTTCGGCGCTGAAATCGTGCTCACGCCCGGCCCCAACGGCATGAAAGGCGCTATCGCCAAGGCCAACGAAATCCTTGCCAATACCCCCAACGGCGTCATCCTCCAGCAGTTCGACAATCCCGCCAATCCAGCTGTTCATCTCGCGACCACCGGCCCCGAAATCTGGGACGACACCGACGGCCAGGTCGACTTCCTCATCTCAGGCGTTGGCACCGGCGGTACCATCACCGGCGTCTCCCAGTTCATCAAGCCGCGCAAGCCCAGCTTCAAGGCCATCGCCGTCGAACCCACCGACAGCCCGGTCCTGAGCGGCGGCAAACCCGGTCCGCATAAGATTCAAGGCATCGGCGCAGGCTTCGTCCCCAGCATTCTCGATACCAAGCTCATCGACGAAGTAATCCAGGTAACCAACGACGAGTCAGTCGCAATGGCCCGCCGCCTTCCACTTGAAGAGGGTCTCTTCGTCGGCATCAGCTCCGGCGCAGCTGTAGTGGCGGCGCTGAAGGTCGCCGCACGCCCTGAGAATGCCGGCAAACTGATCGTCGCCGTTCTACCCAGCTTCGGCGAGCGCTATCTGTCCAGCGTGCTCTTCGACGCGTTGCGCCAGGAAGCCCTTGCACTCCCCACACAACCCGTTACGCTGTAAAGACAGTTCGTAGTTCTCAGTTCACAGTTGGCAGTGGACAAGCAAAATGCCAAGATCTTGAACTACGAACTGTGAACTCAGAACTGCGAACTGCCTTATGGAATTCTTCCAGCGCATGCGCGAAGACATCCGCTCCGTCTTGGAGCGCGACCCCGCTGCGCGCTCCCGCCTCGAAGTCTTCCTCTGCTATCCGGGCTTGTGGGCCGTCTGGTTCCATCGCATCAGCCACACGCTCTGGCGCGCCAACCTGCGTCTCCCCGCGCGCTTCCTCTCTCAAATCGGCCGCTTTCTCACCGGCGTCGACATTCATCCCGGCGCGCTGCTCGGCCGCCGCCTGTTCATCGATCACGCCACCGGCGTCGTCATCGGAGAAACCGCCATCGTCGGCAGCGACGTCACCCTCTATCAAGGCGTCACCCTCGGCGGAACCGGCAAGGGTCACGGCAAACGCCATCCCACCATCTGCGATCGTGTCTTCGTCGGCAACAACGCCAACGTCCTTGGCAACATCACCGTCGGCGAAAACTCCCGCGTCGGTGCCGGCTCCGTCGTCCTCGACAACGTCCCCCCTAACTCCACCGTCGTCGGCGTGCCCGCCCACATCGTCTATCGCGCGGGGCAACGCGTGCTCATCACCGACCCCCACGACATCAAAGACCCGCTCTCCGATGCCCTGATTGCCCTGTCCGCCCGCGTCGAACAGCTGGAATCTCGCCTCGGTGCGCAGCCCTGCGAAGAACCCGCCCCCTTCGCCACCGAAGAGGCCGACCGCATCGCCTATCGCGAAGAACTGGGCAAGCTCAACGAATACGTCTCCATGGGCGAAGGCATCTGAGTCCTGGATGGATCGGCGCCCCCTCCTGTCGCCCTGTTTCCTCCACTCCCCCATGCCGTGTCGTCCTGAGGTCCCGCACGTTTGGGGCCCCGCGAAGACGCGAGTGTTCGTGGGGTAAGCGGGGCGAAAGCCTGCCCTGAGCGAGGTCGAAGGGGATCTGCTGTTAAACACCCATCGCCGGCACTTCTTTGATATCGAAATAGACCGGCAGCCCCCTCTCTCGCGCCAATCGCACATCTTCGTCCGCGCCTTTCGACATCCCTTCGATCCGCAGCACCGCGTCACAGCGCCGGATCAGCCGGTTGGCGACTGGATAGAGGTATCGCTCCGAGATCGCGTCCCCTACCTGCGCCGATCCCGCCTGCTTCGCAATCGGCAGCGCAACCCATTCTCCGATCATAGGAATGTGGCCAGCCTCATAGATCTTGAGCGAGGTTTCCTCGAGTCTGTCGAGGTTCTTCGCAATCAATGCGGGGTCGTTATTGGTGCCCGAGCGATACGGCCCGGCAACCAGAATGATGAGCGGAGCAGATGCAGTCATGGACAGGAGTCCTCCAAAATCGACCCTATCACAAATGCGCAGAATCGTGCAATTTTGTGTATTTTCGTGCAGATGAGTTTTCAGACTGTGCGATAGTGGCTCTGTGCTTACCCGCCATCGCAAACAACACATCCTCGACGTCCTGCGCCAAACCGGCCAGATCGTCGCCAAAGATCTGAGCGACGAACTCGGGCTTTCCGAGGACACCATCCGCCGCGATCTGCGCGAACTTGCCGCCCAAGGCCTCTTGCAGCGCGTGCACGGCGGAGCGCTGCCTGCCTCTCCGGCAATGGGCGATTTCGCAGCCCGCCTCAATGTAGCGACCGACGAGAAAAGGGAGATAGGCCGCGCCGCAGCCGGCATGGTGGGCCCAGGTCAGGTCGTCATCCTCGATGGCGGAACCACGGCTGTTCAGATCGCACGGCACTTCGCACCCGCACTCAAAGCAACCATCGTCACGCACAGTCCCACCATCGCCGTGGAGCTGGTCGCGCACCGCAACATCGAGGTGATCCTCATCGGCGGCAAGCTGTTTAAGCATTCCGTCGTCGCCGTGGGTGCGCCGGCCATCGAAAGCATCCAGCGGATTCACGCCGACACCTACTTCATGGGCGTCACCGGGATTCATCCCGGTGTCGGTCTCACCACCGGCGACTTCGAAGAGGCGCACGTCAAGCGCGCCTTGAGCGCCAGTGCAGCGGAGACGATTGTCCTCGCTTCCTCAGAGAAGCTGAACGCCGTCTCGCCCTATGTGATCGCGCCTATCACCGAAATATCCGGAATGATCGTCGCTGCAAATACAAAACAGAAAGTGCTCGCGCCCTTTGCGCGCCTCGGCCTCACCATCACCAAGGCCGCCGTATCGTAGCCTGCAGTTACATGGAATAAGGGCGGATCGCGCCTCATCGAGGGCCTCCCTATTCCCTGCTCTCATTCCCCCCGCAGCGCCTTCATCGGCTCCACGGACGCCGCGCGGACCGCAGGCAGTGTTGACGCAGCCACCGCCAGCAGCAGGACTCCAATCGCCGCCGCCGTCAGAACCAGCGGATCAAACGGACTCACTCCGAACAGCAGAGACCGCAGCAGGCCCGAAGCCGCCAGCGCTCCCCCCAGTCCCAGCACGCATCCCACTACCGCCAGCTTCGCGCCCGACTCCAGCACCAGGCGCATGATCGCGGACCGTTGCGATCCCAGCGCCATCCGAATCGCCATCTCCTGTACCCGCGATGCGACCGAGAACGCAATCACGCTGTAAATCCCCAGCACCGCGAGCAGCACGGCGGCAAATGCGAAGCTCGATATCAGCACTGTGTTGAATCGCCGCGGACCCTCGGAAAGTGAAACTGCCTGCTCCATCGTCTGCACCTGCGTCAGCGGCAACAACGGATCGACGGCGCGCACCGTCTGTCGCAGCGCATTCTCCATCGCCTCCGGCGGCAGGGTCGAGCGCAGCACAATGTAGCCGCCATTGCCGTTCAGATCGGTTGCCGGATTCCCAAGCGCCCCAATGTCTTCCTCCGTCTGTGCGATCGGAACGTAGTACTGTTCCTTCGCTGGACCGTCAGGCGAAGCAAGTGCCACGTTCGCCACCACACCGACAACGCTCATCCACGGAGTCTGCATCTCCGGCGTCCCGATCCGCAGCCGCTTTCCGATTGCGCCCTGGCCAGGCCAATAGTGCTGCGCCAGCTTCTGGTTCACAATCAGCACCAGTTGTTTGCCGGCCCGGTCATCGTCCGTGAACAAACGTCCACGCACCAGCGGAATCCCCAGCGCCTTGAACGGCTCCCCAATCACATACGAAACCGTCGCCAGGTTCATGTCCGCACCCTTTGGGGCGGTGTAGCCGTCGACCACGAACGTCTGGTTGTTATTCACGCCGCCCGCTGGAATCGCGGTGGTCACACCGGCGCCCGTCGCACCCGGCAGCTCGTTCAATCTCCGCAGCAACTCGCGATTGAACGTGTCTACCTGCTCCTGCTTCGTGTACTGTTTCTGCGGCAACGAATAGGACGCCATCGTGACGTGCTCCGGGCGGTACCCCAGATCCACGTCCCGCATCTTCTCAAAGCTCCGCAACAGCAGCCCCGATGCCGACAGCAGAATCATCGCCACTGCGATCTCCGCCACCACCAGCGTCGAACGCAGGCGCGCATGTCCGCCGCCCGCGGTTCCGCTGCGGCCGCCTTCCTTCAAATGCGCATTCACATTGGTCCGCAGCGCCGCAAACGCCGGAGCCAGCCCGCACACAAACCCAGTCACCACTGCAAGCAGCAGCGCAAACCCAATAACTGCCCAGTTGAGTTCGATCTCGCTGATCCTCGGCAGGCTCTCCGGCAACAGGCTCTTCCCCACGCGTAGTGCAACGGCCGCCGTCACCAGCCCGAGTACGCCTCCCGCTACACTCAGCACCAGGCTCTCCAACATTGTCTGCCGCAGAATCGCCGCAGCATGCGCGCCGAGCGCCAGCCGCACCGCAACCTCACGCTGCCTCCGGATTGCCCGCACCAGCATCAACCCTGCAAGATTGGCGCAAGCGATCAGCAGTACCACGGCCACTGCCAAAAACAACGTCCGCAGCAGCGGACGCGCCTGTTCAATCGTCTCCTCCTGTTGCGGCCGTACCAGCGCACTTATGTGCAGGTTCGCCATCATCGCCGGATAACCCCGCATAATCTCCTGCGCCACGCGTTCCGCACCTGCCTGTGCCTGCTTGGGAGAAATGCCCGGCTTGAGCCGGCCGATCATCTGGTAGCTCCAGTTCGCAGCGGAAGGTGGCGAAAGCTCCTGCTCGCTGAAGCTCATCGGCACCCATAGCTCTTGCCGGTTCAGCTGCCCGGTCACCAGTGGAAACTCGAAGTTCCGCGGCATCACCCCGATCACCACATACGGCTTACGATCGAGCAGGATCTTCGTGCCTAGAATCTGCGGATCGGCATGGAAGCGGTTCACCCATGTCGCATAGCTCAGCACCGTCACCTGTGCCTTCTGGTCGTCCTCATCGGCCGTGAACACACGGCCCAGCTGCGGCGCCACACCCAGCGCCGGAAACACCCCAGCCGTCAGGCGCGCCGCGTTTACCTGCGCAGGCTCTCCGTTCCCCGAGAGCTCATACCCCGAATACTGATAGCCGCCCAGTGCTGTGAAGGACTTCGTCTCGCGCGTGTACGCCCGGATGTCCGGCACCGTCACCCCGGCTTCGCATTTGCCTCCAAGATTCACGCCCTGCAGGCAATCCGCCAGCACCATCAGCCGGTCGGGGTCCGGAAACGGCAGCGGTCGCAGCAGCACACCTTCCACGATCGAAAAAATGACCGTAGTCGCCCCGATGCCAAAGGCCAGCATGAACACAGCCGTCAGCGTGAATCCGAGAGAGTTGCGCAGCTGCCGAAGAACAAACCGCAGATCGAAGAGAAGTTCGCGCATAACTGGCCTCACAGACACCTATAGATAAGGTTGTTTTAGCACTTGGTACGCCAAAACGGCGCTTCTGGTTCAGCCGTTCTTTCACCGCGATAGCGTCCGCGCTCTCAACGTTGGCTGTTCAAAAGCGCACAAAGACCGAATGCCCTTGTCCGGAAATGGACACCGATCCTGCACGCGGCATCTCGGTCACGAATCAGATGCTACAGTGGACTTCTATTGGAGAGACTTGGCTTTTTGCTCGGTCATCGCGCATCGCTGGTGATGCTCCTCGTGCTTGCGCAGGCCGTCCCCGCCGCGCCGCGCGTCCAGCCTGTTCCTGTCCCTCCTGAGATGCGCTCCACCGCTTTCACCGTCACCGTCAATGGAAAACCCATCGACGTCGCCCACGCCGCTGCTAGCTACGAGTTTGCCTCTTTCGACATCACCGGTCCGGTCGATATCGCAGTCACCGCCACCGCCGATGGCTTCTGGGATCGCGGCGTCGACATCCAGCCCTGGCGTCTCGGCCTCCGCGCACATCGCGATGGCCAGACCATTCGCTTCAAGCTCCAGGGTCCGGCCAAGCTCTCCATCTCCCGCCCGCGCGACTTCCTGAATCATGCTGCGATGCTCTTTCTCTTCGCAGGCTCACCGCCTCCGCCTCCACCGGCCGGCGCCATCATCTATAAGGCCGGCATCTATCACCAGAGCCTCAACCCTAAAACCGGCGAGACCGATTACCTGGCTCCCGGCGCATTCTTCTACGGCAGCCTCAACCTCTTTGACGTCCATGACGTGAAAGTTCTTGGCCGCGGCGCCATCGTCTACGACGGTCCTCAAGACCCCGCCAGCGACGAAGGCTGGATGCAGAAGCCCGACTGGCACTGCATCGGGACCAGCAACGCCCAGAACATCCAGGTCAGCGGCCTCACCTGCGTCATCCGTTCCCGTACCTGGTCCATCCAGATGAAAGACTCCGACGGCTTCCTCTACGACGACTTCCGCGTCATGGGCGGCAACCCCGGCAACGCCAATCAGGACGGCATGGACTGGATCGGATCGAGCGATGGCATTGTCCGCAACTCCTTCTTCCGCGCCTCCGACGATGTCATCGCCCTCATGGGCAACTGGGACGGCTATACCGATGCCGACATGCTCCGCCCCGGCAAGGATGTCCATGACATCACCGTCGAAAGCAGCGAGCTCTCGACATCCATCTCCAATATCGTCCGCGCCGGATGGCCCCAAAAAATCTTCAACTCCCGCAACGTCACCCTCCGCGACTCCGACATTCTACACGCCGGCATCGGCGCTTGCGGTCAATCCTTCGGCCTGCTTGGCATGTGGGCCTCCAACGGCGCGCGCGGCGACCACTCCAACTACACCTTCGAGAATCTCTTCCTCGACGACTGGTACTCGCTCCTTCAGATGGAACAGGAGCAACCGGCCATCCACGGCTTCACCTTCCACAATATCTGGGCACTCGACCAGCCTCCGCTCATCGGCTCTTCCATCATCGGCCAGGTCAGCGGCGTCACGCTCGACAATGTGAAGTACGGCCAGCAGCGCGTCGAGACCAGTGCTGATGTTCCCGTCTCTGTCACCGATGGCGCTACGCCCGTCGCTTTCCCCGCGCCTACCGGCCCTGTTGCAGTTTTCGCGGTCGAGCCTCCGTTTCTCGCACCCGGCGATCAGGCGACCTTCACGGCCGATGAAATCCCCCACGCCCGTTACACCTGGCTCTTCGGCGATGGAACCGCCGCCCGCGGTCGCCGTGTCACCCACAAATTTCCTGACGCCTTCGGCACCGCTCTCGACGATGTCAACGGTGCGGGCCGCTTTCGCGTCCTCCTCCACGTCGAGACCGGCGACCAAAAACAGGACTGGGCCGCCCAGGGTGTGGTCGTTGTCGCCAAATGGCACGACCCAGCCCCAACAACCGGACCCAATGTGCAGGGCCTCACCTGGAGACTCTATCCCGGCACTTGGTCCGAACTCCCCGACCTCACCAAAGAAACCGCCATCTTTGAGGGCGAATCCCCGAACCTCCTCGCCGACGCCCACGGCTTCACCCGTTACACCGCCGCATGGGATGGCTATCTCGACATCCCCGTCGATGGCGGCTACACCTTCCACCTTCTCGCCCGCGACGGCGCTCGAGTTGTCATCGACGGCATCCAGGTCGCCAAAACCGGCCCGCCCTTCGCGCAGGTCTGCGGAGCACAAGGCAATGCCATGCGCTACGACCGCGGCTCCCTCGGCCTTCGCGCCGGCCTGCACTCCATCCACATCGAAGACCTCCACTCCGTCAGTCAGGACGGCCCGCGCCTGCTCTGGGAGGGCCCCGGCCTCCCTCCCACCGACATCCCCAACGCCGCATTTCTCCACCCCCGCGCCGTCGTGACTCCGTAGCCATCCAAGTCATCTCTTGCGGGGTAACCCGTGCGAAGGATCTGCTTGTTCCCGAATCCCTAATCCCTACACTCTTGCTCGTCGTCCTCTCGCCTCCAACTCTCACCACATTGTCATCCTGAGTTCGGCGCGCTTGGGGCCCCATGAACAATGCCAGTTGTTCATGGGGTAAGCCGAGCGAAGGATCTGCTTCTCGTATTTGCATTTGCTATTTCCTGTTCCCAGCCATTCGTCACACTTCCCTTGCTACCCCTAGCCTTCTAGGCCTAGTCTTCTTTGTATCAAGATTGCTAGGGGTATGAATGCCGAAAACTGACCTCCAGGGAACACTCGATCTCCTCGTTCTCAAAACCCTTGCCCACAATGGCGCCCTCCATGGCTACGGCATCGTGCAGCACATACAGAGCGCCTCCAACGAGTTGCTCAGTGTCGAAGAAGGCTCGCTCTACCCCGCCCTCCATCGCATGGAGCAAAGCGGCTGGATCGACGCCGAATGGGCGCTGACCGACACGAATCGCCGCGCCAAGTACTACAAGCTCACCGCAAGAGGCCGAAAGCAGCTCCAGCAGGCCGAAGAGCGCTTCGATCAGCTCGTCAAGGGCGTCCGCGCCGTGTTGCGCTACGCCTGAAAGGAACGCTATGTCCCTCGTCCGCAGATTCCGGAACCTGTTCCAGCGTGAAGACGTCAACCGCGAGATTGACGCTGAGCTCCAGGCCCACATCGACATGTACGTCGATGACAAGATGCGTCAGGGCCTGTCCCACGCAGTGGCACGCCGCGAGGCGCTCCTCCGATTCGGCAACCCCACCTCCACGCGCGAACGAGTCACTGCCGCCGACACAACGTTGAGCCTGGGCCGTTTCTGGGCCGATCTTCGCTACGCCGGCCGTCAGCTCCTCAAGTCTCCGGGCTTCTCCGTCACCGCCATCCTGTCCATCGCCATCGGCATCGGCGCCAACACAGCCATCTTCAGCAGCATGGACGCCGTCGTTCTCCGTCCCCTCGCTGTGCCGGCGATGGATCGCGTCCTCACCGTCGTCGAACATCAGGAACGCACCGGCGATGACAACGTCGCTCTCGCCAACTACGAAGACTGGGTTCACCGCAGCCGCTCCTTCGAGGAACTCTCCGTGCGCGATGGCGTAGACATGAGTCTCACTGGTGCAGGCGACGCTGCTCACGTGCACGCTGAATTCGCTTCCTCAGACTTCTTCAGGGTGCTGCGCGTTCAGCCCTTGCTCGGCCGCCTCTTCGTCGCCGACGAGTGCACAGCAGGCCGCGATACCGTTGCCGTCCTCAGCTACGGCTTCTGGCAGCGTCGCTTCGCCAGTGACCCATCGGTCCTCGCCCGCACCATCGAACTCGATCAGCGCAACTACACCATCATCGGAGTGCTGCCCAAATCCGTGCAGTATCCCTCCATTGGCGAGCTCTTTCTGCCCTTCGCCCCCACGCCCCAGCAACTCGCCAATCGTAGTGACCACGAATACCTCGTCGAAGGCCGCCTGCGCGAGGGCGTCACCGTGCAACAGGCCCAAGCCGACTTGCGTTCCATCGCTACCCAGCTCGCTGAGACTTATCCCGCTACCAATCGCGGCTGGACCATCCACGCAGAGCCTCTCCTCGATGGCGTCAACGGCCCCCTCACTCCGCTCTACTACCGCCTGCTCATGGGTGCCACTCTCTTCGTTCTACTCATCGTCTGCGCCAATGTCGCCAACCTGCAATTCGCGCGCGGCATTGGGCGTCGCAGTGAAATTGCGATGCGCACCGCACTTGGCGCAAGCCGTATGCGCATCCTGCGCCAGCTGCTCACCGAGAACATCCTTCTCAGTTTGATTGGCGCGGGGGGGGGCCTCATCTTCGGCTGGCTCTACTTGCGCCTAACCTTGGTGTTCATGCCCGAACGCGTCGCCCGCCACATGTCCGGCTGGTCGAACATCTCGCTCAACGGACGCGCCTTCGCGTTTTCCCTGGTTCTCGCTCTCCTCGCTGGACTCGTCTCCGGACTTGCCCCAGCGCTTGAAGCCTTGCGTATCAATCTCTCCGATCAGCTCAAGGCCGGTTCACGCTCCACCATCGGCGCCAGCCGCCGGCGCTGGCTGCGCAACATCTTCGCCATGGCGCAAATCTCCCTCGCCGTCGCCCTCGTCATCGGCGCCGCCCTGATGGCCAAAGGGATGAACGCGCAATTGCACATTGCCGACACCTACGCGCCAGAGAAAGTCCTCACGTTCGGCGTCGCCTTGCCCGAAAAGCGCTACGACAAAAAAAGTCAGGTCGCCTGGTATGCCAATAGTTTGGCGAAACTCCGCTCTCTTCCCGGCGTCACCCACGCCGTAATCACCAACGCTCTTCCCTATAGCGACTACGGCTGGAACCGCGAATTCCAAATCGAGAATCGCCCCGTAATGCCAGGTAAGGATCAAAACGCCCTGAACCTCGTCGTTGATCCCGGCTATTTCTCCGCCTTCCACATCGCCCTTCTCGATGGCCGCGGGTTCAATCCCGGTGACTCATTGCAGTCCACGCCCGTTGCCATCGTCAGCCGACGGTTCGTCGCGCAATACTTTCCCGGCCAGAACCCCATCGGCCACCGCATCCACATGGGCCGCACAGACACCCACGATCCATGGGTCACCATCGTCGGCATCGCCGACGAAGCCAAATACACCCTCTGGGATCAGAACCAGTATTCCGTTGTCTACGTAGACGCCGCGCAGCTTCCCTCTCCAACCACCAGCTACGCCCTGATGACCGACGGTGATCCCCTCGCCCTCGCCGAACCAGCGCGCAAAGCTCTCGCATCCATCGACCCGACGCTGCCACTCGATTCGGTCCTTACTTACCGCCACGTGCTCAACGACCAGCTCATCGGCCTCATGTACGCAGCCGGCATGATCGCACTCGATGCCCTCATCGCTCTCTTCCTCGCCGCCATCGGCATCTTCGGTGTCATGGCCAACGTCGTCGGCGAACAGACGCGCGAGATCGGCGTGCGCCTCGCCATGGGTGCCCGGCGCGAAGATGTTCTGCGCATGATCCTCGCCCGCGCCTCACGCCTCACTGGCATCGGTCTCGGCACAGGCCTTGTGCTCGCCTTCTTGCTGGCGCGCATGGTTGCAAATCTGCTGCGGGGTGTCCGTCCCGACGACCCGCTCGTCTTCATCGGCATCGCGACCGCGATCGCCCTCATCGCCGTTGCATCTAGTTGGATTCCTGCGCGTCGCGCTTCCCGTGTCGACCCCCTGCAGGCCTTGCGGAGCGAATAGACCGTACGCAAATAAACCTTCCACGGAGGAATCATGGCCCTGTTTCGCCGCATCGCCAATCTCTTTCGCCGCTCTCGCCTCGATCGCGACATCGACGCCGAGCTCCAGGCCCACATTGCCCTTGCGACCGAGGCGAACCTGTGTAAGGGTCTGCCCCACTCAGTGGCGCGCCGGCAAGCCATCCTCCGTTTCGGCAACCCCACCTCCACCCACGAACGCGTCATCGCCGCCGACGCTTCGCTGATTCTCGAAAACCTGGCCCGCGATCTGCGCTACGCTTTCCGCCAGCTCCGCCACTCGCCGGGCTTTGCCCTCACCGCCATCCTCACCCTCGCCCTCGGCATCGGCGCCAATGTTGT
The DNA here is from genome assembly GCA_964585715.1 of uncultured Occallatibacter sp. Lineage (GTDB taxonomy): Bacteria > Acidobacteriota > Terriglobia > Terriglobales > Acidobacteriaceae > Telmatobacter. The sequence continues at coordinate 16,036 of CAZPEZ010000085.1, forward strand.
GGTCTTCGGCGTCCTCAACGCGATCCTTCTCCACCCCCTCAGTCTTCCCAACTCCGATCGCCTCCTGCAGATCGCCCAGAAGGAACAAGGCAATCTCAACCACTCCTATCCCGACTTCCTCGACATCCGCGCGCGCAACACGACCTTGAGCGACGTCGCCGCCTATCGCATGGGCTACGTTGGCCTCAGTAGTGGTGGCTCGGCAACATCGACCTGGATCTACGAAGCCTCCAGCAACTACTTCGACATGCTCGGCGTCCAGCCCACGCTCGGCCGGTTCTTTCATGCGAGCGATGAACACGGCCCCGGCTCCATGCCGTATGTCGTGCTCAGCGATTCCTGTTGGCGCGTGCACTTTAACGCCGACCCTCGCGTGATTGGCAAAACCGTCGACCTCAACAACCATCCCTTCACCGTCATTGGAGTCGCTCCCAGCACCTTCAAGGGCGTCGAGCTCTTCTTCTGGCCCGATTTCTGGATCCCGATGGTCAACGAGGAACAGATCGAAGGGTTCAATTTCCTCACCAGACGCAGTAACCAAGGCCTGTTCGTCGTCAGCTCGCTCAAGCCCGGCATCACCGTGGCCCAGGCAACCACCAACCTCAACGCGATCGCCTCCCAGCTCGCGCGTCAGTATCCACAAACCGACGACGGCATGGGACTACGCCTCGTCCAGCCTGGCCTCATGGGCGATTTCCTTCGCGGCCCGGCGCGCGCGTTTCTCACTGCACTCATGGCGCTCTCGGTGCTCGTCCTGGCCGCAGCCTGCGCCAATCTCGCAGGCATCTTTGCCGCACGTTCTGCCGATCGCGCCCGCGAGCTCGCCATCCGCCTCTCCATCGGTTCCACGCGCGGTCGTCTGCTGCGCCAGATTCTCACCGAAGCCGTCCTGATCTCCCTGGCCGGCGGCACCGTCGGCACGTTCATTGCTGTCGCGCTGCTCGGCACTCTCAGCCGCTGGCATCCCATCCCCGAGCTGCCCCTCCGTGTCGCCGTCGCCTCCGATACCCGCACGTATGCGATCGCAATGCTCTTCTCGCTCCTGAGCGGCATCCTCCCCGGTCTGCTTCCTGCGCGCCAGATCTGGCGCACCAATGCCATGCAAGCGATGAAGAGCGGCTCCATAACATCCACCCTCCTGCGCCGCTTCAATCTTCGCGATCTTCTCCTCGGCGTCCAGATCACACTCTGCGCTTTGCTCGTCACCGCATCCCTCGTCTCGCTCCGCGGCATGGAGCGCTCGCTGCACGCGCCATTCGGCTTCCAGCCGCAGGGCGCAATCCTCGCAACCATGGATGTGGGCATGGCCGGCTACTCCGGCGAATCCGCCCTGACTTTGCAACGGCGCCTCATCGAAGAGGCCTCCCGCATCTCCGGTGTCACCGCAGTCGGCACCGTCGACGACCGTCCGCTGGGCGGCAGTGGAAATGGCACAGGCGTCTTCGCCGACAACGCTACGGACTTTCGCCCCACCAACGAAATCTCATCGGCAAAGTTTTTCGCTGTCTCGCCCGGCTACTTCGGCGCCGCGCAAACCCGTCTCCTCGCCGGTCGCGACGTCTCCTGGAACGACGGACCTAAAACCCTGCAGGTCGCCGTCATCAACCTGACTCTGGCCCATCGCGTTTTCGGCGTCGTCCAATCTCCCATCGGTAAGCACCTCCGCACCTCCGGTGGTACCCGTTACGAAGTCGTCGGTGTTGTCGAAGACGGCAAGTATGAAACCCTAACCGAGGATTCCACCGGCGCGATCTTCTATCCACTCGGCCAGGACGACAACACCGATACCACATTGGTCGTGCGGTCCAATCGGCCGCCCGCCGAGATCAATGCCGCACTCAACCGTCTCATCTCCGGCATTGACTCCCGTCTGCCCTTCGATCTCCGCACGTGGGAGGACGGCCTCGCCCTCGTGCTCTTTCCCGCGCGCGCCGCCACAGCCGCGCTCACCGTGATGGGGCTGCTCGCTGCCATCCTCGCCATTACCGGCGTCTTCGGTATGTCCGCCTACACCGTCTCCAAACGTTTGCGCGAACTCGGCATCCGCGTTGCTCTCGGCGCACATCGCACCCAGGTCGCTCGCGCGGCGCTCGGCCGCCCGCTCATCGTGCTCACCTCAGGCTCCGTGGCCGGCCTCGTCCTCGGCGTCCTCGCCAGCCGCGTCCTCGCTTTCCTCGTCTATCAGGCAACCTCGCGCGATCCGCTCGTTCTTCTTGGCGCGCTCGCCTCCATGACCCTCATCGGCCTGATCGCCACCTGGATCCCCGCACGCCGCGCACTCGGGGTCAACCCCGCTCAGCTCCTCCGCGAAGAATAGCTCTGAAGTTTGAAAGCCGGCGAAGGGCCGCTCGCCGGCTTTTCTATTCCCTATTCCCTGTCTCTTGTCACTCTCTCCTTGACAATCTACCTAT
>CAZPEZ010000085.1:18546-19921 GCA_964585715.1 uncultured Occallatibacter sp.
TTTTCTATTCCCTATTCCCTGTCTCTTGTCACTCTCTCCTTGACAATCTACCTATCCCCTCCGTATGGGTAGATTGTCTAGGAGAGAACAAAGCGCATGGCGCCGCTCGAAAAGACTGACCTCCTGCAAGGCACACTCGACCTGCTCATCCTCAAGGTCGTCGCTCTCGGTCCCGTCCACGGCTACGGCATCGCCCAGCGCATCCGCCAGATCTCCTCCGATGTGCTCCAGGTCCAGCAAGGCTCGCTCTACCCCGCGCTTCACCGCTTGGAAAAGCGCGGCTGGATCGCCGCCGACTGGGGAGAATCCGACAACGGGCGGCAGGCTCGCTTCTATCGACTCTCCGCCAAAGGCCGCAAACAGCTCGCCGCCGAAGAAGAGACCTGGAACCGCCTCTCCAAGGCCGTCGCCCTGATCCTTCGCACTGCCGAATAGGAGGCTTGTCATGTTCCGCCCGCAATCCGGCCATAGCAAAGGCTCTGAAAACTCGCCCGAAAACTCAATTGATCGCGAGATCACCCACCACGTCGACGAACTCACCCGCGCCTACATCGAGCAAGGCGAGTCGCCGGACGATGCGCGCCGTCACGCCCTGCTGGAATTCGGTGGTCGCGAGCAGGTCCGCCAAACCGTACGCGAAGTCCACACCTCCGCCCTCGTTGAAGCTCTCCTCTTCAACTTCAAAGCCGCGCTGCGCTTCCTGCGTAAATCGCCCTCGTTCTCGCTCGCTGTCATCCTCACGCTCGCGCTCGGCATCGGCGCCAACAGCGCCGTCTTCTCCGCCATCGATGCTGTCGTTCTGCGTCCCCTGCCATTCCCCAACGGCGATCAACTCGTCCGGCTCGATCAGCATGATATTCAGGGCCGCGATGCCAACCACTTCGTCGCACTTGTCCGGCTTGAAGACTGGAACCGCCTCAACTCTACCTTCCAGTCCATTAGCGGCTACTACTTCGACGACCTCTCTGAAACCTCCGGCTCACTCCCCGAAAAAATCACCGAAGTTCTCGTCGCCCCGCGCTTCCTTGAAACTCTGGGAATCTCCCCCGCCCTCGGCCGCGAATTCACTCCTGCCGAAGAGCACTGGGGCGGTCCCAACGCCGTCCTCATCAGCTACTCCTTCTGGCAACGCCGTTTCCACGGCGACCCCAATGCGATCGGGAAAGCACTCCGCATCGGCAGCCGCCGCGGCGATTCTTTCCCTATCGTCGGCATCATGCCCGCATCTTTCCAGTTCCCCTCGCGCGACGTCGATCTCTGGGCGCCCAGCGCGCCCGACGCGCCCTTCGCGCAACGCCGCGACGCGACATGGTTTACCGTGATCGGCCGTCTCAAGCCCGGCATCTCGGTCCAACAAGGCAACGTCGACCTCAAC
>CAZPEZ010000086.1:0-19864 GCA_964585715.1 uncultured Occallatibacter sp.
TCGACTTCTCGGTGTCCGTGAAGATGATGCGCGCGTCCTCATAGCGCCCGTCCGTGTCGGACCACACGTACATACTGCGTTGCGGCGAGTCAGGGGGCGCGAGACGCGCCGCCTTGAACCAGGGATGCTGATCGCTGGTGTGATTGATGACCAGTTCGATCATCACCTGCATGTTGCGCTGATGTGCTGCGTCCAGAAATGCTCTAAAGTCGTTCAGCGTTCCGTACGACGGATTCACATCGGCGTAGTTCGCGATGTCGTACCCATCGTCGCGCAGCGGAGAAGGGAAGAACGGAAGAAGCCAGAGGCAGGTGACGCCCAGATCCTGCAGGTAATCGAGCTTGGAAAGTAGACCTGGAAAGTCGCCGATGCCGTCGCCATTCGAATCGGCAAACGCACGCACATGCAGCTCATAGATGATCGCGTCTTTGTACCAAAGCGGATCGGTTGCGCTTGCCAGTTTCTTCACGCGGTGACTCTCCAGAGAAGTTCGATGCGTCGTCTTGGCGGCTTCATCTGTCCTTACTCTAGCGGCAGGCACCTCAGTCAACTTGACATAGCCGGATGCGATTTCCAAGTACCCGGAAGAATCCCGTGACCTGAATTGTGCGGAACTAGAGGAAGTATTCGAAATCAGTCTCCGCGCGCAGCTTACGGTGGATTTTGAGAATGTGCCCGGACCGCAGCGCGGGGTTCAGTTCGACATAGTTACGCGGCCCTTGCCAGAGGTACCGCTCGCCGCTCAGCAAATCTTCGGCCTCGAAGCCGCGGTCTTCCGGAATTCCCAGTTCGTGCAGCGGCAACGTCACCAATCCGCTCTGAGTGTGGCGCGGATCGAGGTTGATCACCGTGAGCAACAGGTTCGATCGATCGTCCGATTCTTTCGTGTAACAAATCAGCTGATCGTTTTCGCACACGTGGAATCGCAACGACCAATCATTCTGTAAGGCGGAATTTGTGTTGCGGATCTCATTGACGCGCGTAATCAGCGGGCGCAGACTGTCCGACCGGTCCAAATCCCAGTTTCGGATCTCGTACTTCTCCGAGTCGAGATACTCCTCGCTTCCGTGACGCACCGGGCGATTCTCCAGGAGCTCGAACGCAGGGCCATAGATCCCATAGTTCGCGCCCAGCGTGGCTGCCAGCAGATAGCGAACCGCAAAGGCGGGCTTCCCATCCATCTGCAAAAACTCGGTCAGAATGTCCGGTGTATTCGGCCACTGATTGGGCCGGAAGAACTCACGCACCGGCGTTTGCGTCAATTCGGTCAGATAAGACATGAGCTCGTGTTTGCCGTTGCGCCATGGGAAATAGGTGTACGACTGCCCGAACCCGATCTTCGCCAGCCGATACATAATCTTCGGCCGCGTGAAGGCCTCCGATAGAAAGAACACCTCAGGGTGATCTCGTTTGATCTCCGCAATCGCCCACTCCCAGAACGGAAACGCCTTGGTATGCGGATTGTCGACGCGAAAGATCGTCACGCCAAGCCCGATCCAGTAAAGGAAGACACTCTTCAGCTCTTCCCACATGCCAGCCCAGTCTTCGCTCTCAAAGTCGAACGGGTAAATGTCCTGGTATTTTTTTGGCGGATTCTCGGCGTACTGGATCGTCCCGTCGGGCCGCTTGCGGAACCATGCCTCGTGCTCACGCACATAGGGATGATCCGGCGCAGCCTGGAACGCGATGTCGAGCGAGACTGAGAGGTTCAGATCCTTTGCCTTCGCGACAAAACGTTTGAAGTCGTCCACAGTGCCGAGGTCATTGAGAATCGTTTTGTGCCCGCCTTCGGCTGCGCCGATCGCCCACGGGCTGCCATGGTCGACGTCTTTGGCTTCCGGCGTGTTGTTGCGGCCCTTGCGGAACGTTCGTCCGATGGGATGAATCGGCGGCAGATAGACTACGTTGAATCCCATCCCCGCCACATACTCCAGCCTCTTCTCGCAATCGGCAAAGGTCCCATGCTGGCCGGGGTCGGCCGCTGTCGAGCGCGGAAAGAACTCATACCAGGAGCTGAATCGTGCGCGCTCCGGATCAACCACGATGCTCAGCGTTTCCGATTCTGTCCCAAGATGTTTATCGGGATAACGAAGCGCCAGTTCGTGCAACATTGGGTCGGTTGCATGGGTGCGCAGGTCCGCGGGAGGCAATCCCGATTGCAGGACCTCGACCCGTTGTTTCAGCCACACATGGTCGCCGGCCATTGCTCGCGCAGCAGCTCCAGCCACCAGTTCTGCGCCGATCAGGTAGTCAACGCCCGCGTCCGTCTCAGCCGCTATGCGCTTGAGCAAATCGCGCCGCCACGTCTCAAAATGATCGACCCATCCCTGCACCTTGAACTCGTAGCGCCCCAGCTCACCTACTCGAAACGACGCAAACCAGCGGTCGTTACCCAAAGCCTGCATGGGGATCTCGGTCCACGCACCTGCACTTTCGCGACGCGCGAGCAGTGCCACGGCGATTGCGTCATGCCCATCGGTAAAGACATCCGCCTCGACGCGCACCTGGTCACCCACTGTGCGCTTGGCAGGGAAGCGTCCGCCATCCACCTGCGGAGTGATGCTCTCGGTGACAACCCGCCTGCGTCCTTCGATCTCGCTTAGCTTCATCGTTCGTTCACCGTACATCGGGTAGTCGATGCGCCGTCTTCCGCCGATCAATCAGGCTCTGGTACAACTCGACGGTCTGATGTGCGATCGCAGTCCAGCTGAACGTCTCCTCCACGCGCTTACGCCCGGCATCGCCGAACTTCCTGCACTTCTCCGGATCGTTGAACAACCGCGTGACGCGCTCGCCAAGGTCGCGCGCGAATTTCCCTGCATCGCTCGGAAAGCTCGTCACCGGGTCCTGATCGAACGGCACCAGATAGCCTGTCTCTCCATCGACCACAACCTCTTTGATGCCGCCCGTCGCGCTCGCAACCACAGGCGCGCGGCAGGCCATCGCTTCAAGATTGATGATCCCGAACGGCTCGTACACCGAAGGACAGCAAAACACCCGCGCATGGCTGTAAAGCTGTATCGTTTCCTTCCGCGTCACCATCTTTTCGATCCACACAATGTGGGGATGGTCCCGGCGCGCCCGCTCCACCTTCTCGCGCAGTTCGGTTGCAATCTCGGGTGTGTCCGGCGCGCCCGCGCAGAGCACGATCTGCGTCTCCGGTGGCATGTATCGAATCGCATCCACCAGGTGCGTCACGCCCTTCTGCCGTGTGATGCGCCCGACAAACAGCACGTATGGCCGCGTCGGTTCCACGCCATAGTCGCGAAGTGCGGTTGTATCGTTTGTTTTTCGATACTCGGCGAGGTCGATGCCGTTATAGATCACGTGCACCCGCGCGGGATCGACGTCCGGATAGGCGCGCAGGATGTCCGCCTTCGTTCCCGCAGACACCGCGACGATTGCATCCGCATCGAGAATCGCGGTCCGCTCCATCCACGAACTCATTGCGTATCCGCTGCCCAGCTGTTCGGACTTCCAGGCGCGCAGCGGCTCCAGCGAGTGCGTGGTCAGCACAAACGGAATGCCATAGAGCTTCTTTGCCAGATACCCGGCCATCGATACGTACCACGTATGTGTGTGGACGACGTCTATGCCTTCGAGCGCTTTGATCTGCGTTAGATTCAGGCTGAATGCTTCCAATGCGCCCTTGAATTTCTCCGTGGTACCGTTCGAGATCTCCGCCCACGGCTCAGACCCGCGCACATGCAGCCGGCCTTCATCGCTGTGTTGCGGTCCCCAGCAATGCACTTCCACGTCGATCTGCTTGGCCAGTTCGCGACTCAGATAATCGACATGGACGCCGGCGCCGCCATATACAAGCGGTGGATATTCGCGGGTAAACAGTCCGACGCGCAAGGCATCTCCTCTCGCTCGTTCAAGAGCGCCCGTCAAGTATAGCTGCGCCGGGTGCCTGCTCCGTGGGCCCGTGCTCAGCCAGCGGGGGCTTCTGCCGTCGTCTCCACTCGGCCTGCGCCCTCGGCTACGCGCCGGTACGAGTCCAGCCTCGACTCGTGGTCCCACGTGTCCGTCACCACGATGACTTCGTCGGCGCGTGTCGCTGCCACCAGCCGTTCCAGGCCCGCTTGAACCGTTTCTTCGGAGCCAACGATCGCCGCGCGCAGCTTGCTCTCGACAAGTGGCCGCTCCCAGTCGCTCCACACCGCGTCCATCGAGTCCACGGGCGGCAGTAGTTCTACCGGCTGATTCCGGATCAGCCGCAGGAATCTCTGTTGCGGAGTCGTGAACAGTCTTCGCGCCTCGGCGTCGGTTTCCGCTGCAATCACGGGAACACCAACCATCAGCCATGGGTGCATCAGGGTGTCGCTGGGCTTGAAGTTCTCTCGGTAAAGCCGCGACGACACTTCGAGCATGTCCGGCGCGAAGTGCGCAGCAAACGCAAACGGCAGCCCAAGCGCCGCTGCGAGTCGCGCACTGAATTCGCTCGATCCCAGCAGCGTGATCGGCACATTGCTTCCTTTGCCCGGGATCGCCTTGACCGCATGGCCCGGCTTCTCCGGCCCCAGGTAGGTACGCAGTTCTTCGAGCAGTTCCGGAAAATCGTCGCCGGTCTGGCGCAGATCGCGCCGCAGCGCCCGCATGGTCAGAAAGTTTCCGCCCGGTGCGCGTCCCAGCCCAAGGTCGATCCGTCCTGGAAAGAGTGCTTCGAGCGTGCCGAATTGTTCGGCTACGACCAAGGGTGCATGATTGGGCAGCATGACTCCGCCGCTGCCGACGCGAATTGTCTCTGTCGCCGCAGCTACGCGCTGAATCAGCAGCGCGGTCGCCGAGCAGGCCAGCCCCTCAATCGAGTGATGCTCCGCCAGCCAGAAGCGCCGAAAGCCCCACTTCTCCACGTGCTGTGCCAGGTCGACGGAGCGCGCTATGGCCGCGCCCGCCGTCTCTTCCGGATGCATACTGACGAGGTCCAGGACTGAAACAGGCAAGCTCATAATTCTTTAGATGAATTCGTTATCGCTGCGGTGCAACAAGGCCGCAACGAGTCGTGCCGGGCTAAGCCGTCGCGGTATTCTCGCGCGTCGCCAGTACTACAACCGCGCCCAGCGATGCCAGCACGCAGATCAGTGCGAACAGAAACACATTCGCATACCCGAAGGCGCCGATGACCGCGCCCGCCACCGGACCCACGAGAAAGAAAGAGACATCGGAAAACACGGTATACACACCCAGTGCCGTACCGCGGCTCCGTTCCGGGACGTGCTTGACGGCCTCGACGCCCAGCGCGGGAAATACGAGCGAGAATCCGAACCCGGCCAGCGCTGCTCCACCCACCGCCATCGCCGGAGATACGGCCCGCCACAACAGAAGCACGCCCAGTGACTCGACAATCAGGCAGGTGATGCCCACAGGGAACCCGCCGTAGCGGCTGATTGTGTGAATAAACAATAACCGGGCTGCAATGAACGCCAGTCCGAATCCCGTCAGGCAGAGTGCAGCGCCATTCCAGCTTCGGCTCGCGTAGAACAACGTCACGAAGGTAGCCAGAACGCTGTAGCCCACGCCGCCCAGGGCAAGCGCCATGCCGTGGGGTGTCACGCGCCCCAGAACGTCGCGGAAGGGCAGATGTTCGCCATGCACTACGGGCACGGGCTTCTTAAATCGCGCAAAAATGAAGCTCGCTCCGCAGGCGACAGCCGTCACGATCCCGATGGAGGCCAGTCCCCAATGCTGTTCCATAACCACGCCCAGCGGGGCACCCAGCGCCATGGCTCCATAGGTGGCAACGCCGTTATAGGCGATCACCTTAGCAGTATGGTCGTGCCCCACGGCCGTAACGCCCCACAGTGTCGCCCCTGTCGAACCCAGGCTTTCGCCGACTCCCAGCACAAGCCGGCTTGCAAACAGGCTGACCAGTGCGAGCCAGGCCGGGTTGCGATGTAAGGCCCCTGCCCCGAGCAGCAGCAATCCGCTGGCAGTACACGCGGCCATGCCCCACAAGACCGAGACCTTCGCTCCGGAGTGATCGCTGATGCGACCCGCCCAGGGCCTGCTTAGAAACGTTGCAATGTATTGAATGCTGATCACCAGCCCGGCTAGCGATGCATGGTAGCCCATGCGCAGGTGCACATACGCCGGCAAAATGGCCAGGGGCAACCCGATGGCGAGATAGCAGATGAAGGTGAAGAAAACGTAGCCGAGGATCCGTCTTACATCCGCGCGCGATGCGTGCGGAACGACCTGCGAAGTGCTGTCGATGGTGGGGCTTTCCATGCGGGGAGAGGTCGAGCAGCCTGAGACTGTTCTCTCCTAAGTATAGCGAACGCCGAATCCCGAGTATTTCCAGTCTCGCCGGCCGCTCAGGATTAGTGCAGCCGGTTCAGCGGGGGTGTCGTCTCCGCTGTCGTTGGCTCGACTCCGAACGCCCGGTTCAGGAATTCAATCAGGCGCTGGCGCGCGTCGTATCCGTGCCATGGCTCCGGCGACGGCCGTCCGAACATCCCCACGGCGAGCGGCCCGTGATCCTCGCGTGGATATGTGACCAGTTCGACAGGCACGCCCTCCTGTCGCAGCGCGCGATACATCTCCTCGGATTGCCCCAGCGGATCGGTCGTGTCGCTTTCTCCCTGGATCAACAGGAAGGGCGCCTTTGCCTTCGCGGCGCCAGCCAGAGGGCTCTGCTTCCAGGCGTCCTCCAGGTGCTCCCACGGCTTGCCGAAATACCAGCGGTCGTACCAGGAGCCGTGCTCGGTCCCGTATTCGCTGAACTGGTCGATCACGGGTGCCGCGCTAATGACGGCCTTGAAGCGATCGGTCTTGCCCTCCACGAAGGCCGCCATCTCGCCGCCATAGCTGTAGCCCATCAGCGCCGTCTTCGCGGGGTCCAGCGAATACTTCGCGAGCGCCGCATCGACGCCTGTCATGATGTCCCGATAGTCGCCGCCACCGAGGTCATTCTTGTTTGCAGCGCCAAACTTTACACCGTAGTTGGATGAGCCGCGCGGATTCGGACGCAGGACGGCCCAGGCGTGTCCGACAAGAAATGCAACAAAGGCGTCGTTGCGATCCTCGAATGCGCCGAATGGTCCTCCGTGCACATCCACGATCAGTGGGATTCTGGTTGAGCCCGAACCCGATCCTTGCCCCGGAGGCATGTAGAGCAGCCCGTCAATCGTGAAGCCTTCATTTTGCCACTGCACCAGCTCCGGCTCTACAGAACGCAAACCCGGTGCCAAGTCGGGAATCGGCAGCGTCGTGCACGCGTCGCCGAGATGCTGCGCGTAGCAGAGTTCTTCCGGCTGCGCGCCGCTCTCCGCGAGCCAGAGCCAACCAGTCTGTTTACGATTCGTGTTCAGACCTGAGACCACAGGTGCTCCCAGAGCGACCTGCTCAGGCGCAGTCTTGCCGTCGAGTTTGATCCGCACGGTAGTCGCATGGGTCGCCACGGCTGCAGGCGCGATCACCGATCCGTCCTGAGCGAAGAAAAGGCCAGATGCATTGAGCTGTCCCGCGAATCCGCCTGACAACCGCACTGGCTTTGTGCCTGCTTCGCCGACGTGCAGCGCGAACAGCTCGTCATAACCCGGAGGCGCATCTTCCGGTGTCTGCGCGCTGAAGACGATCTCGCTTCCGTCCGTGCTGAACGCCCCGCCACCCACGGTGGGAGGAATCGCATCGAGCTTGATTGCCTTGTCCGGCGTTGCCGCATCCACCAGCCACGCCGCACCCGCCGGTCCCAGGTCCCCCAGATCGTTGGGCGGTTCGGTGACAACCAGCAGCCGATCCATTGCCGGCGACCACACAGCACTGCGCACATCCGGTGCGATCGAAACTGCCTTCAGGGCTCCATCGATCTTGCCGCCATCCTTCAGCGCCGCAAGATAGAGCCGCGTTCCGTGCTTCTCATGATTGACCCAGGAAGCATCGGCCTTGGCATCCTTCTGCTTCTTTTCGCCCTGCGTCTCTGGATCGCGCGCCCAAAAGGCCAGCCATTTCCCATCGGCCGAGAGCCCGAATCCCGATGGCTCCAATACGGCCTGCTCTGGAGTGGCATCCTCTTTTTTCTTGTCGTCCGTCGGCTTGTCTGCGGGTTTGTCGTCTGACTTCTTCTCATCTTTCTTTTCGACGTCTGCCGGCGGGATGGCGTTCTTCTCCTTCGATTCATCCACAGTCGGTGCAATCTTCAGCTCATACGGCGCCGCCTCACCTCCACGTAGATCGAGCCGAAACAGTTCGGTGTGTTCACCACGATGCGCCAGAAAGAAGATCGCAGACCCATCCGGTGCCCATTGCGGATTGTGTTCGCCGCGCTTGTCCGCTGGAGGCGAGAACGTCAGTTGCCGAGCTTTTTCGCCCCCAGTCGTCGGCACAATCCAGACATGAGCTTTCCCGCCGTCGGCCGTCGCATCGACAATCGTGAACAACGCCATCTTGCCGTCCGGCGAGAGCAGAGGCCCGCCAATCGATTTCAGATGCCGAAGATCGTCTGTGGTCGGGAAGTGTGCCGCCGGCGCGGCCTCCGCATGCAGTCGGCCCGCCCCAAGAGAACCAAACATCAGGACACAGAACGTCAGCAGAAGGGAAGTACGGCCCAGGGAAGAATCCATGCGCCCAGCATACACGGGAGAAGAGCCGGTTCCGTCAACGCAGTCCTTCAGCGTAGAACAGAAAAGCCGCTCGATTTCGAGCGGCTTTTCTGTTCTGCGGTCTCTTGCCTTACTGGGCTTGCTGCGCCGAGGGCCGTGCGGCCGGGGGCGGGACCTGCTGTGCCGGCTTCGGCTTGGCCCCATCCTTCTTGGATGGCGCAAGAATGGCGTGCAGAATCGTGCCTTCCATGCGCGGCATAAACTCTACCGAGCCGGCTTCGCCAATGTCTTGAATCAGACGGTTGATGATGGCGTAGCCCAACTCGCGATGCGCCATCTGGCGGCCACGGAAGCGCAGGCTCGCCTTCACCTTGTCGCCTTCAGTCAAAAAGCGCACGGCCTGGTTCTTCTTGGTCTGGTAGTCATGCTCGTCTACCGTAACCGAGAACTTCACTTCCTTGATGGTGATAACCTTCTGCTTCTTGCGCGCTGCGCGCTCGCTCTTTTCCTTCTCGTAGAGGTAGCGGCCGTAGTCCTGAATGCGGCAAACCGGCGGCACTGCGGTGGGCGACACTTCCACCAGATCCAGCCCGCGCTCGCGGGCGATCTTCAGGGCCTCAAAAGGGGCCAGGATGCCAAGTTGTTCGCCGTTTTCGTCGATGACACGGATTTCGCGTGCGCGGATGCGATCGTTGATGCGGATAAAGGACTTTGCCGAACGTTTGTCGAGTGCGATGGTGCTCCTCCAGGCGAGGTCCGCTGCTCTTCTCCGGTCTGCAATCCGGAACAACACTGAGCCCGCGAACGCACCCTGAGTATAGCATTGGTTTGGCTGCGGAAAGGCCCGTTTCCTTAGGATTAATCGGCTGCACAGGATGCTGTTGAAGACGATCTGGAGTGCGTCAGAGCGCCTTCAGCGGTTACGCCAGTGACTTCGATACTCACACGCTGATTGGCCCTCAACTCGCCGTCCACCTCAAACGGCAGAAAGTTCTCCGTTAGTCCTACCGTCCGGCCCAGACGCCGGATGTTCTCTGGCGTATTGAGTGTGAGCGCTTCCAACTCCCGACCAACGAACTGCCGCCGATGTTCAACCGTCTTCTCGGCCGCAAGCGTGCGTAGCCGTGCCATGCGCTCTGCGACAGCCCCGGCAGCAACGGGGTCTGCCGAATGCAATGCCCAGGCACGCGTGCCCGGGCGCGGCGAAAACGGAAACAAGTGCAGATAACCGAACGGCAATGCGCGGATGAACGCGACAGTCTCCTCAAACTCAGCATCCGTCTCGCCGGGAAAGCCCACCATCACATCCGCTCCCAGCGTCAGCTCCGGCCCAGTCGCCTGCAGTAGAGCGTCGACTTTCTCCGCGTAGTGCCACGGCCGATAGCGCCGGTGCATGCGATGTAGTACCGCGTCCGATCCCGACTGCAACGGCAAGTGCGCATGGCGCGCCAGACGTGTACCGCCGAACTCCGCCATCAGCTCGATCAACTCTTCATCCCAGTCCATCGGCTCGATGGAACTCAGGCGAAGACGCGGCAGTTCGGTCCGCTCAAAGATATGGCGGACGAGCGTCGCCAGATTTGCCGGAGATCCGTCGGGCAAAGGAGAGAAATCGCGTCCCCACCTCCCCAGGTTGATCCCCGACAGCACCAGCTCTACGCCGCCGGCTGCGACAAATCCCTCAACCTGCTTGAACACGCTCGCCGCGGGCAAGCTGCGTGAAGCCCCGCGCGTCCACGGGATCACGCAGAACGAACATCGGTTGCTGCACCCTTCCTGGATCTTCAGGTTCGGCCGCGTCTGCGCGCCGGGAACGACCTGCGCCTCTTCGAGAAAGGAATGCGCAAAGCGATCGTCCGCCAGCACAAGCGTCTTGCCCGAAAGCAGCGAGTTCACCGGAACCAGATTTGACCCCGCAGGGGGCATGCGCCCTTGCGCGAGGCTCTGCGCAATCCCCGGCGCGAATGTCTTATGGCTATTGCCAACGACAGCGGCTACGCCGGGCAGAGCTATCAATTCCTCCGGTGCCCGTTGCGCATAGCAGCCAGTCGCGACAATGCGCACCTCCGGATTCATTCGCTTGGTCCGCCGAATGAAGGCTCGCGCCGCACGATCGGCCTCCGCCGTCACGCTGCAGGTATTCACAATCACCACATCGGCGTTTTTCGGCTTGCCCTCAGCGAGCCCCGCTGCTTCCAGGCGTTCGGCAATCGCCTCGCCATCGGCCCGTGCCGCGCGGCAGCCAAAGTTCTCGATGTGAAACGAAGCGCTCACATATCCAGCCTACCGCAGGGCCAGATACCAGCGAATCAGAGCGAAGAGGCCTCCGGCAACGAAAAGCGATCCGAAGATCGGTTTGTTGTACTGGGCGAACCATGAAGGCAGGTAAATGTCGAAATTGGGCGTTCTCGATTCGGTAAAGCGGGCTGCAATGTTGGTCAGTGGGCAACGACCGCCATTCGCGGCCAGAAGCGCGCATTCGCAGACGACGATCGCGCTCAGCACGACGGCGCCGCGAAACCATGCCACCGCCGCTGCCACTGGAACCGCCAGCACGCAACTGCCCAAGAGAACCCAAATCGCCGTGTGGGCAAGCTTGATCGCGGTGAGAATGCGGATTCGGCGAGCGTTCGGATTCACGTCTCGATTCTGCCAGCGATGCCTCATCTAATCGGTGTTCTGGCTCATGGTCTATTGTGATCAGCGGCGTTGCCCATCGGATACCGCTTATCTGCAGCCTCTCCTTACGGGCAGTCTGAATAGGGCTGTGCTAGACTCCGTTTCGCCATGCGAATCCGTCGCTCTTTGTTGCCAACTCTTCTGCTCCTCGGCGCGCTCCCTACCTGCTCGCTTTTCGCCCAGCAGAATGCCGCACCGCACCTCGAAAAGCGTGGCGCCGCGACCCAACTCATCGTTGACGGCAAGCCGTTTCTGATTCTTGGCGGCGAGTTGCACAATTCCTCGTCCTCCAGCCTCGATTACATGAAGCCCATATGGCCTGCGCTCGCTGGAATGCACCTCAATACCGTTGTCACGCCGCTGAGCTGGGAACTGATCGAGCCCACCGAGGGCAAATACGACTTCACCCTCGTCGACGACCTGCTCGACCAGGCACGCCAGCAGCATCTGCGCATCGTCTTTCTCTGGCTCGCGTCGTGGAAGAACGGCATGTCGAGCTATGCGCCTGTGTGGGTCAAGCAGGATACGCATCGCTTTCCGCGCGTGGTCGAGAATGTCGCCGAGGCCGAAGTGCTCAGCCCGATGGCCAAGGCCACCCAGGACGCCGATGCCCGCGCCTTCGCCGCAACGATGCAACACATCAAAGAGGCCGACAGCCGCGACCACACGGTCCTGATGATGCAGGTCGAAAACGAAGTGGGCGTCCTCGGCGACACGCGCGACCACTCCGACGCGGCCAACCGTGCCTTTGCGTCCGCCGTCCCAGCCGAGCTCACCCACTATCTCGCCGCGCATCACGACGCACTCTACCCCGGCCTGCGCGCGCTCTGGGAGGCCAACGGCAGCAAGACCTCCGGCACCTGGGCCGAGGTCTTCGGCGACACGGACCGTGCCGACGAGATTTTCATGGCCTGGCACTACGCCCGCTTCATCCAGGCCGTCACCGCGGCCGGACAGGCTGCCGACAACATTCCCATGTACGTCAATACCTGGCTTGCCGGAGACGATGCGACACCGGGCAATTATCCGAGCGGTGGTCCCGAGCCGTGGGTAGTGGACATCTGGAAGGCTGCCGGATCGGCGATCGACGTCTACTCACCCGATCTCTACGATCCCAACTTTGCGCTCTGGTGCAAGCGCTATCACCGGCCCGACAATCCGCTCTTCATGCCTGAAACGCGTGGCGGCTCTGCCGGCGCTGCCAACGTCTTTTATGCCCTGGGAGAGCATGCCGCCTTTGGATTCTCCCCCTTCGCTATCGAGAGTGAGATCGACCCCAAAGGCGATCTCGCGAACAGCTATGGTCTTCTCGCGGGGTTGTCGCCGCTGGTTGCCCAGCACCAAGCCGATGGAACCATCCACGGGTTCTTGCTCAACCGCGAGCATCCCTCCGTCGACCTGAACCTGGGCGGTTACACGCTTCATGTCACCCTCGACGAGATCTTTGGCAGTCACGCCGAAACCGGCTACGGTCTCATCATGGCCACCGGTCCCGATGAGTTTCTGGGCGCGGGCGAAGGCTTCCGGGTCGACTTTACCGCGCGTTCCGGCAAGCGGGCCGGCATCGCTTCCGTCGATGAAGGCATCTTCAACGATGACGGCCAATGGATTCCAGGCCGCCGTCTGAATGGCGACGAAAACGACCAGGGCAAGGGCTGGCGTTTCGACTCGCGCCAATCGAACATTGAGAAGGTGAAGCTCTACCGCTTTGAGTGAGCGGTCGCGGTAAACTGCCTTCCGTGCAACGACCTTTCTCGGATTCACCCAGGAGGCATCGTAGATGAACGTCCTTAAGATTTGCCTGTCGATGATTGTCATGGCCCTCTCGATCATCCCATGCACCGCGCATGCCCAGATGCCTGCGAAGAAAATGGCGGTCAGCGGCGGCAACCTCTGCGTGACAGAGGGAACGGTTAGCAGCGACACAGGGAATCGCCTGACCGTAGACGTACCGAAGATGCGGGCCTATGTGAACGCTTGGACATCCCAGGCAATCGAGGCGCAGTTTACCTACCTCGGACCTACGGCCGAAGAATCGACACTCGATTCGGGCGAAATTCGGCGTCAGTTCGGCCTGAAACTGCGCGCGCAGAACGCCTGCAACCTGGTGTACGCCATGTGGCGCATAGAGCCGGAGTCGAAGATTGTCGTCTCCATCAAGAGGAATCCAGCCCAAACCAATAGCGCAGAGTGTGGGAACCGTGGTTACCGGAACATCAAGCCAGAACATGCTGCTGCTGTGCCCGTTTTGCATCCCGGCGATACCCACTCCCTCAGCGCCGCACTGGATGGGGATGAACTGCAGGTATTCGTCGACAATCGCACCGTATGGGAAGGAGGCCTGGGACCAGACGCACAGGATTTGAACGGGCCCTTGGGAATTCGCTCGGACAATGTTCGCCTGGCGCTTGATCTGAAAGCCGGCGCAGCGGCTGGCATGCACCCGGATTTCAAGGTTGCCTGCAAATCGGGTCCCGGCGTTTCAGACTGAAGCCTGGTGAGGCCCCAATTGCAGCTTGGTAGAATGCCGTTTCGGCCAGGCCGCTCTAGGGTCTCCGATTCAATTCATCCAGCGCACCGTGGGCCAGGGCCGCGTCGACTGCGGTACAACGATGAAGCCTTCGCGCCAGTGTCCGTCCTCGCGGCGTGGTGTAGATCCGACAATGCGCGCTCCGGCCGGATTACGTGCCTCCAGCGCGAGCCCCGCCAGCCCGCCGACGATCGCCTGGAGCTGGTCGTGGTTCGGAGGTCGATTGACGGTCACCGGCGCGGTGGCTTGCAGCGCCGCAAAAGCTTCAGCCAGATCGCAGACCGTTGCGCGCTTTTTTGCCGGTAGCGGCCGAATTCCGAGCGCCTTCCACGCGGCATACGGATAGCTCTCAACCAGCAGGTGGGCGCCGGTGTCTTTGGGCTGATCGCTTGCTGACAGCCGCTTCCAGCCGCGCCGGCACAAGGCGTCGTACACATCGACGCAAAACTCCGCGAAAGGCCGATAGGTAACCGGCTTCACCATGCCCGGCAATCCCGTCTTGGCGGCTGTGTTCAGCTCTCGTTCGCGGAGTCGCGCATGTTCCAACCCATTGCAGGTCGATTTCCATGCCTGCGGACCGTCCAGCATCACGATCCGAATATCCCGGATGCCGCACAGATGGTTCAGACGGCCTGCCAGGACCTCGGCCTGCACAGGGACAGGTTCGTTTCCCGGCACGATTTCAGAGACGATCTCGCAGGCAATGGATGCCCCTGGTTCGCGCCCGCGCTCCAGCACCACGATCCCCAAATCGGTCCAACGCCGGAAAGCAAGGTCCACGCTGAGGATAGCCATGTTCCTACGCTAGGCTCTGTTCCGAAGCCCGACAAGCGAGTGGCGGCAAGATTCTGCTTGGGTTATACTGAAATGGTCCGTATTCCGGCACCGGGAAATCTGTGTGCCCAGGCGGCGTGATGGGAAATACTCCCGTCTCAAACGAGAAAAACAATGCCCAAGTTGAAGACTCATAAGGGCGCGGCCAAGCGCTTCAAGAAAACTGGCACCGGCAAAATTGTCCGGCACCAGACGAAGACGCGGCACATCCTTTCGTCGAAGTCTCCCAAAGTGAAGCGCAAGCTCGGCAAGAGCGTGATCGTTTCCGATGGAGACCACCTGAAAGTCGCGCGCATGATTCCTTACGCCTAGTCGTCGCGCCTCAAGGCGCTTCAGGGCTGCTTGCGAAGCGGCTCCCCGCACGGAACAATTTCAGATCCGGCGGAGTGATCAAGGCTTGAACGAGCGAGTGAAGAGGCCCACAGGTCGGTTTTAAACCGGCCCTCCTGCCTTCAGCCGCGTAGATCGCACCAACAAACGGAGAAAGAACCATGCCTCGCGTCAAACGCAGTACCAAACGGAACGACCGCCGCAAAAAGATTCTCGATCGGGCGAGCGGCTATTTCCTCACAAAATCGAAGCTCTACCAGGCAGCGCAGGAAGCCGTCGAGCGCGGACTTAAGTTCGCTTACTCCGGTCGTCGCCAGAAGAAGCGCCAGTTCCGTTCACTGTGGATCGTGCGCATTGCTGCCGCCGCCAAGCTGAACGGCACCAGCTACTCGCAGCTCATCAATGGCCTCAAGAAGGCCGGCGTTGAGCTCGATCGCAAGATTCTGGCCGACATCGCCGTGCACGATGCCGCCGGCTTTACCAAGCTGGTGGAGCAGGCGAAAGCCGCTCTCGCCAGCGAAAAGAAAAGGGCTGCTGCCTAAAGACTCTTACCCGCGACAACGCCCGGACTGGGGACGTCACGCAAACGGCTCGGAGCTCAAGGCTCCGGGCCGTTTGGCTTTAGGCTCTTTGTTGATCAATCGCCGTCATTTATTCTGAGAGTTCGCAATGACCACAGAAATCCACCCACCCTCGTCGTTCGATGACGACGCGCTCGACAAGGCATTTGCGCAGGTTGCAGAACAAGCGCGTCAAGAAGCCGCCGCACTCAACACTCCTGACTCCTTCGAAGCGTTTCGTCTCCGCTGGCTTGGCCGCAAGCAGGGCCGGCTCAACGACGTTTCAGCCTGGCTGAAGGTTGCGCCTCCTGCTGCGAAAAAGTCTGTTGGCGAGCGCTTCAAGGTGCTCAAAGAGCTTGTCGAGAGCCTTCTCGAACAGGCGGCCGGCTCAGGACCGAGCGACAGAGCCCTCGCCGCCGAGGCAATCGATATCACGCTTCCCGGATCGCGCCGCCTCACCGGCGCTGAACACCCCATTACCCGTACGTGGAACGAGATTGTCTCGGTCTTCGCGGCGCTTGGCTACTCCGTTGGTGTTGGCCCCGAAGTCGAAACCGACTTCTACAACTTCGAGTCGATGAACTTTCCGCCCGGCCACCCGGCGCGCGACACGCAGGACACACTGGTCATCGCGAACCAGGAGCGCCGCCCCCTCCGCGATCGCCTCCTGCTGCGCACGCACACGTCTCCGGTCCAGATGCGCACGATGGAATCGCAACCACCACCTGTGCGCATCGTGATTCCGGGCAAAGTTCATCGCAACGAAGCCGACGACGCGACCCACTCGTCCATGTTCCACCAGGTCGAAGGCCTCTGCGTCGATACCAACATCACCTTCTCGGACCTCAAGGGCACACTCGATCACGCCATGAAGGCGCTCTTCGGTTCTTCCGTCAAAACGCGCTTCTTTCCGTCGTTCTTCCCGTTCACCGAGCCGTCGGCGGATGTGCAGATCAGCTGTATTTTTTGTGGAGGAAAGGGCTGCCGCAAATGCAAACACTCCGGCTGGATCGAACTGCTCGGCTGCGGCATGGTTGACCCAGCAGTCTTCGCCTTCGCTGCGGAGAAGCAACCCGCCTACGACTCGAAGGAGATCTCCGGATTCGCTTTTGGCATGGGCATCGAACGCATCGCCATGATGAAGTACGGCGTCAGCGATATCGGGCAGTTCTTTTCAGGAGATATGCGCTTCCTGGGGCAGTTCGCATGAAGATACTCACCAAATGGCTTCGCAGTTATCTGCCCGAACTCCCCGTCTCTGACACGCAGCTTGCGGAAGCCCTGACCCTGCGTGGGATCGCCGTCGAAGGCATCTTCGACCTCGGCCCCGCCAATGGCTCGCTCTACGAGATGGACCTCACCACCAACCGTGTTGATGCGATGAACCACCATGGCATCGCGCGCGAGGCTGCCGCGATCTATGGCGTCGAACTCAAGTCCCTCGACTTGAAGCTTCCGGAATATTCGCCCTCTCCACAGGAGTTTTCTGTTCAGATCGAAGCCCAGGATGCCTGTGGCCGCTTCACCGCGCGTGTTCTGCGCGGCATCACCATCGGTGAATCGCGCGACTGGTTTGCTGGCGCTGAGGTCGACACCTATTTCAAGCTTCTCGAACAGAAGAAGATCTCCAACGCCGTCGATGCGACCAACTTCGCTTGGCTTTCGATGGGCCAGCCCACGCACGCCTTCGATCTCGACAAACTCGAGGGCGGCATCGTCGTGCGCCGCGCTCGCAAAGGCGAAAAGCTGAAGACCCTCGACGGCATGGATCGCATCCTTGATCCCGAAGATCTCGTTGTCGCCGATCACGCGAAACCCGTGGGCCTCGCCGGAGTCATGGGCGGCTGGGACACGATGATCACGGCTGACACGAAGAACGTGCTGGTCGAAGCTGCCTGGTTCGATCCGATGGCCGTGCGCCGCACCGCGCGCCGCCACGGGCTGCACACCGACGCCAGCCATCGCTTCGAGCGTGGCGCTGACTTCAACGCAGGGCCTGTCGCGTCGGCCATTGTGTCGCGCATTCTCCTCGCCAACGGTGGATCGATCGAAGGCGATCTCGTCGATGTGCGCGTGCCCGCAATCCAAGCCCGTACAGCACACCGCAGGGCCGTGTCTCTCGCCTTGAGCGAAGTGCAGCGAATCCTTGGCACGACCGTCGACCCTGATGGGATCACCGCCTCCACCGTCGACAACGTTCTCACTGGCCTCGGTTGTGGGCTCGCCCCTGCAGGCGCCGCCGCGTGGAGTGTCACGCTGCCCAGCTGGCGTCTCGATCTCGAACGCGAAATTGACCTCATTGAAGAGGTCGCGCGCGTCTACGGCTACAACCGCTTCGCGAACACACTCCCGGCTTTCGGTACAGGTGTGAAGGCTCTGCCGTGGGCCGAAACCGAATCCGCTGTCCGGCACACAATGCTCGCCGCCGGCTTCCACGAGGGGATTGCCAGCACCTTCTGCTCCACCGCTGAGGCCGCTCTTACCGCGCCGCAGCCAGGACTGATTGTGCCGCTCGGCAACCCGCTCAGCGAAGAAGCGGGCGTCATGCGCCCATCGCTTCTTCCCGCCATGCTCGCTGCGGTGGCCGGCAATCTGCACCGCGACGTCAGCGATGTACGCCTGTTCGAAGTCGGCACCGTCTTCAGCGGGACCACGGAAAAAGTGGAGGAGCGTCCGGCTCTCGCGTTCGGTGCGTCCGGCGCACTGCCGGAGCAATCTGCGCTTCACCCCGAGCGCTCAATCGAGTTCCAGGATGTGAAAGGCGTTGTCGAGCAGCTTGTCGCGCGCTTCCAGATCCGTACCGTCTACTTCGATCGCTTCCCACCCGAGTCCGGATTGTTGCCTGCGTGGCTGCATCCCTATCGCTCTGCCCGCGTCAATGCCGATGGCATCACGGTGGGCTGGCTTGGCCAGTTGCATCCCAACCAGGCAGCGATCCGCAAAATCAAGGTTCCGGTGCTCCTTGGAGAGTTGTATCTCGACCGGCTCTACAAGTTGCCGTTGCGTACCCCCGTCGCCCGCGAGATCTCGCGCTTTCAGCCGGTGCAGCGCGACTTTTCCCTCATCCTGAACGAAAGCATCTCGTGGGAGAAGATCGATCGAGCCCTCGCTACCCTGCGTATTGCTGAGCTGGTGGACTGGCGCCCCCGCGAGGTCTTTCGCGACGCAAAACTCGGCGCAAATGACTACTCGCTTCTGCTCGGGGTTACCTTCCAGGCGTCCGATCGCACCTTGCGCGAAGAAGAGCTGCAGAGCTTCCAGGCGCAGATTGTGGCTGCGGTGGCAGCCGCCGGCGCACGTCTACGGACATAAAACGAAACCAAGGTCACCGCATCTCAAAACCTCTCTGAGTCGACGGGCCGGCAACTATGCGAAGGCCAGAAGTCTTCTCTGCCGGGGCTAAAGCTGCAGGTCCTGGCGAGAGGTTCTCGTCGCTGGGTGTCCTGGAAAGGTACCTGCTAATCCACATCACGTTGTCTTAACGTCACGTCAACACGGCGCTATACTTGCACGAAGCGTGAGCGCGCGGAGGTAGTTTTGATGTCGCAGACATTCTTTGAACCTGAAGTCGCGGAGGAGCGAAAAGAGGGGACCAAAGCCATTCATTCTTCGGTCGAGCCTGCTGCTCTGACCCTGAGTGTCGATGATTTTTCGGCTCTCGAAGAGCGTGTTGTGCGTGCCGTTGAGCTCTTGAAACGCGAGCGGCTGGCCCGCGCGGCAGCCGAAGAGCGTGCCGTCAAAGCCGAAGCACAGCTTGCCGAACAGGGGCCAGCCGCCGACCAGTTGAAGCAGGAAGTCCGCTCTCTGCGCGCCGAGCGCGATCAGGTCCGCCAGCGTGTCGAGCGCCTGCTCGCGCAACTCGATGCGTTGGAGCTTTGAGGTGATGCATGGCCAAGAATGAAGTTGGAGTGCCCCCCGGTTACACAACGGTCACGATCTACGACCAGTCCTATCACCTGACCGGCCAGAATACTGCGCACATCCACAAGCTGGCTGACTTGGTCGACAGCAAGATGCGTGCAGTGGCCTCCCACGGCCGCACAGTCGACTCGTTACGCGTAGCTGTGCTGGCCGCCCTCAATCTCGCCGATGAACTCTATCGCGCTGGCGGGGCGGTGACAAACGATGGTCATGCACGCGCCCTCAGTTTGCGCGGCATGCTCGACGAGGTTCTCGAAGACGAGCTCAAAATCGGCTGAATTTGAGGTGTTTCTTGATCCCGCTCGCACTCAGGCGCTCGATCCCAATTCCGGACTCCGCCCCAAAATGAGAAAGGCGGAAAACGTATCACACCTTGGTTACCCCGCACAAGACTTGCAATTCTTCGCAACTGCCCCTACTATCCGCAATAGAAACCGGCCTGCAAAGCAGGTGGGTGGTCAACGCTG
>CAZPEZ010000087.1:0-19050 GCA_964585715.1 uncultured Occallatibacter sp.
CCCGAAAGCGATGCAGCCATCCCAGCAATGATCAGCTCAAGCCCCTCGGTGAACCGGGAATCGTGTTGGACAAACATCTCTGCTCCAGCCGCCGCCGCCAGCGGATACAGCTGCTTGTTGACGCGTTTCTCTCGCCGGGCGAGATCGTACTGCGGATTCGGTTTTCCCGGCGTGAGTTCGGTCGCCTGCTCTTCGATTACGAAGCCGATTGTGTAGCTGTAGAGCGCAGTCAGCCCCACAACAGCCTGCTGCAGCGTGAATCCGGCATCCGTCAGTCGGCGCAAACTCGCTTCCATCGGCGCATACAGGTCCACGTCTGTAAGGTAGGTTCCACTGAACATCTTCGCTCCATCGCGGTATGCGAGCAGCGTCTTGCGCAGAGAGCTGTAGGTGGCGCTGGCCCAGTCGTGCCAGTCCTGGATCGCGTCGAATGCGGAGCTTTTCACTATTGACCGGCGCATCACTTCTGCCGCCATCTCGTCCAGCAAATCCTGCTTGTTTTTGAAGTGCCAGTAGAGTGCGGGGGCCTGCACCTTGAGCCGGACGGCCAGCCTGCGAAGCGTGAGACCCTCAAGCCCAGCATCGTTGAGTACGGCGAAGGCCTGGCGCAAGATAAGCTGTCGATCAAGGGACACAAAAAAACGATAGCATTTCTCCCCTTAACAATGTTAAGCTTAATTTAACTTAGTTAAGGAGGATGCGCGTCATGCGTGCTGCTGTCGTCGGTGTTTTGGGCCAGTCGCCCAGATATCAGGAGTTTCCCGAGCCTGTCCCGGGAGACGGAGAAGTCCTCATTCGGATGCGGACGGCAGGGCTGCATCCGATCGTGAAGGCTCTTGTCGCTGGATCGCACTATGCCAGTGGTGGGGAATTGCCGATGGTGCCCGGCGTCGACGGTGTGGGCACGCTCGAGGACGGGAAACGCGTTTACGTCACGTTCGCGCGCAAGCCCTGGGGCACGATGTGCGAGCGGACTGTTGCTCCCCTGGCCCGCCTGTTGCCGCTGCCCGATGGAATCGACGATGCGCAGGCCGCGGCGATTGCCAACCCGGGCATGTCGGCGTGGCTCTCGCTCAAGGAACGAGCAGGCCTGCAGCAGGGTGAGAGCGTGCTGGTCATGGGTGCGACCGGCGTCGCCGGCCAAGTGGCACTGCAGGCGGCGAAATTGCTGGGGGCGAAGCGAATCGTTGCCGCCGGACGCAATGTGGATGCGATCGCCAGGCAGAGTGCGGACCGGATCATCGCGCTCGGCGAGCCGGAAGGCAAAGTGCGTGAGGCATTCACGGAAGAGGCGGTCAGCGGGATCGACGTCGTGATCGACTACCTGTGGGGACGGCCGACCGAGTTGCTGCTTGAAGCCCTGGCCAAGGGATTCAAGCCGAGTGCGACGCGTGCAACCCGGCTGGTCGAAGTCGGGGAGAGTGCGGGCAAAACAATCACCCTGCCGGGCGCAACACTCCGCAGTATCGATCTGAGGCTGATGGGCAGCGGTTTCGGCTCGGTCTCGCTTGAAGGGGTCATCGCGGCCATCCCGACTCTCTTTGAGATGGCGGCGAAGGGTACCTTGCGTGTGGATGTGGAGCCGGTTCCGCTGGTTGAGGTCGAAGCAGCATGGAGCCGGGTGGAAAAGGGACGCCGCATCGTATTTACCATCTAGTCGATATCTCCGGGTTACTTCCGGAACCGGCGCATCTCCAGAAAATGCCTTCACATAGACCCGTGACCGGGAACACTTTGACCCCTTATTGGTGTCTAAGAAAATAGGGCGCGTGGGACATACGGTTTGTCGATACCGCTGTTCCGTCTCCCGCGAGCCGCTGGACGCGCAACGAGACCAGTCGACTGCATTGC
This sequence comes from uncultured Occallatibacter sp., assembly GCA_964585715.1. Taxonomy (GTDB): domain Bacteria; phylum Acidobacteriota; class Terriglobia; order Terriglobales; family Acidobacteriaceae; genus Telmatobacter. The sequence continues at coordinate 1,852 of CAZPEZ010000087.1, forward strand.
AGAACGGGCTGACCCGACAGAGAACAGGCCGGCGTTGGGCGTGGACGGTAAAAGGTGCCAAGTGTGCGCCTTTTGCATTAAGGTGGGAGGACGAATTGCAGGCGGGCCTCACCATGGGCAATCTAGCCAGTGCGATCACGCTTCAATCCCAGGAGGCGGCTCTTGTCGAGGAGTTGCGCGCGGGGTCGGAGGAGGCTTTTGCCTGGCTGATCGCCCACTATCATCAGCCGATTTACTCGCTGCTGGCGCGCACAGTGCATGACCGCGCCGACGCTGCCGACTTGACTCAGGACGTCTTCATCAAGGTTTTCCGCGGGGTGTCCGGATTTCATGGGGAGTCTTCCCTGCGGACGTGGATTTATCGCATCGCGTTGCGAGAGGCTTCGAACCAGAGGCGTTGGTGGCTACGTCACAAGCAGCAGGAGATTCCGATCGAGATTGAGATCGCCGAGAGCGAGTCGGGAAGTCCGGTACGGCTGAAGGACACGTTGGTGGATGTAGGGGAGTCGCCGTACGACATGGCGGTGCACGAGGAGAACCGGGCCCGCGTAGAAGCGGCGCTGCGGCAGGTGCCGGAACCTTTTCGAACGACGCTGATCTTGCGGGATATTGAAGGGTTTGTGTACGAAGAAGTCGCCGAAATCCAGGGCGTCAATCTTGGGACGGTGAAATCGCGTCTGGTGCGTGGCCGAGCATACCTGAAAGGGATGCTGATCAGGGCCGAGCGGACCAAAGAATCGCCATCGAGCGAAGGCCTTGGGTTGCCTTTGGGAGAGGAGGCGCAATGAGTAGCTGCAGCACAATACAAACGAAGTTTTCGGAGTATCTGGACGGACGGATGACAGGACGCGAGATGCAGCGCATTGCCGGCCACCTTGACCGGTGTCCCGAGTGTGCGGGCGAGTGGCGGGCGCTGCGGGGGAATCAGGCGGCGCTGGCATCCCTGGGGCCGGTGCCTGAGCCGAAGGACCTGGTTCTGCGGATTCGTGTGGCCGTAAGCCGCGAGCGGGCGCGCCGCAACAAGAGCGCTTTTGCGTGGTGGACGCTGGCATGGCGGAACACCGTTGGGCCGTTCCTTCTGCAGGCCGCTGCCGGTTTTGCCAGCGCGGTATTGCTGCTGGGCACGGTGACGGTGCTGGTGGGCATGTTTACTCAGCCCGAGTCTGCGCAGGCAACGAAGGATGTTCCACTCGGAGATGCAACCGCGCCGCGACTGCTCCCACCCGTGGATAGTGCGGCCAGCAACGACGAGATCGTTGCCAGTGCGGGCCCCGTCATTGTGGAGGCCTACGTCAACAGCCAGGGAGCGGTCTATGACTATCGCATTGTCTCCGGCCCGAACGACGCTGGTACTCGGTCGCAGGTGGAGAACATGCTGGTGCAGAGCCGCTTTGAGCCGGCCCGATTCTTCGGCCAGCCTGTTCGCGGCCTGGCTGTGCTCTCGTTCTCCGGGGTGTCGGTGCGCGGCTAGGTTACTTCAGTCGGCACCTCTCGTTTGACCCTGCCTGCACGTCTAACTAGACTTGCAGACAGGGTTTTCTTGATGCGGTTCCCTTCCTTTCGTTTTCAGTTCGTACCCTTCGCGGCCGTCATTTGCTTGAGCTCTAGCCTTTTGCCGCAAGCGGCGAGGGCCCAGTCCTCCGAAGGCAATTCTCGCCAGAGCTCATCCTCCAGCTCCGGAGCGGTGCAGCAGGAGAAATCTCCTTCGTTTCTCATCGACCCCGCCGGACCTACGATATCGCTCATTAGCTCCGAACCCGTCTTCATCATGGCGGCAGCCATGAATGCTTGCGGCTACGACGAGGGCCTCGCGGACAGCGCCCCAATACGGCAACACGTGCGCGACGAGATGAATGAGACGCTGGCCAAGAGCGAAGACGCACGCGCCCAGCGCGACAAGGTCTGCCTGTTCATCGCGCAGCACCGCATGACGGGATCGGAGAGGGACATTTCGCAGTACATTTCCTTGGCCCTCTACCTGAGTCCTCCTCCTGAGCTGGAGACGAGCGTAGAACTGCCCCAGATGCCGCCGGATGCGACCCAGGTCGTTGAAATCGTTCCCATGTTGCGAGATTTCGCAGCTGCGCTCGATCTGCACGGGATCTGGCTCGGAGTGCACCACATCTATGACGAAGAGATTGTGCAGCTGCACGATCCATTGTCGAAAATGATCGTGGGCACGAACCTCTATCTCAAGATGCCCGCCTCGACCTATGACGGCAGACGGTTCATTGTGGTGATTGAGCCGCTGCTTTCACCCAAGCTTGTGAATGCCCGCGTCTACGGAACGGACTACGTAGTGATCGTTTCTCCGGTGAACGGGTCAATTCCCATGAGCGATGTGCGGCACACCTACTTGCATTACACAATCGAACCATTGCTGTTTACCCGGGCCAATGCAATCGACAGGACACTGCCAGTCTTGAAGGAGATTCGCGATGCGCCCCTCGACTTCCGCTTTCGCTCAGACCCCATCGTCCTGACTGTAGAGTGCCTGATCAAAGCCATCGAGGCGCGCACGATGGATACGGGAGTGCCGGTCTACAAGATTCCTGCGGGAGTGGAGCGGTCGGAACTGCCTCGCTATGAGCATGAGCGGCAGGTCTATCAGGAGAAGGTCGACGCGATCAAAGTGGCGACGGTGAAGCACGACATGACGCAGGGCTTCGTGCTTACGCAGTACTTTTACGAGCAGATGCTTCAATTCGAAAAGGACAACGCCAGCCTGCGCGACACCATCGGCGAGATGGTGTACAGCATGGACGTCGACCAGCAGGTGCATCGCGCCCGCAACACGCAATTCGATGCGACCGCGGATGGCGATGTGCTGCAGCGCAGCAAGCCACGGGTTCTGACCGGTCTCGATCTCGCGGAAGCGCGGCTCGCGGCAGGAGATCTGGCGACGGCCAGCGGGCTGGCACGTCAGGCGCTGGCCATCCACGCCGACACACTGCAGTCGGTGGCCGATGAGTCGCGCGCGAACTTCATTCTGGCTCGCGCGGCCATTGCGACGGGGCATCCCGGTGAGGCTATTGATCGGTTCCAGAAGACGATCGCAACGAGCAAGGATCCGCGGCAACTGTCGTGGTCGCATATCTACCTGGGCCGAATGCTTGACCTGGACTGCAAACGCGACGAAGCTGTCGCCGAGTATAAGGAAGCGCTCGCCGCACGCGATGGGGCGCAGGATACCCGGTTGGCCGCCGAGCGCGGCGTCAAGAGCGCTTATACCGTCAATGGACACAGCTGCGAGGATGCCGAGGACGATTCAGGCGCAAGCGCCCCGGAGAAGCCAAACGGCACGGGACAGGCGACGCCAAAACCACAGTAATCCGTGGAAAGGATTGGCCGTCCTCATTGTGCGTCAAACAAAGGATGATGAGAGTATTTGCGGAACACGGTTCTTCGATCTGCGGTAGCGTCAGTCGAACCACTGAGGGGACGAGGCAAGCTTGGAAATCGCTTTGACAGAACTGGAGAAGGCACTCGGGCATGATTTTGCGCATCCGGAGTTGCTGGTTCGTGCGCTGACGCATCGATCGCTGGCCAATGAGCGGGCGTTGGAAGACGGCAAGGACGGAGCGAAGACCGAGGAGGACAACGAGAGACTCGAGTTCCTGGGCGATGCGGTTCTGGGGTTGGTGGTCGGCGAAGCGCTCTTTCTGATGCATCCTGAATGGAGCGAAGGAGAGCTTACGCGTGCCCGCGCCCACCTCGTCAGCCGTCAGCACATGGCCGAGCTCGCAGCCCAGATCGGCTTGGGGAACTATCTGCGGTTGAGCCGGGGTGAGGATCGCAGCGGACTGCGACGGAAGAGCACAGTGTTGTCGAACACGATGGAAGCTGTGATCGGAGCTTTGTTCCTCGATGGCGGTCTTGAACCGGTGCGCACGTTCATGCAGCGGTATGTGATCGGAGACGCGGTGGAGCAGTTGGCCGAGGATCTTCGGGCCGGTGCGGCGTTGGGAAACTACAAATCGGCTTTGCAGGAGCGTTTGCAGGCTGCGCGCGCTGGGACGCCCGTCTACAAAGTGAAAAGCGAGAGCGGGCCGGACCATCACAAGCGGTTTTTGGTCGAGGTGCGGTTGAAACCGGTTGACGGAGAACCGGGACGTGCACTGGCGCGGGGAATTGGCGGTACGAAGAAGTACGCAGAACAGGATGCGGCGCGTCGGGCGTTGGTGCGTATGGCGGCGGAGGCAAAGGGGACTGCGGAGACGGAAGAAGAGGAGGAAGGGGCGAAGCCATGAGTTCCCCTGCTCAAGTTGAAGCTCCAGCCCTGACTTCCGCGCCAAAGTTGCATCTGCATCTGCCGACTGTGCCCGAAGCGTTTGCCTCGTTTCTTCGGACAATCGTTGTTGCTCTCTTCCTCCTCACATTCTTGCTGCAGCCGTTCCTGATCCCATCGGAAAGCATGGAGCACACGCTGCTCGTGGGCGACTTTCTTCTCGTCAACAAACAGATCTTTGCGCCGGCCGGTCAGACAGGTGGATTGATGCGCTGGCTCTTGCCCTATCGCGACGTCGAACGTGGCGACATTGTGGTGTTCCATCATCCCGATCCGCCGTATCTGGTGAAACGCGTCGTCGGAGTTCCGGGCGATCGGATTCACATTGAAGATGGCCGGGTGACTGTCAACGGCATGACGCTCGATGAGCCCTACGCGGCATTCGAGCCCGCGGCCCCAAATCCCTTCCGGGACAACTTTCCCGCCAAGATCTATACGGATCCGAATATCGACCCTATGTGGTGGCGACAGCTTCAGGGATTTACCCACGATGGGGAGCTGATTGTGCCTCAAGGCGAGTACTTCATGTTGGGCGACAACCGCAATCACAGCAAGGATTCGCGCTTCTGGGGGTTCGTTCCACGCCAGGCGATTGTTGCGCGCCCGCTGGTGATCTACTTCTCGGTGAGGCGCCCTTCCACCACCGATGTTCAAGAGGCCTCGGATGATAGACTTGGGCACGATAGAGAACTTTCGGCGCGACTGATCGGCTTCGCGCGATGGAAACGAATCTTTCGAATCGTGCACTAGGTCCAGTCCATGCTTGCCCGATAGAAATCGTAGGCGACGGGCGGCCGGAAGACGAGAAAAGCGATCTTGCCAACTAAGGTTCAAACAGAGACCAAGCCTGTCGTGACGCAGGAAAGAGTGGAGGAGACTCCGTTCGAGGCGGCAGCCAGCATCTGCTCGGTGCTGGTGGTGGGCCTGTTCATTCTCACCTTTCTGGCGCAGAATTTCGTCATTCCTTCCGGATCGATGGAGAAGACTCTGCTGGTCGGCGACCACCTGCTGGTGGACCGGATCACGCTCGCTCCGCCGGCGAAGTGGATGCCACTGGTCCATTACCGCGAACCGCAACGCGGGGACATTATCGTGTTTCTCAAGCCGGGGTATCCCGATCTGTTTCTGGTGAAGCGGCTGATTGCGGTGCCGGGCGACCACTTTCATCTGCGCGACGGCGTAGTGATTCTGAACGGAGTGGCGCAGGCGCAGCCTCATGCCGAGCCGACAACGCCGGAGAACCATTCCGATTTTCTCGACGAGTTTCCTGAGATCGCACCTGTTGAGCAGCCCGACGCAACGCCCGAGGCATGGGCAGTCGACTTTCCCAATCGCGTGAAAGATGGCGATCTGGTGGTGCCCCCAGGCAAGTACTTCATGATGGGCGACAATCGGCACGACAGCCTCGATTCGCGCTACTGGGGATTCGTTCCGCGAGAGAATATCGTAGGGCGGCCACTCTTCAACTACTGGTCGTTCCAGACGCCGGAACATCAGTACGAAGAGACCGGCGTCGGCAGCAACGTGGCATGGATGGCGCATGTGGTGCTGCATTTCTTCACCGAGACGCGCTGGAGCCGGACGCTGCACATCATCCGCTGAAGTGCCGGTGTAGCAATTAAGATCGACACAAACGATGACAGTCGAGGGTGAACGCACCAGGCGAAGAAGGAAGCGGCTCGCGCTGGTTGTGGCCGCGATTGCGATTTTGTTGGCGCTGCTCTTTGTGCCGCCCTATGTGAGCATCAGCCGCTACAAGAGCCGTATCACCCAGCTTGTATCCGCGTCGCTCGGTCGTCCGGTGCGGCTTTCTTCCGTGGAATTGCGGCTTCTGCCTCGACCCGGATTCGTGATCGCCGACCTCACTGTAGAGGAAGATCCCGCATTCGGCGCAGAGCCAATACTCCATGCGAGTACCGTTGTAGCGTCGATTCGGCTCTTCTCGCTCTGGCGAGGGCGTCTGGAGCTGAGCCTCATCAGCGTCGACGAGGCCAGTCTCAACCTGGTTCGGAACGGAGAGGGACGCTGGAATCTCGATCCGTTTTTCCGCGCAGCCACAGCTAAGAATCTGCCCCAGCGTGAAGCACGACCGCCGTTGCCCTATCTGGAAGCGACGAATTCGCGGATCAACGTGAAAAACGGAATCGAGAAGCTTCCCTATTCGCTCGTCAACGCCGATCTCTCCTTCTGGCAGGAGAGCCCCGGCGAATGGCGTGTACGCTTGCGTGGTCAGCCGGCACGCACCGATGTGAGTCTCGATCTGGCCGACACGGGGATTGTGCGGCTCGAAGGAAGATTGCAACGTGCTTCGGATCTCAGTCAAATGCCGCTCCATTTCGAACTGGACTGGCGCGAGGCTCAGCTTGGACAGCTTAGCCGGCTGATTCTTGGCTCCGACCCGGGCTGGCGCGGAAACCTGACCGGGCAAATGCAATTGGATGGCACCGCGCAGGCAACCCTGGTGAAGACGCGCCTGACGGCGACAGGCGTGCATCGCGCCGAGTTCGCGCCCTCGGAACCGTTGGACTTCGACGCGAACTGCAACTTCGAGTATCGCTACTTCGAGCGTTCGGTGCAGAAGCTCGCCTGTGACTCGCCCCTCGGCGACGGACACATCAAATTGACCGGCGAACTGCCAGGAGACCATCCAGCGAAGTTTTCCGTCGAAGCTCAGCGAGTTCCGTTAAGTGCAGGTCTGGATATATTGCGCACGCTGCGCAGTGGGTTCATCTCCGACCTTGAAGCCGGAGGCACGGTTAGCGGGAATATCACCTACGACCCGAGTGCTGCGAACGCGGCTGGCGCGGAAGGCCTGGCGTTGCGCGCCCAGCAATCAAACAAGCGAACTGCGAAGTCTACGGCCGTCGAGGCGATCGGCCCGCTCTCGGGCAGTCTGACGTTGGAGGGTCTGCGCCTGAGCGGCGGCGGCCTGAGCCAGCCGATCCAGGTGCCCAAGCCGGTGACACTTCAGCCCGCAGTTGCGGTCGCGGGTCGGCCAGAGGCTCTTGCGGCCACCATACCTGTTCCAGCGGAAGGAGCCTCTCCGTTGGCGGTCGCAGTGCAGCTCTCTGCAACTGGATATCAAGCGACCATAAGAGGACAGGCGGCATTACCGCGAATCCGCGAGCTCGCGCGCGTGGCTGGCGTTGCCGATATCTCTGCGCTCGATGGCCTCGCAGGCGATCCAGTGACACTGGATTTAGGTGCCCAAGGCTCTTGGCTTCCTGCAGCTGCGCCGTCGGGAAGCGGAGACACGAACGGCCCGCTCGCGCCGCGAGACACGACCTCCGATCGGTTTGAGGGCACGCTGACGATGCGTAACGCAAACTGGAAGTCGGATGCACTTGTCAATCATGTGGAGATTTCCCAGGCTGTGCTCCGCCTCAGCGGCCAAAGGGCCGTGTGGGATCCGATCGAGTTTTCGGATGGGCCAGTGAAGGGAACTGCCCGTTTCCAGAGTGCTCCTCCTGAATGCCCCGCGGGTCAGGACTGTGCGCCCCAGCTCAGTCTGAACTTCGACGAACTGGACGTTGCGCAGTTGCAAGCCGCATTGCTCGGCGCAAAACAGCAGAGCACCGTCATCTCCGATCTGATCGACCGCTTCAGTTCGACTCCGGGAACCGTGTGGCCGCGCATCGATGGCACAGTGCACGCGCATTCCATTCGGATGGGCCCGGTTGCCATCGAGAATGCGGTCGTCTCGATGCGCCTGCTGCCCGACGGCGCGGAGTTCACCGACTTTACCGGCGATCTTCTGGGGGGCGAACTCGATGGAACCGGCAAGGTGACCAAAGGTGACAAGCCTGCTTACGTCGTCGGGGCCAAGCTTGAAAAGGCGAACCCTGCCGCGGTATGTCGCCTCTTCTCTCTACGCTGCGCAGGTGGTCCGATCAATGCTGAAGGCCGGGTCGAGCTCGCGGGCTTCACAGACCAAGACCTCGGCGCGTCTGCTGCCGGCACACTGCACTTCGAATGGCGTCGTGGCGCCGTGGCGCAGAATGAAGTGGACCCAATCGAGATTCCCACGGGACTTACGCGTTTCGATCGATGGACGGCCGACGTCAAGATCGGCGGGAATGCGGCAGCAATTTCTGCGAGCCAAGTCGTGCTAGGGCTACATAAAGCGGCCGTCGATGCAACGGTGACGTTGGCCGACCAGCCCGCGATCAGCTTTGCGGCGCCGAAGCCTCCCCAGGCCGCGAAGCGCTGACGACCCTATAAAATCGAGGAATGGGCTTATCGATCGCTGCTTCCCCTGTTCAGGTCCATTGCAAAGGCATTCTCTTCGACATGGATGGCATTCTGATCTCCTCTCTTGGCTCCGTGGAGCGGAGTTGGACGAAGTGGGCGCGCATGCGCGGCGTCGACCCAGAGAGGGCGCTCAGGATTGCGCACGGCTGCCGCAGCATCGAGACCGTGGCCATTCTCCGGCCCGATCTGGAGGCCAATGCCGAGAACGATGTGATCGAACAGTTGGAGATTGAGGATACCGACGGAATTGCGGTTCTGCCCGGCGTCCAATCGCTGCTGAATTCGCTTCCGCCCGATCGCTGGACGGTGGTGACCAGTGCGACCGAGCCTCTCGCGCGCGTCCGCCTGGGGTTTGTGGGCGTTCCAATCCCTGAGCGCATCGTGACAGCAGATATCGTGACGCACGGCAAACCGCACCCCGAGCCGTATCTCGCCGGAGCGAAGCTGCTTGGTCTCGCTCCCGAAGAGTGCGTGGTTTTTGAAGATGCGGCTTCGGGAACGAAGTCTGGCCGCGCTGCGGGGTGCATCGTGATTGCGACTCCCTTCTCACATCCCATCGAATCGTTGGGAGCCGCGCATTATCTGGTACCCGATCTGACCGCAGTCAATGCCGAGGTCGCGACGGATCGCGATGCAATTGTGCTGCGCTTCACGCCGCTTGTACTGTAGCTCTTGTATCCGGCAAGCTACGGATTCAGAGAGAGAGCGGGCTTTCCCGCGAGGCGTTGATAAACGTGACGCCCGAGGTTCTCAACGAAGGACCCATTCACGCCGGGGGACGCATTCAACAAGACGACAGTCGCAAAATCGCCTTTGGGATTGAAGAAGGCATAGGCGCTGTAGGCAGCTGTCGCACCGTTATGCCAGTAGTTGCCAGTCTCATCCTGATAGAGCCAGCCGAGAGTGATGTGCATGCCCGGCGAGAGTTCCGCCTGAATCTGCAGCGACTGGCGGATTGCGGCCGGCAATGTTGCCGCAGCCGGACCGTTGTTGCTCGGCTTGATCTGTTCCGGGTGCAGGTTCGCCTCCAGAAACGTCAGCATGTCCCGGGCAGTGGAGCGCAGGCCGATGGCTGGCGCGAGAGCATCCGAGCTCCATGCCTGTGCGGGACCATGAAACTCGTCGTGGCCGGTAAGGAAGCGAGCCTGTTGCGCGGGCGATAGCGTCGCGACAGTATCGGGAATTCCCAACGGGGCGGCGATTTCGCCCTGGATGAGCTGCGCGTACGAAACTCCAGCGTGCATGGCCAGCGCTTCACCGAGCAAACCGAATCCCAACGTGCTGAAGGTCGACGGGGCGCGTGAAGGGTTGGAGACGCCGTGCTTGTCAAGATAGGCAAGTAAGTCGGCAACATGATAGTCGGCATACGGCTGGTCAATATTTGCGACGCTGATGTTGTCGGGCATCGCCGGCAATCCCGACTGCTGCGAGGCCAGATCGAGCAGAGTGATTTCTAGCCCCTGTGGCTTGGCGACGCTACCCGCGGGTAGAAGCTCCAGAACCGGCTCATCGAGCTGGACCTTGTGTTGCGCCGCCATCTGCGCCAGCAGAAGGCCCGTGAAGGGCCTCGTGAGGGAGCCGATCTCGAAGATCGTGTCGGGCTTGGCGGTCCCAAAGGAAAACACGCGGCTGACACCGTGCGTATAGACCCCGATCGAAACGCCTCCGCCAGTCGCCGGTGCAAGCTCACCGGACTTGAGTGCTCCGGCCAAATCGCTAGCGAGTACCGACTCGATATCGGCAGCGTTGACCGGCGGCAGTGCTGCATCGTAGTTGGGACCGGGCCGCGGCTTCTCCAGAGCAATGGCCTTCTGTCGTGCGAGATTCAACGGCACGGAGAAGTCTTTCGTAGAACCGCCCTGGATCAGTCTTCCATGGATGTCGCCGGTGAGTAGGTTTCCTTCGGATTGAAGTTTGCCGCTCCAATGCTCTCCGGCAACCGGCACATCAAAGGAAACATCGTCGCTCTTGAAAGCGACATTGGCGCACTCCAGGTCCTTGTAGTAGATGTCAAGTGCATCCAAAGTGCAATATTCGCGGCCGTTCCGATCGCTCCGGAAGACGATCTGAATCCGCGACGATGGGTTGTCTCCGATTGGCTGTGTGCCGAGCCAGATTCCGTCCAGCGCAGAAGGTTTTGCAGGCGGAACAAAAGTCTCGCGCGTGAACGTGATCAGCAACGAATTGCTTCTTTGTGTCCAGGTCCCTCTGATCTCCTTTGCGCCTGCTGCAAAATCGCCTCGGAAGGAGGCCTGAACCGACGGGACGGCGAAGGTGAGCGTAGATCCTTCGCGATGCACATCGGCGCAGGTGAACATCCACGGCGCGCTCAGATCGAGGTTATCGAGCGTTGCGGTCAGCGCTCCATCAGGACGGATACGCAGGTGCAGGGTCGCCTGCTTGGCTCCGATCTCTCCCGAATAGCTTCCGGCAATGTCCCGGTTGTCCTGAGCGGCGACGCCAATCGGCAGCAGGCCAAACGCGAGGATCATACCTTTCGCAGACAACCTAGATGAGTTCCTCGATCTTGCGGTGGAAGACATTCGCTTACTCGTTGGCTTCGATCTTTCGGCCGTGCGTATCCTGCAGTGGGCGCGAGTTCATGGGAATGAGTGAGGTGAAAGCACGTAATTGCGAGCGGCTGATGCTGAGTACGTCCTCGAAGACAAACCAACGCACGCCCTCGGTGCAAGGTGGCGCAGTCAACGAGCCCATGTAGGTCCAGTAGCCGCGATCGGCGGGGAGAAATCCGCCAGCGTTAATCATGTCCGCGATCTTTGTAGTCTGGCCGGCCTTGGACGGCAGGGAGGGCCACAGGGCAGCAAGAACGGCATTGGGGTCGCCGCGCTCCATCGAGAAGCGCACGGCAATCACGGCAAATCTGCCGTCGGCGCTCTTGTGTACCAGGTGCACGACCATGTCGGTCAGCTTGCCTTTCACCGCCTCTTCGCTGGGATGGTGAAAATGAAACTGCTGCAGTTCGTAGCGCACACCGTCGAAGACGATATAGCTGCCTGAATCCACGTAAACGCGAACGGTGTTGCCTGTGTTCTCCAACTTGACCGGGCCGGCGATGTAATGAAATTCGATGGGCTGAAGGCTCTTGTTGAGATGGGCCCCGCGAATGTCGATCGGCGATTGTTCGTGTCCCTGCGAGCAGGCTTTGTAGGCGGGGTCGAGTTTGCCCCAGTTCAGCGGTCCCGTCTTGCCGGAATAATCCCAGCTTGCGCCGGACTGCGCAGCGGCCACGGCAGCGGCGCCGAACACCAGCACCGCACAACGATCAAAGCGCATGAAGGACTCCTTGTTCAGGCGTGAATCAATCCCGAAGAATTCTAGTTCATCGACGGTTGAGGGCCCAAAAGGAAGGGACTCTTCGCGACGAAGAGTCCCTTTGTCTTACGAGTTCCAACGAGACTACTTTGCTGCCAGAGCGACGCCGGACTGCTCGGCCAGCTTGGCCGCCTTATCCGTGGCTTCCCAGGTAAACTCCGGTTCGGTGCGCCCGAAATGTCCGTACGCTGCCGTCTTTTGATAGATCGGACGGCGGAGGTTCAGGCTCTCGATGATGCCCTTGGGAGTTAGAGAAAAATTCTTGCGGACAAGTTCGGTCAACTTGGCCGCGCCGATCTTTCCGGTCCCGAAGGTATCGATGAGAACGCTGACCGGCTCAGCCACACCGATCGCGTACGCCAACTGAACTTCAGCCTTGTCGGCCAGCCCCGCAGCCACGATGTTCTTGGCGATATAGCGCGCGACGTAAGCAGCCGAGCGATCGACCTTTGTCGGGTCCTTGCCGCTGAAGGCGCCGCCGCCATGCCGTCCGGCGCCGCCATAGGTGTCAACGATGATCTTGCGGCCGGTCAGACCGGTGTCACCCATGGGACCGCCAATGACAAAACGTCCGGTCGGATTGATGTGGTACTTGGTGTGCTCGTCGAGCCACTTGGAGGGTAGTACGGCCTGGATTACGTGTTTCAGAACGTCAGCGTGCAGTTCGTCGTTGCTAATCGTTTCGGCGTGTTGGCTCGAAATCACGACAGCGTCGACGCGCGCAGGTTTACCGTTCTCGTCGTATTCGACGGTGACCTGGCTTTTGCCATCGGGGCGCAGATAAGGGAGCTTGCCGTTCTTGCGGACGTTGCTGAGCTGGCGGGTGAGTTTGTGGGCCAGCGAGATGGCTGCGGGCATCAACTCTGGAGTCTCGTTGGTCGCGAAGCCGAACATCATGCCCTGGTCGCCCGCGCCCCCCGTGTCCACACCTTGCGCGATATCGCCCGACTGTTTGTTGATGGTTGAGATTACAGCGCAGGTGTTCGAATCGAACCCATACAGCGCATTGTCGTAGCCGATCGAGGCGACGACGCCGCGGACAAGGCTCTGGAAGTCAACGTACGCCTTCGTGGTGATCTCGCCAGCGATGACAACCAGGCCGGTTGCAGTAAGCGTTTCAGCGGCGACGCGGCTGTAGGGATCCTGCTCCAGGCACGCGTCGAGAATGGCGTCGGACACCTGGTCGGCAATCTTGTCGGGATGACCTTCGGTCACAGACTCGGATGTAAATAGAAAACGGTCGCTCAACTTCAGACTCCTCCCCTTCTACGGGAAAATTCAGTGATGGGCCTTGCGCGAGCCAGCGCGGATTGGCCTGGGCGTTCCTCATTTCGCCGAGGAACGTGGCACACCGGCCTGAAAAATGGAGGGTGTACCCAACTATGTTAATTGGCACGCACACATCCGGGCAAAGCCTGTCAGTAACCGGGGAGGAACTGGCGCTGAAATGAGCTTTCGACGGCCTGAAGCGCAACGCCATTCGTTGGGTTGAAGGTCAAGGGGGACGCGCCGACAGTCGGCTAGCGCTTGAAGAGAGGGATGCTGTGCACAATCAGGGCGTGGGTCTTCGCAGAGACGTTCTGCACGGGAAGCAATGTGCTCCACCAGCCGGCGCGGACGCCAAAATAGCGGACGGTGAGGAAGCCGGCAACCACAGCCGCAAGCATCAGCACGATCGCGCCCGCCCATCGCAATCGCATCTCTGCGGCTTCGCGGCGCTCCATGCGCACCCTGCCGACGTTGGATGCGAACTCTTCCCAGCCCCGTTCCGGTTCAACTGCTACCCCCGTGGCTGTCGTGACCTGGACGAAGCGCTCGGTCCAGTCCTTGACGTCGAGACCGACAGCTCCAACGTAGCCACGCACGATCCCTTTGCTCAGAATGCCACCGGGAAGAAGCCGGAACTTGTCCTGCTCCAGCGCGATGAGGTGGCGCTGGCTGATTTTGGTGACCTCGGTGATGTCTTCCAACGCGATGCCGCGGGACAGCCGCTCAGCGCGTAGATCTTCTCCGAAACTGCCCATACCGTACCAATGGAAGGAATTAACCTTCTTGGATTTCCACAACCACAATAATCTCCTAAATCGGAGGAGTCAAAAATATTTCAAGATTTCCCCTTTGTTTTCACACACCTGAAGTAACCAAAGGGGCCTAATTGCTCTTGTCGAACTTCCTCGCTTGGTTTGGCGCCTGAACTGAGCCTATGTCCAAGGGGTCGCTCTAGGAAGTGCCGCCGTCCAAATCACTTGCCGGCCCCCGCGTGCTGGTAGGCTTGCCTTGAGGGTACCAGAAACAGGCGTCGGAGGGCGCGCCGCAACGCGATGAACAAGCTGGTTTTTGCCAATCTCTTACATAGGCCCCTGCGGTCGCTGATCAGCATCTTTGCGGTCGCCATCGAGGTCGTGATGATTCTGTCGATCGTCGCGATTTTTATGGGGATGTTGGACGATCAAAAGCAGCGTACGAACGGCATCGGCGCCGACCTCGTTGTCAGTCCGTCGAACGCGAGCTTCATGAACGGAATGAGCGGAGCGCCCATGTCGGTCCGCTTGGCCGACTTCCTTCTGAAACTGCCTCATGTCGCAGTGGCGGCCCCCGTCATCCAGAATTTCTCTATGTCCGGGAATGTCGAGATCCTGTACGGCATCGACTACAAGAGCTACGACGCACTCAAGCCGTTCGTCTTTCTTGCCGGTGGGCCCTTCCAGGGACCCTACGACGTGATCGTCGACGATGTGTTTGCCCACGGCGGCCAAGGACACAAGATTGGCGACACGATCACCATCTTCAACCGCTCATTCAAGATTTGCGGCGTCGTGGAGAGCGGGAAGGGCGGCCGCAAGTTGATTTCCATAGACACGATGGGCAGCCTCATTGGAGCGGACGGCAAAGCTTCGGTCATTTACCTGAAGAGCGACTCTCCGGCGAACAATCAATCGATCGTCGACGAGATTCACGCCACCCGCGGCCTTGCCAACTACCGGGTGCTGACGATGGCCGACGTGATTTCTCTCTATACGCCCTCCAGGTTCCCCGGTTTCGACATCGCTCTCAATGTCGTCATCTCGATTGCCGTCATTGTCGGTTTTTTAGTGATCTTTCAGTCCATGTATACAGCTGTTCTTGAGCGCACTCGCGAGATCGGTATTTTGAAGTCCCTGGGCTCCTCCAAGCTCGCGATCGTCAGCGTCGTGCTCCGCGAGACGAGCGTACTCGCTGTGGCCGGTGTCGTGCTGGGAATTCTCGGGACGTTTGGGGTGAGGGCTTTGCTTTCCATCAAATACCCGCTCTTCGCCTTCGAGCTCACTGATCTGTGGTTTCTTCGGGGTGCGCTGATCGGATTCGCCGGCTCGATTCTGGGTGCGTTGTATCCGGCCTGGATGGCCGCGCGCAAGGACCCGATCGACGCGCTTGCCTACGAATGAGGACTCGTCGTCCAGACAGCCTGTGTAGAAGATCGGGCCTCTCGGTAGAGTTTCGTGCGGACGCTTTGCTGCCTGAGGCTGAGCGCTATACTCAAAGCACTTTCCCCTCTCATTCTGGTTGTTTGTTCTCCGGGAGACGCTGGTGCCGACTGGGACAAAGCGCATCGTGTTTGCAGCGTGGTGGGCGCTGATTGGTGGCTTTGCCATACTCCACGCGCTCAACCTGACTGCGGACTTCCCGAATCACACACCCTGGATTCAAGACTGGGCCAAGTACACCGATGAAGGCTGGTACGGGAACGCCGCCGTGCGCCAGCACCTGTTCGGCGCCTGGTATGTCGCCGGTGACTTCAATCCTGCCGTCGCGTTGCCGGTGTGGCCATTTTTGGAGTGGCTGCTGTTCTTCGCAACCGGCGTCTCGATCGGTGCCGCACGCGGATTGGCAATCTTCTTCTTCTTCGCGAATCTGGGACTGAGCTACCTGCTGCTGCGCAAGGCAGGAAAGTCCTGGACCGCGTTGCTGGCCCTGACGCTGCTTGTGACCTGTCCGTTCCTCTACTGCTTCAGCCGGTTGGCCATTCTGGAGCCGCTGCTGGCCACGCTCATGCTGGTTGCGCTGAACATCGCCGTGCGACTGGAGCAAATTCGGCGGCCGATTCTGGCGCCGGTTGGCATCGGACTCTTGTTCGCGCTGATGATGCTGACCAAGACGACGGCGATCTTTCTCCTTCCCGCGCTGGCATGGGCGATGCTGCTGTCGCTTTGGCCGGATCGGAAGCGCGCGATGGGTTGCCTTCTCGCCGCTGGTGCGACATTCGCTGCCGGTTATGGGCTGTGGATGAGCCTCGTGATCCGCGCCGGATTGCTCGCCGATTACAAATACCTCTTCCGCATCAACAACTATGTCAAGCCGCCGGAGCGCTGGTGGATGCTGGTGAGCTTCTGGTGGTCGTTCCACGGCGGACTGTGGGTCGACCACATTCTGATTCCGTTGGCCGGAGTGATTGTTCTCGGCGCTCTTGTGGGCTGGCGAGCGGCATGGGCGCGCGGGCTGCGAGTCGATCCGGTGTTTGGAGCCTCGGTGCTGGCGGTTGCAGGCTACATCGGCTTCATGACCATGCAGAATCATCCGCAGCCAAGGTATTTTGCGGTGGTTGCGGTCTTCTGCTTCTTCATTGTGGCGCAGGGTGCTGAACGGTTGCTCGATCAGGCTAGACTGGCGCGGAATCTCGGTTGGAGTGTCGTGGCGCTGGCCGTCGCAGCGGCGGTGATCAATGCGACCTGGACGGTCAGCTACGCGCTGCATCCGGAGTTCACGTTTATCGAGGCGGCGCAGGGACTGGCGCGCTACGTCCATGAGCATCCGAATGGCAAGCCGATTGTGGTGTCGACGAGCGGCGATCAGCTCACGTTGATGGCGCAGGTCCAGTGCCTTGGCGACGATTTCGGGACGGAGCACCTGCACGACAAGCTTGGGCGCTATCAGCCGGGTTGGTTTGCGACATGGAACGATCTCGATCCCGGCGCGCTGGCCGATCTGCACACCCACTATTCAGTGGAGCAGGTGGCAATGTTTGACGCGCTCGACGATCCCCAGCGCAACCGGCTGGTGTTATTCAAGCTGCACCCGCTGCCGAATGGGTTGATCCGCGACCAGGTGGATGAGAACCTTAAGATCGAGCTGCCGGGCGACAAGATCGATATCGATCTTCAGTGAAGAGGCAGGGACTAAGGGACTAAGGGAACAGGGATCAGCGCGTGGCGATCACGGGACGGGGAAATTGTTCGCAAGCGTGTGGGGAAGTTTGCGCACGCCGGCATTGCTGTCCAAAATAGCGGCTATCTGATTGATCGGAGAAAAGTTTGATGGGGCTGATCCCCAGTTACTCTGAAGTGGGTTCC
>CAZPEZ010000088.1:0-19034 GCA_964585715.1 uncultured Occallatibacter sp.
GGAAGGTCAAGCCGTGCAGTTCAACGTGGTGAAGGGGCCCAAGGGCTGGCAGGCAGCGGACGTTCAGCCTCTGTAAGTCAAACCAGGCCGCCAGCGGGGTCCTCAACGACAGATCTTCGTCGTCGGGGCAGCAGGATTCCTGCAGAATCTGGCTACAACAAGCGAGGGCTGGGAGTAATCCAAGCCCTTTGCTTTCCTCAACTCATTCACCGGCGAAAGAAGTGTGTCCTTGAGCTGAGTACCCTCGTCGGGGTCCCCAAGAGGGCCCCCGCGAACAGGTCCTCGTTCGTGGGGTAGAAGGATAGGTCTTCGTCCTTGGGGTGACTGTCAGCCCTTTGCTTTGTCGTAGCCCCATCCCGGTTCGGGTCGTCCCGCGTCCCCCAAGCTCCGAAGCCCCGCGCCGAAGCCCGTACCCGCCAAGGACGAAACCCTCCGGCAGCGCTACGCGCCGCCTCGGCTTCCGTCCCGCTTCACCCCGCTTCTGATCCGATCCCGACGTCGTCGGCTTCGCCTCCCACTCTCGGCCTCGCATCCGAATCAGGCCCGACGGCCGCTCCCTCAGCGGATTGTCTTCCGGAGTGCAGAATCCCATGCCATGACGACGGGTGAACCCGGATGCGGCCCTTGTCTTCGAGAAAGCCCAACCTTCGGAAACGATCTACGCAACGGAATCTTGCGGCGGTCCGATCGACTCCCGATACAGAACAACGATCGACGTTTCCGTAGGATCCCTGGGAGGCCTGCTCGGCTCTATGCGCTCCATCCGATCCCAGGAATAGGCCAGTTCTGCGCCGCAATCAAAACAAACCTGATAGGTTCGCTTTCGAAGCGTAAACACGCGGCTGACATTGTGGTGATGGCACCCGAACAGCCAACTGAACAACTCATTCATAGGGTCAGGTACCTCACTTGGAGCGCCACCTTAAGATTGACCCACTTGGAGTCGTTGGTCTGAGCAGAAGGGCTCATACACTGCGAAGACAAGGCCAGAGAGCAGCGGGGGGCCTGTGGGGCTTCGCCGCCCGACGGCCGCTTCCTGATCGCCGCATGACTTGCCCCTCGCCGAAGAAAGTCTATGCCACAGCCTTCTGTGAACGTGCCGTGAAGCCTAATTAGGAAATGCAAAAATCGAGGCAGACTGGTCTGTTTTGTACAGTTCCGGAAAGGTCTTCCTGATGGTTTCGATTTGCGTCAGTCGCGTCTGCTGCTTTTCGGTCGCTACGCGCGGTTCCTTTGCAGACCTGAAAGGCGATCGCGTTGCGATCGCCTTTCTCATTGCCTGGACAGCCTGCCCTGAGCGGAGTCGAAGGGGCGAGTTCTCAGCCCGTGTTCCGCAGGCCTGCCGAAATCCCGCTGATCGTCGCCGCAATCGCGCGATTTACTTCCGACGTGTTCTCGCCGGCGCGCTTGCGCTGCAGCATGTCCACCTGAATCAAGTGCATCGGATCGACATACGGATTTCTCAGTTTGATCGACCGCGCCAGCACCTGATTCTTCTCGAGCAAGTCCTTCTGCTTCGTAATCGCGAGCACCGCATAAACAGCGCGATGCAGCTCGGCCTCGAGCATTTCGAAGACGCGATCGCGCATCGCCGCATCCTTCACCAACATTGAGTATTGCCGCGCCGTTGCCACATCGACCTTGCCCAGCGCCATCTCCACGTTGCGGATCAGGTCGATAAACAGCGGGAACTCCCTCGCCATCGTCTGCAACAACTCCAGCGCGCCGGGCTTTTCCATGTATTTGCTCAGCGCGTGCCCGACGCCGAACCACGCCGGAACCAGCAGCCGCGACTGCGTCCACCCGAAAACCCATGGAATCGCGCGCAGATCCGCAATCTTCGCCGAAGCATTCCTGCGTGAGGGTCGCGAGCCAATCATTGCGTGTTCCAGCTCGCCCACCGGCGTCGACTCCTCGAAGTAGGTGATCACATCCGGGTTGTCCAGGATATTGGCGCGGTAGAAACCGAACGAAACTTGGGATAACTCGTCGAGTGCAGCTTCCCACTCCGGCTTGAGAATTCCCGTGAAGTGTCCCTGCGGATCGCGCGCATTCGGCCGCGCCAGCGCGTCCAGAGATGCCGCGATCATCAGCTCGAGATTCCGTTCCGCTAGCACCTCGTCGGCATACTTGAAGTTCAGTACTTCGCCCTGCTCGGTGATCCGCAGCTGCCCTTCGAACGCGTCCATGGGCTGCGCGAAGATGGCGCGATGCGTCGGTCCGCCGCCGCGTCCCACAGTCCCGCCGCGCCCATGGAACAGCCGCAACTTGACGCCGCACTCGCGCGCAACCTCGTGCAGGGCGCGATGGGTGCGGAAGATCTCCCAAGTGCTGGTCAACATCCCACCATCTTTGTTCGAGTCGGAGTAGCCGAGCATCACTTCCTGCCAGTGATCCCAGCTCTCCAGCAGCTTGCGATAGTCGTCGCGGCTCCACAGTTCGCGGCAGATCGCCGGGGCGTTGCGCAGGTCTTCAATGGACTCAAAGAGCGGCACCGGCATCAGCCCTGGGTCGAATCGATGCCCACGGTCAGATCCCTCAACTTTGACGCCACCGAGGCGAGCCAGGCGCACCACATTCAACACATCTTCGACCGACGAGGCTCCGCTGATCACATATTGACGAATCACTTCAGGCGAGCATCCGTTCTTGACCTCAGCCACGATACGAAATGTTTCAAGCACGTCGGATGCTTCTGGCGACAGCTCGCCGGGCAGCGTCGCCGCAACGGAGTCGGCGATTGCCTCTTTCAGCGCTGCGGCATGGACACGCGCATGTTGCCGAACATCGAGCGTATGCAGATGCAGGCCGAAGGTTCGTACCTGGAGAATGAGGGGATCGACCAGCGTGCGGGCAATGCGCACACCTTCGTGCTCCACAAGGGATGCGCGCAGCGCCTCGAGATCGCGCAGGAATTCGTCCACGCAACCGTAGGCCGGCAGCACCTGCGCGAGTTTGTCCTGGCCCTGCGACAGCGTGAAGGGCATGACCGGCAACTGGCTACTAGAGGCGCGCTCATTGGTCTCTTCCAGGGTCCGCTGAATGCGTGCCTTGAGACAGATCACGAAGCGCCTGTAATACTCAAACTCGTATTGCGCGCCAAAGACCTGCGTTTCGGGCGTGTGCACCTGCGCAACATAGGCCTCGAGCCGCCTCAGCAGAGCGTCACTGACCTTCGTCTGCTGTGCACTCGTGGTCACAAGGTCGATCAGGTTGTCGAGTTGCCGCTGGTAGTAGAGCAGCAGATGTCCTCGCGCGAGACGAATTGCATCGCGGGTAATTTCGGGGGTGACGAAGGGGTTGCCGTCGCGGTCGCCGCCGATCCACGAGCCGAAGTGGAGAACCAACGGCAGCTCGTGCGGCTCGATTTTCAGGTCATAGGCCGCGCGCAGGGCCTCGGAGATCTCGCGATACAGAGTGGGCAGGGTGGCGAAGATCGAGACATCGTAATAGTCGAGCCCCATCTTCACTTCATCGAAGACCGTGGGCCGGCGCGAGCGCACCTCATCGGTCTGCCACAGGCTGGTGATCTCGGCGCGAATCAGATCTTCGAGGCGGGCCAGCTCCTCCTCGGGGACGGGAATGCGGTCGAGCGTGGCGAGGAACTCGCCGATGCGGCGGCGCTTGACCATCACCGAACGCCGCGCGGCTTCGGTCGGATGCGCGGTGAATACGGGGACAATCAACACGCGCCTGAGCCAGTCCATGGCTTCTTTCGCTCCGATGCCCACGCGCCGCATCTCGCACAGAGTGCCAACCAGCGAGCCGCGCTGGCGGCCAGCTTCGCCACTGAGCTGCAGGGCGATGCGGCGCCGCTTGCGATGATTTGTCTCCGCAAGATTGATCAGCTCGAAGAAGAAGGCGAAGGCACGCGTCAGCAGAATCGCGCGTTCGACAGGGAGCGAGTGGACCAGTTCGAGCGCCTTCTTCTCTTGCAGTGCTGCTTCTTCGTCTTTGCCGCGTGCTTCGGCATCGCGCCGTCGAATGGTACCCTGGCGCAACGCTTCCACGTGTTCGAAGAGATCTTTGCCAGCCTGTTCGCGCAGCACTTCGCCCAGCAACGTGCCCAGCGAGCGCACATCGCGGCGCAGCGGAGCTTCTTTGAGCTCGCCGGTGCGCGCTTCGAGTTCGGCCAGCCGTTGCGACCAGCTTTCAGGGTTCCACAGGAGGGGCATCGTCTTTTTGATTATGCCTGACGAATAAGCCTGGCCTTCTCGCAGCGCGAGAGATCGTGACTTTCGCGCCTCAGGCGCCGTAGTTCACAATGACTGGATGCGTTTCGCCCAATCACTTTCCCGCTTCATGGTTTTCACAAGTCTTTGCACCTTCGCCGGAACGATCCCAGCGCAAACGCCTCCTCCCGCGCCGGCGCATCCAGAACGTCCGCAGCCACCCACGCGCGATCCGCACACGCCGGGCTTCGTCGAGGCAAGGAAGTTGGCCGACGGGGCCGTGCCTCCGGCGGACAAGGACGGCAACTTTATCCTGGGGCCGACGCATGTGCCCGCGCCCGAACTCGCCGATCCAGCGCGCGCACTTGACGGCACGGTCGTCGAGTTCACGATGAGCTCGTCCGACAGCAAATATTATCCAGGCATCGCGCGCGACCCAGGCACGTTCGGCACGCCTGACCCGAACGACCCTGCAAAGCTGATCGTGACCACAAGTCATCCCGCACCCTACACGCGCAAGGTCGCTGTGTACGTGCCCAAAACCTATGTGCCTGGAACTGCTGCTCCGTTTATCGTCGGCGCGGATGGGCCAGACCGGTTGCTGTTCGCCGCTCTGGACGCGTTGATTGCAGATCACAAGCTGCCGCCGATTGTCGGTGTCTCGATCGGTAACGGCAGCGGCGACGCGCAGGGCAGCGAGCGGGGCCTCGAATACGACACGATGTCGGGCCGCTACGCCGAGTTTGTGGAGAACGAAGTGCTGCCGCGGGTCGAGACTGAGGCACACCTGAAGCTCACCCACGATCCGGATGGGCGCGCGGCCACGGGAGGCAGCTCGGGCGCAGCCTGCGCGCTGATCATGGCCTGGTATCATCCAGAGCTCTATCACCGCGTGCTTTCGTATTCGGGGACGTTCATCAATCAGCAGTGGCCCAGCGACGCTAAGTCGCCACACGGGGCGTGGGAGTTTCACGAGCATCTGATTCCGGAGAGCCCGCGCAAGCCCATCCGGATCTGGATGGAGGTAGGCGACCGCGATCTCTTCAACCCGAATTTGATGCGCGACAACATGCACGACTGGGTGCTGGCGAATGAACGCATGGCCGATATGCTGGCGAAGAAGGGTTATCACTATCAGTTTCTGTTTGCCGAAAATGCCGGCCACGTAGACCGCAGCGTCCGTGCGCAGACCATGATGGAGGCGCTCGAATACGTGTGGCAGGGCTATCCCAGCGTGCGCTGAGCACCCGGATGTGACGAGGGAGCTTCGAAGACCAACGCGAAGCTCTTGTCTGGACGAACAGTCCCTATTTGTTATCGTTGCCCGTGAGCCGGAAGGTAATCGTGCCCCAGAAGAGGCGTGCGCGCATCTGTACCGGCAGATGGCGGTCGTCGTCGGTGTACCAGATCCAGATGTTACCGCGATTCTTGACTACGCCGGCCGCCGCGGTGGGTTGAACGCGAATGGTGTGGAACGAGCCGAGCGGCGTCTTCACCACTTCGCGGCCCTCGACCTTCATGGTGACGGGTACGTTGTGCATGGCATCGACGAGAGGCAAGACAAAATCCTGCCCCACTTGAAGCGGCTGCGATGCAGCGTAGAAGGTTCCGGTGAGCAGGTCGGTCATGCAGCCGGGGATGGGCGACTCGACGTGCTTGGATTGGTTTTTGACCAAATTCTTTTCGTCGAGGATGGACTTCGACTGGTCGTAGTCGATGCGAAGGGTGGAGTTGATCTGGCGGCGGCCTTCGACTGTCTGCTTGTCGAATTCGTAGGAGCAGCCTTTCGTCCGGTCAAAGGTAGACTGGAAGCGGTCGCTGACGTGGAAGAGAAGATTGATCGCACCAACAGTATCGGCTGTCGCTGTCACGCGCTCGCGATCGCCATCCGCTTCGAAGTGCAGCACAGCAGTACCGGCGGGGAAAACACGCCAGTCGACCGAGTAGGTCAGGGTCTGCTTCTGCGGAAAAGCGAAGCCAGCATGCGGCGGCGGCAGCGGGGGGATTTGCTGGGCAAACGCCGAGGCGGCGAGGGCGACAACACAGAAAATCGTCTTCACCGTCGCGCGAATCTTCACCGTGAGGCTCGGCTCCTTCAGCTTTAGACATGCCGTGCGCGGGAAACGTTGACCGGGCCAGAGCACATGCAGTTGGATCGGATGGATGGTTCAGTGTAACCCGCGCCCGAACCACGCCAGCGCCGGATGTAGAAACAAAAGGCTCAGATACAAGAGAGCCGCGCCAATAGCAGCATTGTACTCGCGGTGACGCAAATAAAGAGCGAAGGAGAAGCTGCCCGGCGACACTTTGGAGTGGTTGGTTTCATCGGATGGCAAGGCCCGCGGCGACGCGGCTGCAGAGAGGCGCGGAATCAGACGGGGCACGCGGCGACAGTAGTCGTCGAAGTCGGAGAAAGTGGCGCGCAGGAAGCGTTCTTCTGACGCAATCACCGGAACATAAATCAGCAGAAACATCACGGCGAGCACAAATGCCACAATCCAACTAAGGAGGGAGAGGGCGAAGCCAGCCGCGATCAGGATCGATCCCAGGTAGAGAGGATTGCGGACGTTGGCGTATGGGCCGGTCTGCGTCAGCTCGCGATTCTTCTTCACGTAGCCGGCGGCGTATCCGCGCAGCCAGAGACCGGGGAGCACGAGGAGAAGACTTGAAAGGACTGCCGCTGGCACGGGTGCTTGGCGGACGAGCTCGAGCAAGTAGACGAGGGCCGCTACAAAGCCGAGGGGCACGCGGATTCTTCTTGCGATTCTCTCCCACCGCTCCGCGATTCCACGTTTTGGAGGAAAGTTGTGGCTGCTCATGGAGCACTTTCCAGTTTGAGCAGCTCTTCAGCCGCCACCAGTACTTCGCCGGGCTGGATGGTGAGCAGGCCGGCCTCCGGTTCCTCGCGGCGCGCATGGTCGCGCACACTCGCGGGATGGCGCAACACTTTGAAGCGCGTGCCGAAGGGGCCGTTACGGCAGGGGTCAGTGGGGCCGTAAATGCCGACGACGGGTTTGCCGAGCGCACAGGCGAGATGCAGCGGGCCTGTATCGCCGGCAATGACGAGTGAGACGCGGCGCGTGACGCCGATGAGGTTTTCAAGCGATGGCGGAAGAAGTGTAGCCGCGCGGCCGGTCTCGTTCACGATGATCTCGGCGATGGGCTCTTCGTCGGGACCGGCGTTGACCAGCACCCGATAGCCGTGCCCGACCAGAGCCTTGGCGACAGCAGCATAGCGTTCGACGGGCCAGCGTTTCGCGCCCCAGCCAGCGCCGGGGTTGATGAGCACAGATGGTTGGCCAGGAGTCGATGCAAGGAGACTCTCGGCCCATGCTTCGGCTCGCGGGTCGAATGGCAGCCAGGGCTGGACTGGCTTGAGACTGTCGGCTGCGATGGCCGCTGCGAGTTCGTAGTCCTGTTGGATCACGTGTGCGCCGGTCGTGGCAACGTGCTCCGAGAACAACCAGCGTGCTGCCCATTCGCGCGGCTTCGCCTCACCGATGAGAGGACAGCCTGCAAACCGGCCGAACATGGCGGAGCGCACTGCGCCCTGAAAGTCGATGGCGGCGTCGTAGTGGTTTTCGCGAATACAGCGCCGCAAGGCGCGGAGCTCAAGGATGGTCTGAGGGGATAGGGGCCTTTTGCCCCACTCCTTCGCCGGCGCGAGATGAATGCGGTCGACGACGGGCTGACGAGACGCTGAGCTGGCCGTGTCGCGGCTCGTCGCGCCTTGTGTCGCGAGCAGAGCCGACCATTTCGGTTCGACGACCCAGTCGATAATCCACTCGGGATGCGCGATGCGCAGCGCTGTCACTGCCGGGAGGGCGTGGAGAATGTCGCCCATGGCGCCCAAACGCACAACGAGTAATCGGAACTTGGACTGCGTTGGCAAACTCTGATTTTCTCACAGCGCGCGAGTCGAAGGAGAGGACGCAAGACACCCGACGAGCCAGTCGATGGCCGCGTCGGCGTTCTCGATTTCGATGTGCAAACGTGCCGTGTTGAGAGGAAGGTCAGCAGGGAAGGCTGAAGTGAGATCGCCCAGGCGCACCGCGTCTTTTTCAGTAGTGATCAGCGCAGCGGCTCGAGCGGTGCGAGCCGCTGCAAAGAGCTTGTCCAGATCGCCGCGGGTGTAGCCGTGATGATCGCGAAAGGCATTGCGTGCGGCAACGTGAAGTCCGCCTCTTTCGAGCCCCGAGAAGAACTGCTCTGGGCGCGCGATGCCGCAGAAGGCAAAGACCGGCTCCTGAATACTGGGCACTTCCATGCAACGTTTGAGCCGCCACACTTGCCCGGCCCAACCCCGGCGCTTGAGCTCGACTTCGAGTTCAACGTCGTCGCCCGGAATCGCAATGACCTCCGCCCGCATTGTCGCCCGCAGTCCTTCGCGCAGATTACCCGCGGGCAGAAGCGCATCGCGCCAGTCATCGCGATTGAGGAGCAGGATGTCGACGGCGCGATCGAGCTGGCGATGCTGAAAGCCGTCGTCCAGGATGTGAGCAGCAGTGACAGGGCTTCGGCGAAATTCGTGCTTCCCTGACAAAGTCTCTTGTGCGCCAATAGTCGTGTCCGCTTCCGCCATGCGTCCTGCCTTGTAGCGTTGCGGAGCAACGTACACGGGCACACCTGCCTCGCGTGCGATGAGCAACGGCTCGTCGCCAAACTGCTCCGCGATTCCAGATGGATCAACGCGGGTTGGCTCCTGATTCTTGCGGCCATAGCCACACGAGAGGACATCCACGTGGACGCCACGCGCGGTGAGCAGTTTTGCCAGCGCGATCGTAAGCGGCGTCTTGCCGGCGCCGCCTGTGGACAGATTGCCGATGCTGATCACAGACCACGCGAGCCTTCGTATCGGGCCATTTTTGAAGCGCAGTTCGCGCCAGCCCAATCCCACGCGATAGAGCGGCACAAGCGGGGCGAGCCACGGACGTCTCATGCCGGCTGACCTTGCGCGAGAATCTCGCGGATGGCCTGGAGGCTGCGGTCGGTGGCTCCCGCCTGCCCTTCAAATACCTGCCGAGCCTGCGCGCCCATCGTAGCTCCTTCGGCGGAGTTCTGAAGCAGTTCGCTGAGCACGTTCGCCAACTCCTCTTTGGGAGCAATACGGATGGCGTTGTGCGCGTGCAGATCGTCCGTGATCGCGCGAAAGTTCGCGTAGTGCGGTCCTATCACAATCGGCACACTAAACTGCGCGGGCTCGAGCGGATTGTGGCCGCCGGTTGGGAAGAGACTGCCGCCCACAAAGGCCACCGCGGCGAGAGAGTATATCGATGCCAGTTCTCCGATCGTATCCAAAAGAAGGATCGAGCCTGCCTTCACCGGTTCCAGCGACTCCGGCGTGCGATTTTTCCAGGTCGAGCGGCGGATCCAGGAGGTGCCCGACTTCTCCAGAAGTGCTGCCACGGTGCCAAACCGCTCGGGGTGGCGCGGCCCCAGCACCATGGCGAGCTTTGGCTCGGATTGAAGCAATCCTGGCCAAACCTCCAGCAGCGCAGCCTCTTCTCCATCGAGTGTGCTGCCCGCAACAAAAAAGCGCAGGCCCGAGCCTAACGCTCGCAGCAGTCGCGTGGCCTCGGCTTCTTGCGCAATGCGCACGTCGAACTTCAGATTCCCTGACACCGTGACGCGCTCCGGCAGGAGTCCAATGGCCTTGAGCCGTTCCGCGTCCGTTTCAGTCTGAGCCAGCGCGCGACTGATCCGGCTCAAAAACGGCCGCCAAAGATTCCGAAGAGTCTGGTAACGCGGCCATGACCGATCGGAGATGCGCGCATTCACTACGACGACGGGAATTTGCCGCCGATCGCAGATGTGAAGAAGGTTAGGCCAAAATTCTGTTTCCGCAAGAATTAACATCCGCGGCTTCAGCGCATTGAGGTACGCGTCAACCGCCCAGGGAAGATCGAGCGGGCAGTAGAAGACGCGCTGGGCACCGAAACGTTCGCGGGCCAATGCCTGGCCGGTGCGCGTCGTTGTCGACACGAGGACCTGAAATGCCGGAAGCCCCTTGTCGAGTTCGGCAATGAGGCGGCTGACGGCCAGCACCTCACCGACGGACACCGCATGCAACCAGATCACCGGCCGTTCAGCGGCCTTGCTTTTCAGCCAACCTGGAACTTGCCCGAGTCGTTCACGGATCCCCTCGCGGTATTTGTGCGTAGTGGCCATCCGCCACAGCCACCAGGGGGCGCTGACGGTCGACCCGGCGAGGAGCGCGAGGTTATAGAAGAATAGGATCATGCGTGACGGAATGCGCCTTCCCTCGGTCTAACCTAAAAATGATACAGTCGTGCACGATGAAGGGTTCCTGGTTCGCCCCGTTGCTTGCGCTGTCGGTTGTGTTGCCCGCTGTTGCCAGCGACCACCAGCCGCCGCCGGTGCAGCCGGCGACTTCGTTCGCGGCTGTCGAGGTGCACGACAAAGAGAAGGTCGCGATCGCGGCCGAGCCCTACGATACAAAAGAGAAAGAGTCCTTGTTTCGGGTCGATTATCTTGGCCATGGGGTTATGCCGGTGCGGCTGATCGTGACCAACAATGGCGATCGACCCATCTCACTGCGGGATGCGCGCATTTTGTTTCAGACGCCGGCCGGGGATCGTATTCAGGCCGCCGAACCGGAAGACGTCTCACGTTTGATGACGCGCAAAGAGCGCGAGGGCGGCAAGATTCCCATGCCCGGTCCGATTCCCAGTATTCACACCAAGGCGAAGGGCAGCATCAAGGAAATTGAGGCCGACTTCGACGAGTTTGAGTACGGTGCCCTCGTCGTCGAACCGCATACCACGCGGGCTGGCTTTCTCTTCTACGATGTCTCGGAGCTCGATGATCCCCTCAAAGGCTCGAAACTGCACCTGCACAAGCTGCGCGACGCCGATGGCAACGAGCTCTTCTATTTCGAGATTCCCTTCGACAAGTATTTGCAGTCGAAGTCAAGCGCGATGAAGTGATCTAGAGAGTGCGGGCCGAACAGCGAAATGATGGGGAAGCGAAATGCTTCCCCATGGCAGTTTACTGGTGCTTGATGAACTTGCCGCTCTGCAACTCCTGCATAGCCTGCTGCAGTTCGGCCTGCGTGTTCATCACGATTGGACCGTACCAAGCGACCGGCTCTTCCAGCGGTTTCCCTGAAACCAGCAGGAATCGAATGCCTTCGGGTCCTGCCTGGACCACGATCTCGTCACCCCGATCAAACAAAACCAGGGAGTGATTGGCCGCATCGTACTTTGCCTCGGCGTTCGGGTCGATGGCCGATTCGGTGAGCACCGCCTGCGAATCCGAGGCATCGCGGAACGTGCCCGTACCGGCGAAGACGTAAGCGAAGGCATTGCGCGTAATGTCGACCTTGATGCGGCGTAGCTTGTTCGGCTGCACCGAGATGTCGACGTAATTTGGGTCAGCTGCCACACCTTCCACGGGTCCCGTTTGTCCCCAAAAAGTCCCGCAGATAATCCGCGCCTTGGTGCCATCGTCCTCGGTCACTTCGGGGATCGCCGCGGAGGGGATGTCCTGATAACGCGGATCGGTCATCTTGAGCGAGGCGGGCAAGTTGGCCCACAGTTGGAACCCGTGCATCCGGCCGCGCTCGTCGCCCTTAGGCATCTCCTGGTGCAGAATCCCGCTGCCGGCGGTCATCCACTGCACGTCGCCAGCTGTCATCCGGCCCTTGTTGCCCAGGCTGTCGCCGTGTGCCACTTCGCCGGCCAGCACATATGTGATGGTTTCGATGCCGCGGTGCGGGTGCCAGGGGAATCCGGCCAGGTAGTCCGCTGGATTCTCGTTGCGAAAATCGTCCAGCAGAAGAAACGGATCGAATTCCTTGGTTTTGCCGAAACCGAAGGCGCGCTGCAGCTTGACGCCAGCGCCCTCAATGGTGGGCTTGGTCTGGTAGATCTCTTTGACCGCGCGAAGGGACATAGACTGAAACCTCCTCGGGCAACCGTCGATTGCCCGCTTACAACCGATTTGATGCGCGAGCATGATATTCGTTGCAACGACTAATCTGGCGTTTGGCAGTGTGAACTAGCGACCAAATCAGTCGACAGAGAACGACATCGAAGTCGAACGGCGAGGATTGTTATCCGCGCCGCTCCTTTCGGATTGTCGCCGCCTCTGAGTTCCGCTGCCACGTGTCATGCCTGAATAAATTGGATTTCGAGCGTGATCGTGACGTCTTCACCCACCAACACGCCGCCGGTCTCGAGGGCCGCGTTCCAGGCCAGGCCGAAATCCTTGCGGTTGATCTTTGCCGTGGCAGAAAGGCCGATGCGCGTGTTGCCCCAAGGGTCCTTGCCGGGCTCGGACGGCCCATCGACGTTAAAGGTCACGGGACGGGTAACGCCGTGCATTGTCAACTCGCCGGCGACTTTGTGGGCTCCAGGCGCGTGACGGTTGACGTTGGTCGATTTGAAGGTGAGGGTGGGGAACTTCTCAGCGTCGAAAAAGTCGGCGCTCTTGAGGTGGCCGTCGCGCTGCTCGTCGCCTGTACTCAATGTGGCAACGGGGATCTCGGCATCGACGAAGGAGTGGGCGGGATCGGTTTCGCTCAGCTTGAGGACTCCGGTGACTCCGGCGAAGGTGCCCTTCACGTTCGAGATCATCATGTGTTTGACCTTGAACTCGGCGGAGGAGTGGGCGGGATCGATCTTCCAGGTGGTGACCCCTGCGGTTCTGGAAGCGGTAGCGGTGGCTGCTGTCATGTGGTTCAGCTCCTTTTCATTGTCTTGGATGCGGCCCGAATAATATTCGTTGCAACAACTATTTTGCGAAATCGTGAATATAGAAGGCGGCAGATCCGCAGCCGAGAAATCCGGAGCAGCGAGTGCAGCACTCCGCCCCAACCACTGTCCGCATTTGAGCGCACCCACGCACATCCGCACACTCCCTGAGGGGTTCCCCAAGGCACCTTGCTGATTATGTTGCAGTTCGGGCGATTTGGATCGGAACTTGGATTGCTGGGACTAGGTAGGATTCGTGTGTACAGAGGCTTGCCTTGCCCCTTTCCCAGGATCTCTCCTTCGCCTGCCGGCAACTGGTTCGCCATCGGGTCTATGCACCCACGGCCGTCGCCTCGATGGCGCTCGGCATCGGCGCGACGCGATGCAAATCGGCTCGCCTTCGTCACCATCCACACAAAGCAGGGGCGCGGCGAGATTCCCTTCACCCTTGCGGAGGCCGACCAGCTTCGGCAGACCAAATCCATCGAATCCGTTCTGCTTCATAACGACGAGAGCATGGTGGCGACCGACGGCGAGATCCCCCAGTCGGTGAAGGTGCTCGATGTGTCGAGCGGAGGATTGCAAGTGCTCGACGCCCCACCGCTCTTGGGAAGGTTCTTTACCGCAGCCGAAGCTCCTGAAGGCAAGGCTCCGCCGCCGGTCGCGGTCATCAGCTACCTCTTCTGGAGGTCGCACCTCGCGTCGGACCGGAACGTGCTCGGGAAAATGCTGGAACTGAACCAGCACAAGTACACCGTGATCGGCGTCGTAGGCCCGCATTCTCCGTGTTTGTCTGGTCGCACGAGCGCTTTATTGCCGCACTCTTCGGCGTGTTCTCGTTTGTGGCGCTGGGACTGGCGGCCATCGGCATCTCGAGCGTCGTGGCCTATTCGGTCGAACAGAGGACCCGCGAGTTTGGCATTCGCATGGCGCTGGGCGCGCCGCAGTGGAACGTTCTGCTGTTGACACTGAGCTCGACCGCCCGCACCACTGGGATTGGGCTGACTCTCGGAATCCTGCTGAGCGTTGCCCTGAGCGACCAGGTGCAGCGATGGACAGAGAGCAGTATGCGCGACGCTTCTGTTCTGGGGTCGATCGCTGCGGTCTTCCTGCTGGCTTCGGCGGTCGCGTCGCTGCTGCCGGCACGCAGTGTCACGCGCATCGATCCCATGATCGCGCTGAGGGACAACTGACCGCGTCCTCTGGGAGGTGACGCGTTGTCGTTTAGGCAGACATCGAGGCTTCGGGACGCCCGCTCGGCTACGTCGGTGGCCGAGGCTGCTGTGCCTTTTCTGAGCAAGTAGGGCCGAGTGAAGGAAACGGTCGGGTGCGGAGGCTTCGACCGCAACCAAGGGCGCTGAAGCGCAGCTTCCCTTGAAGGGTTACACACTCATCACAGCCTTACCACGTCCGTAATCTTGCGCACGGTTACGATTTACTGTCCTGCCAAATCAGACGAGGGATTGTAGATAGCATCTGCGCCCTTCATTCTCGTAACTGTGGCTCCCCCACAGCAGCCCTCGAGCTGATCACGTGCAATCGGGTATCAGATAGCTACAAAAAATACAGCCAACGGGAGGGCCTATTCTATGAAGATCAATCTCCTCAGAGTTCGCACTATCCTTCGCAAATTTGCTTCGGACCATCGCGGTCAATCGATGACCGAGTATGCCCTCATTTGTGCGCTGATCGCATTCGGTTCGACAGCCGGCTATAAGGGAGTGGCTGAGGAAGTGAGCGTAGCCTACAACCACATTTCCGGGTTGTTCACTTCGACTGGCGTCTTCGGCGGCTCAGGCAGCGGGACTGGCACTGGAACCGGGACCGGGAGTGGCACCGGCGGCGACCCGCACGGTGGCGACCCGCACGGTGGCGACCCGCACGGTGGCGACCCGCACGGTGGCGGCTTCGGGCACTAGGCCGAGGCTTATCTCCGGTCTAACCTCAGCACTGCTGTGCGAGTACTCAGATCGGTCGCAAGAGCCAACTAAGTAAACTAGAGAACAGCGAACACTCTTCGGGCTCTCGTCTTGATCAAGGACGGGAGCCCAACGTGTGTTCGGGCACTCATTAGGCGCATTCGGGCGCAGCTATCAGGCCTGAAGGGCTGTTTCGAAGCTGCGATCCCCTTTGCGGACTGATTCAGCAAGGTGCTGGAGCGGGTCCTGAACAAACAGATCGAAGATCCCTGTGTAAAGGCCTTCACGTCCCGCCAGTCTCTTTCTTCTCGTGCGCAGGAAATCGAAACGAAACGGAGAGCAACGCTCTGCTTGGATGAGAAAAGCCGGGGAGAAGAACTCGTGTGCCTCCGCCATGGCGCCGATGATCAGCGAGCGCCAGCTCATCTGGAGCAAAGATTTGAGGCGGGCCGTCCCGTGGGGCAGCTGGGCCATGCGCGCCGAAACGCACTCGAAGAAGGCAAACAGTTGGAGGACCAGCGCGTCGAGTGGTTCGCCTCGCTGTGCTGCGCGCGTAAAGAGGGTCCGCGAGCCGCCGCGAAGATCGTCCCGCACATCCTGCAGATCGTCACCCAACTGCAAGAGTGCGCCCCATTCAAGAGCGACCCGGCTCTCCTCTGCGGTCATTTGGCCACGGGCGAGGCAGGCATCGGCCAGCACCGACGTTCCCCCCTTCGCCAGACTCAGCCGAAGCAGTTCACCGTCTCCAATCTCCGATCCGCTGCCGAGCTGGGCCACACTCTCCTCCTGTGCCTGATGAATTGAGAGCAGGCAATCGTAGACATCCGGAAAAGGCGCCCTGGGATACTGTTGCTCGATGCTCTTGACGAGTGCCCAGATGGCAGCCTCGCGTGGGTTTACGGCTGGAGTTGTCGAGCCCCGAAGACGCTCCCGAAAACGTGCACTGAAGGCAAGCTTGTCTTCGGCCGACACGTCGCCACTGTCGAGATAGTTGTCGGAGTAGGGATAGAGAAGGCTGTAGGCGAGGATAGACGGAGTAATTCCAGAGGGGACGCCGAGCAGAGGCTGCAGGCCGCAGGCAGTCCAGGCGTTGCGGCAGGCCTGGATCGTATCTTCGCGGCTGATCGCGGGATCGAATTGGCGAGCCCGCCGCGCGAAGTCGATGCTGGCGGGCAGAAAGTCGTCGGTGAGAAGCCCGATCTGTTCCTGCTCGAGGTCGAGAGCATTCTGGGCAAAACGCGCAAACGAAGCGATCATGCGTTGTTCGGCTAAGGCACGGCCGGCACCGTTCCGAGCAAGACGCCTTGCCTCCCACTCGACCTCGTCCAGTGCCATGTTATAGGCGACCTCGCGGGACTCATGATCGCGGGGGCTATAGAGCGGCTCCAACTCTGCAGGATGAACGGCACAGTCGTGCCACACCGCTGCACAGCGCGCGACCTCCTGCGCGACCCACGGTCCGTTGTAGCGTTTGCTCATATTGGGAAGGGATACGGATCGCTGACTGGGTGAGTTCCCAACTGCCTCGGCGCAGTCAGAGATCGGCCTGCTTTCCACGCCTTCCACATCGGAGTGTCCACCTAAGCCGTATGCTCAGAGCAGCCCAGCCCCGTGAGTGACTTCGCCCAGAGCGTCAAGCAGCAGGCCGACATCGTGAAGATCGTCGAGGGGTATATCCGCCTCCGCAAGTCAGGTGCGCAGAACTACTCCGGCCTCTGCCCTTTTCACAAAGAAAAGTCCCCGTCCTTCTCCGTGCATGCGGTCCGTCAGTTTTATCACTGCTTCGGGTGCGGCGTGTCGGGTGATGTCTTTTCGTTCGTCGGGAAGATCGAAAACGTCGGCTTTCCAGAAGCGGTGCGGATCGTAGCGCAGAAGTATGGGATTCCCCTGCCGAAGCGCGAGTTTTCGTCCCCCGAAGAAGCGGCTGAAGCGCGTCTGCGCGGTAGGTTGCTCGATCTGCACGAGGCGGCGACGGCGTGGTTTGAGGAGCAGCTCCGCGGGCCGGAGGGTGCGTTGGCGCGAGAATATCTGGCCGGTCGTGGACTCGATGCCAAGGGAATCGAGAAGTTCAGGATTGGATACGCGCCGGACAGCTTTCATGCCCTGCGGGACCGCCTCAAGGGCATAGCGGATGAAGGAGCGCTCCGTGCGAGCGGGCTTTTCAGCTCGAAAGAGCAGGGAGACGGCACGCAGGGGCCTATTTACGACCGGTTTCGCAAACGGGTGATGTTCCCGATTGCCAATGAGAGCGGGCGGGTCATCGCCTTCACGGCACGTACCCTGGATACGGGGGACAAGGCCGGGGCGAAGTACATCAACTCACCCGAGACACCGCTCTATACCAAAGGTCTCGTCTTATTCAATCTGGATAAGGCGAAGACGGCGATTCGGCAGCTCGAGTTCGCCCTGCTGGTCGAAGGCCAGATGGATTGCATCAGCGTCTACCTACGCGGGATTCAGAACGTGATCGCGACCAGCGGCACGGCCTTCACCGAACAGCAGGTGGCGATCCTGAAGCGACACACCTCGATCCCTGGCCGCGCGCCCCAGGTTGTTGCCAACTTCGATCCCGACGATGCCGGCAACAATGCCGCCGCGAAGACGATTGCTCTGCTTACCGAAGAAGGGTTCAACATCCGAATCGTAACTCTGGACGATGGTCTGGACCCCGATCGCTTCATCCGCGAGCGAGGTGTGGACGCCTACATCAAAGCGGTGAAAGGCGCGCGCAGCCAGGCCGATTTCCTGATAGAGCGAGCCCGCCAGATGTTTCCAGGGGCGAGTGCGGAGCAGAAGGTGAGAGCGATGAACTACCTCCTGCCCCACATCCGCCGCATCCCGGAGAAGCTGTCGCGTGACCAGTTTGCCGCCGACGCAGCGCAGAAGCTGGGCATCGACTCGGCCGTAATGCGGGAAGAACTAAGGCAGGCGGCGCTGCGGCGTCGGGATCACGTCGAGATCCGCACTTCTGGGCTGACCGAGGTGGAACGGGTGATGCTCCGGGCGCTGTCCATCGCCGATCCCGAACATCAGGAGGCGCGGCGGATTGCCGTCGAAGCCATTACGCAGCAACCCGAGCTGTTCGAGGCACTTAGAGCCTTTCCGGCAATGCAGTCTCTGGCCCACCGGGGTGCCCAGGACCCCATGGAGATGGTAGAGGATCAGGCGCAGATGGCCCTGCTGGCCCAGGCGCTGATGGGGGAGGCAGAGTCGCCGCCGACGGAGACAGTGGAGGGTGCAGTGGTGAGCCTCCAGAAACGGTGCATTGAGAGCCAGTTGCGCCAGCTCAGGGTGCAGATCGGCGAGGCCGAGCGGCGCGTAGATCACGCCGAGCTGGCGGTCTTGACCCAGAAAAAGCTGGAGCTGGATCGGGCTCTGCGGCGGCTGCAGAGCTGAGAGCTGCCATTTGGGCTTTGAGACGGCTATTGGTGAACGGCCGGGCGCGCAAACGCCGAGCAGGAATCGCTGGTCCAGGCTCGCCGATTTGGCCACATCCAAATAGCCTTTGCAGCGTTGCCGGGGTTTTCGGCGTCTAAAGAAGTGGGAGTGGAGCGGACTGAGAGGCTTCTCCGACGCGGCGAAAGACGAAGAACCACTGAAATCCTGCCGGGGAATAGCCGATGAATTGTTTGGCGGCACGCGATCGACCTGTGTTATTCTATTGATCTCTGTGAGGATGCGCGCCCCCTCTGCCCCACATATGAGCCTCGGCTCGCGGGCGACCAGGAGAAACCTGAAGCGCGGACATCCGATTCCGAGCGATGAATTAAGTGGCCTCGCGCGTTTTGCGGGAGCCCTAAGGTGCGCCTATCCGCGCGAAGCGTTCTTCTTGAGCCTTCTTCGCCGCGCGTGATCGACGCCGCGCCGTCGCGCGACACGGTGCATACAGAAGATCGCGCTGAGAGCAGGATTGCATTGGCGACAAACGAGAAATTCGACGACGATATCACCAACCTTATCGAGACCGGTAAGGAAAAGGGCTATCTCACCTACGGCGACGTAAACGACATCATGCCGGAAGAGATGGGCTCGGCAGACGACATGGACGATCTTCTGACTACGATCAGCGGTCAGGGCATCGATCTGTTGGACGCGCCGAAGTTCGCGAGCGACAAAGACTTCGAACTGGAAGAGAGCGGCGAGGATGTCGAGCTCGACCTGACCCCCGGAACCCTGGAAAAAACCAACGACCCCGTCCGCATGTATCTGCGCGAGATGGGCACCGTGCC